>JBNJCY010000085.1:0-7957 GCA_051744325.1 Actinomycetota bacterium
CTTGCGCACGCAATTGGGGGAACATGGAACGCGGTCACCGAACCTGTGAAGCGAAACGGGGCGCATGGCAAGATCCGCAGGGCACCCACCCGCCCCCGAGTGCAAACGGAGACTCCAGATCATTCCGGAGGCATGGTTTCAGGCCTCCGGACAGCGAACCGTCACACCTTCCAGTCGGCGTCGCCATAGGCGGTGACGGCAAGCGCGCTTATCAGTCCGCCGCGCACGGCCTCGCGCCGGAACTCAGCCACGAGCTCCCCCAGCGGCTGCTCGGCCCGGTCCGGTGCACGCAGCGCCGCCGCCAACTGCTGCGACATCGCCGCGGCGTGTCGGGCCAGCAGCATCGTGAGCGTGGAGAACACCACCGCGGCGCCCTTCTTCATGAACCGGGTCGCGAACCCCGCCGGGTCGTCCCGCGAGCCGTCGGTGTCGCACCCGAAGAGCACCACCACGGGCTGGGCCTCGTGCCCGCCGGTGACGTGTCGATTCTCCACCCTCCCGTTCCTCAGCGTCCGTCCCGAGATCTCCATGGTGCGGACCTTCGGGTCCGTGTGGGGCATCAGCACGAGGAGGTCCGACGGCGCCGCCTTCAGTGCCGCCACCCACTCCTCCCAGGTGGTCACCGGCTTCACGTCCTCCCCGAGCGCATTCCTCGTCCGGATGACGTCGGTGGGCAGGACCTTCTCGCTCGCCCCCATGAGGGCGTGGGAAACGGTGAGCAGGCGCTGCTCCCGGGTCGGCGTCGCGGTCACGAGGAACGCGGTCCCCGCCCCGTCGGTCAGCGAGGTGTGGTGCCGTTCGATCACCCGGCTCATGCCCCAGAACACGGCCGGGCACACCACGGTGATGTCGTCCTCGTCCGCGAAGCAGTGGCGCCCGCACTCCCTCCCGGCCTCCCAGTTCGCGCACATCACCGCGTCCTCGTCCGGGGCGGGCCTGTCGTAGACCATCTCCAGCGGCAGGAACCGGCCCGCGCGCGCCGTGACCACCTGCATCCGCCGCGCGCCGGCGAAGCCCGCCAAGTGGTCCTCGAGGGTGGTGTAGAGGTCGTTGCCCTCCACGGCCACGTCGATGAGGATCCGCCGCGCCGCCTCCCGCGCCGCCTCTCCCGTGGAGGTGAGCTGGGTGGCCTTCAGGAGGTAGGTCCGGATTCGCTCCGTGGTGGCGTCGATCTCGGCCATCGCCTCGATGGTGGTGGCGCCGTCGGCGTGGCTGACGACGGCGTCCCGGCCGTCGTCGTCATGGTTGAGGACGAAGGTGCGGTCGAAGGGCTGGCGGTCATCCAGATGGCTGAGCCGGTCCCAGAGCACGAGCCGCTCGCGCAGCCGCGCCTCCTCCCCCACCCGGCCGGTCAGCAGGGCGGTCTGGAGCACGCGGTTGCGGTGCAGCACCATGAGCCGGGCCTGGACGCGGCCGCCCTCCGGCAGGTCCCAGCGCAGGCGGGCGTTGCCGGACCGGCCGGTGCGGGGCACGTCCAGCTCGGCGCGGCTCGGCTCCCCGCGCGGGATCAACGGGGCGAGCACCAAAGTGAGCCGCACGCGGTTGACGGCCGGATCGTCGAAGCCGAGCTGCTCGTCCGTCACCTCGCGGCCCAGCAGCGCGCCGGCCTCCTCGGGCCCGATGAACACGTCGACGGCGTTCGCCCCGGCCCGCAGCATGTTGTCCGGCGCCGCTCCGCCCTCGAACGGCCCCACCCAGGCCTGGAGCAGCCGGGGGACCGCGCCCTCGGCCTCGTCGAGGGCGGCATCCACGGCTGCCGCGGGCTCGACCGCCCGGGACGCCTCCTCGGACTCGTGGTCGAAGGCGCCGTCCGGGAGCATCTCCAGCTCCTCCAGAGCCGGCAACTCCCGATCGACCCGGTCCAGCGCCCGGATTCCCCGCTCCCGCGTCGCGGCCTCCATTCGCGGGGGTGCCACCAGTTCGGGCGGCTCGGCCCCGACCGGCGGGGGCGCGGCCATGGCCTGGCCGAATGCCTCGACGTCGAAGCGGTGCTGCCGGGCCCGCGCCCGGATCGTGGCCGGCAGGGCGGCGTCGGCGAGTGCTTCGGTCTCCGACGCGAGGAGGAGACGGCGCTCGAACCCCGCCGTGAGGGCGACGTCGAGCGGATGGGCGTGGGCGAGGTACCGCAGCACGAGCAGCACGTGGTGCGCCGCCGCGGCCGGCTCGTCCGCCGGTGTGAGGGCGGTGGCGACGGCGCCGGTCGTCGCCCGTACGAGCGCCAGGTGCGCGTCGACGACGGGCCACGCCCCACCCGGCTCCCCCACGCAGACGACGGCGCCCGCGAGCTGGCGCCTCGCAGCCACGAACGCGGCTGCCCCAGCCGGCGACTCACGCAGCACGAGCAGGTCCACCCCGCCGGGATCCACACGCAGGTCACGGACGTCCACCAGCTCGGAGGGAACCGTCCCGTCGTCGCGCTGAGAGGCGAACGCGTTCCGCAGCCCGTCCTCCGCCACGCCGATCCGGGGCGGCCAGTGCCAGGCACGGCGGCGCAGCGCACCGGGAACCCGCGCCACCGGGATGACGGCGGAACCCACACCCGGGCAGGCGAGCAGCCGGGGAACCACCTCGCCGGGGATCACGTCGCCGGTCACGGCCAGCCGGGGGGCGGGAAGCTGGTGACGGTGGGGAAGCTCGGCATCGAACCAGGAGAAGAGGCGGCCCGCGTCCAGGCCCGTCCACGCTGCGGCGTCACCCTGGCGGAGTTGGGCGTCCCACCTCCAGCTGAGGAAGCCGAGGCCGGGGGTGGTGGGGTCGGCCGCGAGCCAGCGCGCGAGATCGGCCGGGTCCAGCCCGGCGGCGACGGCCGCCACGGAGGCGGCGACGTCGTCGAGGCCGGCGCCCCAGGCGTCGAGGATGGCCCCGGTGAGGGGAGGTGTGTCAGGGAATGCGTCCATGTCCTATCCGATCCCACCCAAGGGGCTGTCGCGCCCGTCCGCCGCCCCCTGACGCGTGCGGCCAAACGTACCGCAGCGCACCGGGGACGGGAATACCCCCGGACAGCCGGATCCGCATGGGAGACTGGATGACCGATGTGCCACGACGAGGGACGCCCGTGATGAGCGAACTGAACGAGATCCGGGACCACCTCGCGCACTTCGCCCCGTTCGACACCCTCCCCGAGGACCTTCTCGACCGGGTGGTGGACTCCATCGAGGTCTCCTACCACCGGGCCGGCCAGCAGATCACCGCGCTCGGTGCCGAGAACCACGCGTTGCGGTACATCCGCAGCGGCTCGGTGGAGGTACGGCGCCGTGGCGGGGCGCTCTACAACGTCCTGGGCGAGGGGGACATCTTCGGGCAGTTCGGGCTGCTGCGCGGTGGCAGGGTCCGCTTCCCTGCCCGCGCGCTGGAGGACACCCTCGTCTACGCCATCCCGGACACCGTCTTCCACGAGCTGTGCAACGAGGACGACGTCTTCGCGGAGTTCGTGGAGGTGGACCGCCCCCGCCTCGGATCGGGGACGGAGCAGCAGGGAGCATCCGCGATGGCGGTGACGCCCGTGATGACCCTCGTCCACAGCCCGCCCGTCATGGTGCCGGCCGACGCGACCGTGCAGGAGGCCGCCCGCCGCCTCTCCGAGTCGAGGACCACCGCCGTGATCGTGCTCGACGAGATCGGCGAAACACCCTCCCGCTGGACGTTCGAGGACGAGGACGGCCACCTGTGGCGGGTGCGCGGCATCCTCACCGACAGCGATTTCCGCGGCAAGGTGGTGGCCGCGGGCCTCCCCCCGGACACGCTCGTGCGGGAGGTCACGGGCGAGAACATGTTCGCCATCCGGTCCGACGAGTCGGTCCAGGAGGCCATGCTCTCGATGCTGCGCAACTGGACCCACCACCTCCCCGTCATGCACCACCGCACTCCGGTGGGGATGATCCACCTCTCGGACATCGTCCGGCACGAGACGAACTCGAGCCTCTACCTCGCCAACCGCATCCACAACTCCTCCACCCCGGAGGAGCTGGCGGGCCTCGTCCCGGACGTCCGGGCCACCTTCCTCCGCATGGTTGACGACGGCGCGGACTCGCGTGCCGTCGGGGCCGTCCTGTCCGCCATCGGCCGCTCCTTCACGCGCCGCCTGCTCGAGATGGCCCAGGACGAGCTGGGGGAGCCACCGGTGCCGTACTGCTTCATGAACGTGGGCTCGGCCGCGCGGGACGAGCAGTCCATCGTCACCGACCAGGACAACGCCCTGGTCCTCTCCGACCGCTACGACCCGGCGCTCCACGGCGAGTACTTCCGCGAGCTCGCCGACCGTGTCACCGATGGGCTCGCCACCTGCGGCTACCCCCTCTGCAAGGGCGGGATCATGGCCAGCAACACGCGCTGGCGCCAGCCACTGCACGTGTGGCGGGGGTACTTCCGGGACTGGATCACGCACCCCTCCCCCGAGCGGTTGCTGCACAGCTCCATCTTCTTCGACATGGACGCCGTCCACGGCGAGGTCGGATTCGTGGAGCAGTTGCAGGACCTCGTCTCCGGGATGGCCCCGGACCACCCGCTGTTCCTGGCCGCCATGGCCCGCAACGCCCTGGGCCGCACGCCCCCGCTGGGGGTGTTCCGCACGTTCGTGGTGGAGAAGGACGGTCGGCAGCGCGAGTCCTTCAACCTCAAGAACCGGGGGACGGCCCCGATGGTGGACCTGATCCGCGTGCACGCGCTCGCGGCCGGCTCGCGCGAGCGGAACAGCTTCGCCCGCCTCGACGACATCGAGCGCACCCAGCTCCTCGGGCCCGGAGTGGCCACCCGCCTCCGGGACGCCATGGAGGTCATGGCGATCGTGCGCATCCGCCACCACGTCATCGACCTGCGGGAGGGCCGCACCCCGGACAACCGCGTCGTCCCCGCCAACGTCACGGACACGGAGCGGCACAACCTGAAGGACGCCTTCCAGGCGCTCAGCAACGCCCAGAAGTTCCTGAAGTTCCGCTACCCGATGCCCACCGCACGCCCATGACCCACTTGCGCCGGCCGACGACGACGGAGCCCGGGTGGCCGCAGTACCTCGCCGACCGGGCGCGCACCGCGCGCGACCCCCGTCTCGCCCGGTTCTTCGCGGCGGGGACCGCCGACCCCGCCACCCCCATCCGGGACGTCCCGCTCGTGGCCGTGGACATGGAAACCACCGGCCTGGATCCCGCACGCCACGGCATCGTCAGCATCGGGCTGGTGCCGTTCACCCTGGACAGCATCCCGCTCGCGGCGCGGCGGTACTGGGTGGTTCGCCCGCTCCAGCCACTCACCGGGGCCTCCGTGGCCTTCCACCACATCACCCACAGCGCCATCGAGCACGCCCCCGATTTCGCCGACGTGCTCGACGACGTCCTGGCCGTCCTCGCCGGGCGCGTGGCCGTGGTCCACTACCGGGCCATCGAGAGGGAGTTCCTCGACGCCACGGTCAAGGACCGGCTCGGCGAGGGACTGCGGTTCCCCGTGGTCGACACGATGGAACTGGAGGCCCGGCTGCACCGCGCGTCAGCGGCGGCGCGGCTCAGGCGCGTGATCGGGCAGCATCCCGTCTCGCTGCGCCTCGGAGACTCCCGGGCCCGGTATGGCCTGCCGCCCTACCTGGGCCACCACGCGCTCATGGACGCGCTGGCCACCGCCGAGCTGCTGCAGGCGCAGGTGGCCACCCACCACGACCCGGCGACGGCGGTCGGCGACCTCTGGTGCTGAGGCCGACCACCGCCGTCGGCGGGCGATCATGACTTGGGTGTGAGGACCAGGTGGTCAGGACTTCGGGAGTGCGCCCTTCATGGTGCGGGGCTCGGTCAGCAGGCCGCGCACGATGGCGTAGCAGGCCGCGAGCAGCACCAGCGTGAAGGGCAGGCCGGTGGAGATCACGGCCGCTTGGAGGGCGCTGAGCCCGCCGCCGATCAGGAGCGCGATCGCGATGACACCCTCGATGATGGCCCAGAACACGCGTTGCGGCCTGGGGGCGTCCACCTTGCCTCCGGCGGTGATCGCGTCGATCACGAGGGAGCCGGAGTCCGAGGATGTGATGAAGAAGATCAACACGAGCACGATCGCGATGAAGGAGGTGATGTCCCGCAGCGGGAGCTGGCTGAGCATCTCAAAGAGCTGGATGTCCAGGACCGCGTTCGCCACGCCCTCGAAGCCGTCGTCGACGAACTGGCTGATGGCGGTCTGGCCGAACGCCGTCATCCAGAGCACGGAGACGGCGGACGGGACCAGCAGCACGGCGATGAGGAACTCGCGGACGGTCCGGCCCCGGCTGACCCGGGCGATGAACATGCCGACGAAGGGGGACCAGCTGATCCACCACGCCCAGTAGAACGCCGTCCAGCCCTGGGTGAAGTTCACGTCCTCCCGGCCGAACGGGTTGGCCAGGGCGGGCAGGTGCACGACGTAGGAGCCGAGGTTCTGGAAGAAGCCGGTGGCGATCGCGAGGGTGGGCCCCACGATGATCACGAAGACCAGCAGCAGGGCCGCCAGCCCCATGTTCACCTGGGAGAGCCGCTGGACGCCCTTGTCCACGCCGGCGACCACGGAGCCGAGTGCCACAGTGGTGATGACGACGATGAGGAGCACCATCGTGAGCGTCGTGTTGGGGAGGCCGAAGAGGTGGTTGAGGCCCGCGGAGGCCTGCGAGGCACCGAGGCCGAGCGAGGTGGCCAGGCCGAAGAGGGTGGCGAACACCGCGAGGATGTCGATGATGTGGCCGGGCCAGCCCCAGACCCGCTCCCCGAGGATCGGGTAGAAGATCGAGCGCATCGTCAGCGGGAGGCCCTTGTTGAAGGAGAAGATCGCCAGGGAGAGGGCCACCACGGCGTAGATGCCCCACGGGTGCAGGCCCCAGTGGAAGATGGTGGCGGCCATGCCGAGCGAGGTTGCGGCGGCGACGTCGCCCTCCGCACCGCCGAGCGGTGCCCAGTCGGTGCGCACGCCATTCTCCATGGTGATGCCCGCCAGCGAGGAGCCGAAGTGGCTCATCGGCTCCGAGACGGCGTAGTACATGAGGCCGATGCCCATGCCGGCGGCGAAGAGCATCGCGAACCAACCGCTGCGACTGAAGTCCGGCGTCGCGTCCGCGCCGCCGATCCGCACCTTCGCCAGCGGGGTGAAGATGAGCATGACCGCCAGGATCACGAAGATGTTGGCCGCCAGCAGGAAGAACCAGTCCGTCCGGTGTGTCACCCAGGAGAACAACTCGTCGAAGAGCGGGCCGACCTGGTCGCGGAACGCCAGGGTGCCGAGGACGAACGTGGTGATGACCAGCGCAGAGATCATGAAGACCTTGCCGTGCAGGTCAACGGGGAAGCCCAACCGGGACGTGGTGACGTTGTCCTGGCCGATCACGTAGTCGGTGTCGATGAGGTTCGCGGCGCCGGTGGGAGTCGGGATGCCCTCAGTGGACTCGGGTTCGGTGACGGGGGTCTGGTCGGTCATCGGCTCAGCTCCTGGGGACGGACGAGGAAGACGGATGCCTTGGTGTGGGTGGCAACCTTGCCGCCGTGGGACGGCATGACGGCGCCGAGGTGGCGGCGTAGGTGGGTGCCCATGATGACCAGGTCGGCCCCGAGGTCCTTGATGGTGTGGATGAGGACGTCGTCGAGGTCGGCGACAGGGTCCGGGGAGAGGAGCACCCGGCCGTGCGCGGGCTGGCCGTGGAGGGTCGACTGCTCGGCAACGAAGGCGTCCAGCTTCTGCTGGTACTGCCGCGGGGTGCGGGCCACGCTGCCGGGAGCGTCGGAGGTCACGGCCACGTACCAGACCTCCGCCCCATAGTGCCGGGCGGCGTCCGCGGCCACTTGGAGGGGCCTGGCCAGTTGGTCGATGTGGGCCAGGTCGATGGGCACCATGATCCGTTGGAACATGCCGTCGTCTCCTCGTTTGTGGGCAATCTGTGCCCCAGACTGCCAAAGCTACCGGCTGAGGCAAAGCCCGGGCCAAGGAATCGGCAACAGGACGGGCACGTGCGACGGGGACGGCG
>JBNJCY010000086.1:0-7931 GCA_051744325.1 Actinomycetota bacterium
TGGGCGCAGTCGTGGGGGATCCTGGAGGGTCATCTCGTCCTCGTGCGACTGGTCGAAGTCCGGGCGACCCCCTCGCCGGCCGGAGAGAACCCACGGATCGGTCACAAGAGCCCGAATTCATCCGAATTCCCAATGAATTCGACACCAGTCACCAGTTCCTTGCACATGTGTCCCGGAACACACTAGGTTTGTATTTGGCTGCGCCTCAACGGCCTGCCACAGCGCACAACGCTCAAGATTCACGGGTGCTCCCGACAACCGGCGCACCCTCCCGGATAACAATTGCCCGGCACCCCCGGCAGGCTCAGAGAGAAGGCGTGCATGGCCGAGATCACCCGGCTCCCCGGACCAGTGATGGATCTGTGGGAGTGGCAGTACCAGGGCTTGTGCCGGGATGCCGATCCGGAGATCTTCTTTCACCCGGAGGGTGAGCGGGGTGGGACCCGCCGCCGCCGAGACGAGGCTGCGAAGGCCATCTGTGCCCGCTGCCCGGTCCTCGAGCAGTGCCGCGAGCATGCCCTCGCGGTCCAGGAGCCGTACGGCGTGTGGGGTGGGCTCTCGGAGGACGAGCGCACCGCGATCATCCAGGCGCGCAAGGCGAAGAGCACGATCGCCTGACGCGAGAAGAACGGGGCCCAGGCATGTGCCTGAGCCCCGTTCTCCGTCAGTGCGGGCTACTTCTCGACGATGGCGAGGATGTCACGCGCGGACAGGATGAGGTACTCCTCGCCGCGGTACTTCACCTCGGTGCCGCCGTACTTGGAGTAGATCACGACGTCACCCACGGCGACGTCCAGGGGAACCCGGTTGCCGTTGTCGTCGATCCGGCCGGGGCCGACCGCGATGACCTTGCCCTCCTGGGGCTTCTCCTTCGCGGTTTCCGGGATGACCAGCCCGGAGGCGGTGGTGGTTTCAGCTTCGAGGGTCTGGACGACAACACGGTCCTCGAGCGGCTTGATGGAGACCGACACAGCGGAACTCCCTTCCTGTGAATACGATCCTTCGATTGCTGGACTCCCCCGTGCTCCGCCGTCGCGGGGTCCGGAGCGTTGGAGAGCCCACGCGGCCGGTTCGACCGCGTCCGTCCCCAAATCTATGCCGCGATTAGCACTCGGTCAAGGCGAGTGCCAGCCCGGGGACCCGATGCGACGATGTGGCCTGATGCGACAATGGCCGCGTGACCACGACTGCGCGTCTCCTCGACCCCGGGGTGTGGGCGCTCCTCGCCTCGCTCCCCCCGTACGACCCGGCCGAGGCGCCGAAGCTGGGTGAACGGCTCCGTGCGCGCGGCCTCGACGGGGACCTCGTGGCCACCCTCCTGACGCAGCTCCACCTCCGCGCCCGGGCGCACGCGAAGTTCGGGGACTTCGCGGACTCGATGCTCTTCACGGACACCGGCCTGCAGCAGGCCACCCGGCTCGTCGTCGCGGCGCACCACGCGGGCCGCTACCGGGCCGCCGGATGCGCCCAGGTGGCGGACCTGGGCTGCGGGATCGGGGCGGACTCCCTCGCCCTCGCCGGACTCGGGATCGCCGTCGACGCCGTCGAGTGGGACGAGGAGACCGCCGCCCTCGCGCTGGTCAATCTCATGGCCTTCCCCGGCGCACGAGTCCTCCACGCCGATGCCCTCGACCTCGACCTCTCCCCGTACGACGGACTGTTCGCGGACCCGGCGCGCCGAGGGCCGTCAGGGCGGGTGTTCGACCCCGGTGGGTACTCGCCACCGCTCCCCACTCTCCTCGCGCTCCGGGGGCGCATCCCAGAACTCGGCGTCAAGGTGGGCCCCGGCATCCGGTACGAGGACATCCCCGGGGACGCGCACGCCCAGTGGGTCTCCGTCGACGGTCACGTCGTCGAGGCAGGGCTGTGGTTCGGTGCGCTGGCGGACGGCCCGGGCCGCAGCGCGCTCGTCATCGACGGCGACCGGCCCGCCGTCCTCGCCACCGCCACCTCCCCGGACGCCCCCGCTGCCCGCGCCACCACCGGACCGCTGCAACGTTTCCTCCACGAGCCCGACGGCGCCGTCATCCGGGCCGGCGGCGTCGCACCCCTCGCCGCCGCCCTCGGCGCGACTGTCGTGAGCGACTCGATCGCCTACCTGACGAGTGCGTCGCCCGCCGCCACGCCGTTCGCCGAGACGTTCGAGATCCTCGACCACTTCCCGTACTCGCGCAAGCGCCTCGCGGGCTACCTCGCCGCCCGCGGGGTCGGAAGCCTCGAGATCAAGAAGCGGGGCGTGGACATCGTCCCGGACGTCCTGCGGAAGCAGTTGGGCCTCAGGGGCGACGGGGAGGCCACCGTGGTCCTCACACGCCTCGAGGGCAGGCACAGTGCGCTCATCGTGCGGCGAATCGGCGCGAGTCACGGCACCATGGACGCATGAGCATGCCCTTCGCACACTCGCCGCGCTCGACCGTCGGCATCGAGTGGGAGCTCCAGCTGATCGACTCGGACTCGCTCGACCTGCGCCAGTGCGCTGCGGCGGTGCTGGCCAGGATCCCGGAGGGCGCGCACCCCTCGATCCATCACGAACTGCTCCTGAACACGGTCGAGGTGGTCTCCGCGCCGGCGCGCACCGTCCCGGAGGCGGTGGAGGACATCGAGTCGTCGATCACGGACCTGGGCCCCATCATGGCGGCACTACGGCTCGAACTCGCCACCGCTGGCACCCACCCGTTCGCGAATCCCCTCTACCAGCGGGTCACGAACAAGGAGCGCTACGCGAAGCTCGTGGACCGCACGCGGTACTGGGGGCAGCAGATGCTGCTGTTCGGCATGCACGTGCACGTTGGCATCGAGGACCAGAGCAAGGTCATCCCGATCCTGAACGCTCTCATGACCCGCCACGCGCACCTGCAGGCACTGTCCTCGTCCTCCCCGTTCTGGTCCAACCGGGACACGGGGTACGCCTCCAACCGGGCGATGATGTTCCAGCAGCTGCCCACGGCCGGCATCCCCCACCAGTTCGATGACTGGGAAGGCCTGGAGTCCTACACCGCCGACATGCTGAGGACCGGGGTGATCGACGACTTCTCCGAGGTGCGCTGGGACATCCGTCCGTCGCCCAAGCTGGGCACGATCGAGGTGCGCACCTGCGACGCCCCCACGAATGTCACCGAACTCAAGGCGTTGGCGGCACTCACGCACTGCCTCGTCGAGCACTACTCCACCGAGCTGGACCAGGGCAGGACGCTCCCGCGCCTGCCCCAGTGGTTCGTCGCCGAGAACAAGTGGCGCTCCGCCCGCTACGGGATGGACGCCATCCTCATCCTCGACGCGGAGGGCAACGAGGAGCTCGTGAGCGTCACCGTGGCGCACATGCTGGAGAGGCTCGAGCCGGTCGCGCGACGCCTGGGGTGCACCCAGGAGCTCCGCATGGTGGAGGTGATCCTGCAGAAGGGTGCGTCCTACCAGCGCCAGCATCGTGCCTACCTCAAGGGCGGGCGGTCGATGGAGGCCGTGGTCCGCCAGCTGGTCACCGAGATGAAGCTGGGTCGGCCCAGCTAGGCGGCGACGTGGCTCTGGCCGAGCGGCATCCCGGAGTCATTGCCGAAGTCGAGCGGCGAGGGCTCCACGCCGGCGCGGAGCAGCGCCGAGCCGAGGGCGGCGATCATGGCGCCGTTGTCGGTGCAGAACCGGATCGGGGGGATCCGCACCGTGATGCCGTACTCCCCTGCGCGTTCCTGCACGAGTTCGCGGAGCCGCGAGTTCGCCGAGAAGCCGCCGCCGATCACGAGGGTGTGCGCACCATTCACCTGGCACGCCTCCAGCGCCTTGCGCGTGAGGACGTCGTTCACGGCCTCCGAGAAGGACGCGGCAATGTCCTCCTTCGGAAGCGGCACGCCGGCGTCCTCGAGCGACTCCACGTACCGAGCGACCGCCGTCTTCAGCCCCGAGAAGGAGAAGTCGTATCGGTGGCGGTCCCTGTCCTTCCCGGCGCTGAGACCGCGCGGGAAGCGGATGGCTGTCGGATCGCCCTGCCGTGCCATCCGGTCGATGTGGGGGCCGCCCGGGTACGGGAGGCCGAGGAGGCGCCCGACCTTGTCGAACGCCTCGCCCGCGGCGTCGTCGAGCGTGGATCCGAGCTCGGACACCCCGGTGGCGATGTCCGTCACCGACAGCAGCGAGGTGTGCCCCCCGGAGACGACGAGCGCGATGAAGGACTCCGGGAAGGGGCCGTTCACCAGCTCGTCCACGGCGACGTGGCCGATGATGTGGTTGACGCCGTAGAGTGGCTTCCCGGTCCCCACCGCCAGCGCCTTGGCCGCCGCGGTCCCCACGGTGAGCGAGCCGATCAGCCCGGGTCCGGCGGCGACGGCGATCGCGTCGACGTCCTCCAACCGCACCCCCGCCTGGCCCAGGGCGGCGTTGAGGGTGGGGAGGAAGCTCTCCAGGTGGGCCCTGGACGCGATCTCCGGGATGATGCCGCCATAGCGGGCGAAGTCGTCCATGGAGGTCGCGGTCACGTCCGCGAGCAGGGTCCGTCCACGCGCCAGCGCGACGCCCGTCTCATCACAGGTCGACTCGATGCCCAGGACCAGCGGTTCGTTCACGCACGCCATTGTAGGCGGCGGGAGCACAATCGGCGGACGGGGTGAGCCCATGGCCCACCCCGCCCCCGTGTCGTGTCAGTGACCCCTGGACCACGACCGCGACAGGTCGCGGTTGAGCTGGCTGATCACGTCGAGCGGGATCTCCTTGGGGCACACGGCGGCGCACTCGCCGATGTACTGGCACCCGCCGAAGCCCTCGGCGTCCTGCTGGTTCAGCATCGCGACCACGCGGGCCTCCCGCTCAGGCTGGCCCTGCGGCAGCATGCCGAGGTGGGTCACCTTCGCGGCGGTGAAGAACATCGCCGAGGCGTTCGGGCAGGCCGCCACGCAGGCGCCGCAGCCGATGCAGGCCGCCGCCTCGAAGGCCCGGTCCGCATCCGGCTTCGGGACCGGGACGGCGTGGGCGTCCGGCGCGGCACCCGTGCTCACCGAGATGTAGCCACCGGCCGCGATGATGCGGTCGAGCGCACCGCGGTCCACCACGAGGTCCTTGATGACCGGGAAGGCCGCCGCCCGCCAGGGCTCGATCGTGATCGTGTCACCGTCCTTGAAGGACCGCATGTGCAGCTGGCACGTGGTGGTCACCTCCGGCCCGTGGGCCACGCCGTTGATGACGAGTCCGCACATGCCGCAGATGCCCTCACGGCAGTCCGAGTCGAACTGCACCGGCTCCTCGCCGCGGGCGAAGAGCTCCTCGTTGAGGACGTCGAGCATCTCGAGGAAGGACATGTGGTCCGAGATCCCCACCAACTGATAGGAGACCATGCGCCCAGGGGCGTCCGGCCCCGGCTGACGCCAGATGTTGAGCGTGACCTTCACTTGTAGTCCCTCTGCTTCATCTCGATGTTCTCGTAAACGAGGTCCTCCTTGTGGAGGATCGGGGGCTCGCCCGACCCGGTGAACTCCCAGGCGGCCACGTAGGCGAACTCGTCGTCGTGACGCAGTGCCTCCCCCTCGGGGGTCCGCGACTCGGTGCGGAAGTGCCCGCCGCAGGACTCGCGGCGGTGCAACGCGTCGATGCACATCAGCTCACCGAGCTCGAGGAAGTCCGCGACCCGTCCTGCCCGCTCCAGCTCCTGGTTCATGTCGGCTGCCTTGCTGACGAGCTTCACGTCGGTCCAGAACTGCTCGCGCAACGCCCGGATCTCGGAGACCGCCTCCGTGAGTCCCTCCTCTGAGCGCTCCATGCCGCACTTCTCCCACATGATGTGGCCGAGCTTCTTGTGGAACCAATCGACCGAGTGCGTGCCGTTCAGGGACAGCAGGGTCTCGTTGCGCTCCTCGACTGCCCGGCGGGCCGCGACCACGTCCGGGTGTTCCTCGGCGATCTTCGGGAACGGGGCCTTGGCGAGGTAGTCGCTGATCGTCGCGGGGAGCACGAAGTACCCGTCCGCGAGACCCTGCATGAGTGCCGAGGCACCGAGCCGGTTCGCACCGTGGTCGGAGAAGTTGGCCTCTCCCGCCACGTACAGCCCCGGGACGGTGGACATGAGGTCGTAGTCGACCCACAGTCCGCCCATCGTGTAGTGCACCGCCGGGTAGATGCGCATCGGCATCTCGTACGGGTCGTCGCCCGTGATCCGCTGGTACATGTCGAAGAGGTTGCCGTACCGCGCGGACACCGCGGCCTTGCCGAGCCGCTGGATGGCGTCCGAGAAGTCCAGGTAGACGCCACGGCGGCCGAGGCCCTCGACCACGGGGCCCACGCCCCGGCCCTCGTCGCAGACGTTCTTGGCCTGGCGTGAGGCGATGTCGCGCGGGACCAGGTTCCCGAAGGCGGGGTAGATCCGTTCCAGGTAGTAGTCGCGGGACTCCTCGGGGATCTGCCGGGGATCCTTGTCGCAGTCGTCCGGGTCCTTCGGGACCCAGATGCGCCCGTCGTTTCGGAGGGACTCGCTCATGAGGGTGAGCTTCGACTGGGACTCCCCGGCCTGCGGGATGCAGGTCGGGTGGATCTGGGTGAAGCAGGGGTTGCCGAAGAGCGCGCCCTTGCGGTGAGCCCGCCACGCGGCGGTGGTGTTGCAGCCCATCGCGTTCGTCGAGAGGAAGAAGACGTTGCCGTAGCCTCCGGAGGCGATGACGACGGCGTCGGCGAGGTGCGTCTCGATCTCACCGCTCACCATGTCGCGGGCGATGATGCCCCGCGCGCGCCCGTCGACCACGACGAGCTCGACCATCTCGTGCCTGGAGAGCATCTCGACCGTGCCGGCAGCAACCTGACGTTGCAGCGACTGGTAGGCACCGATCAGGAGCTGCTGGCCGGTCTGGCCGCGGGCGTAGAACGTGCGCTGCACCTGCACGCCGCCGAAGGAGCGGTTGTCGAGCAGGCCGCCGTACTCGCGGGCGAACGGGACGCCCTGCGCCACGCACTGGTCGATGATGTTCGGGGAGACCTCCGCGAGCCGGTAGACATTGTCCTCCCGTGACCGGTAGTCGCCGCCCTTCACCGTGTCGTAGAAGAGGCGGAAGACCGAGTCGTTGTCGTTCTTGTAGTTCTTCGCGGCGTTGATCCCGCCCTGGGCGGCGATCGAGTGCGCCCGCCGCGGCGAGTCCTGGTACGCGAAGCACTTCACGTTGTAGCCGGCCTCGCCGAGTGAGGCCGCGGCGGCGCCACCAGCGAGTCCGGATCCCACGATGATGACGTTGAGCTTGCGGCGGTTGGACGGGTTCACGAGCGCGATATGGGCTTTGTGTTCCTCCCAGCGGTACGCGAGCGGCACGTCGTGGGGTGCCTTCGTGTCGGCGACGCTTGAGCCCTCGATGTAGAGGCCGTTGATGAGCATGTCAGTCATGGGTGAGCCTCAGTTGATCAGGTCGAGCAGGATGGCGGTGGGCGGGAGCATGAAGCCGATGACCAGGAGCGCGGCCGCGGCGAGCGCGATCAAGTTGATCACGAGCTCCCGCCGCTTCTGGTTGGCGCCCAGCGTCGCCAGCGAGGACCAGACGCCGTGCCGGACGTGCATCCCGAGCAGGATCATCACGACGAAGTAGGCCAGCCAGAGCCACCAGAACTCGAACGAGACGATCATCCGCTCGTAGGGCGAGAGCGCCTCGTAGTCGCCGCCGATCTCGATGTGCAGGGTCGTGAAGTGCAGCAGGTGGAAGACGACGAACGCAAGGATCAGGACACCACCCCAGCGCATCGTGCGCACGGCGTACGATGTCGCGATCGGGTGCCTGTTGACGTAGCCGACGGTGCCGCGCGCCTTGCGCGCCCTGTCCCAGAGGGAGAACGCCGCCCACGCGTGCACGAGCACCGACGCGAGGAGGAGGACGCGGAGGATCCAGAGGAGGCCCGTCCGCGGGAGGATCGGTTCGAAAATCACGCGGAGGTGCTCCGCATAGCCGTTGTAGGCTTCGGGTCCGGCGAACATCTTC
>JBNJCY010000087.1:0-7920 GCA_051744325.1 Actinomycetota bacterium
GCGCCTCGTGGGCGACCACGAGCCGGCCGGTGCGGCGGACCGAGGCGGCGACGGCGTCGACGTCCAGCGGCGAGATGGAACGCAGGTCGATGACCTCGGCGCTGACGCCGTCCTCCGCGGCGGCGGCCGCGGCCTTCACCAGGGTGGCCACCGTGGGGCCGTAGCCGGCCAGGGTGATGTCGGTGCCGCTGCGGACGGTGCGGGCGTGGGACAGGCCGGCCGCCACGCCGTCGGGGGTGAGGTCCACGGTGGCGGGCAGTTCGCCGCGCGACCAGTAGCGGGCCTTGGGCTCGAGGAACAGCACCGGGTCCGGGGAGGCGATCGCCTGTTGGATCATCGTGAAGGCGTCCGCCGACGACGACGGCGAGACCACCCGGAGACCTGCGGTGTGCGCGAACAGGGCCTCGGGGGACTCGCTGTGGTGCTCGATGGCGCCGATGTCCCCGCCGTAGGGCACCCGGATGACGACAGGGACGGTCACGTCCCCACCGGAGCGGTAGTGCAGCTTGGCGAGCTGGGTGGTGATCTGGTCGAAGGCGGGGAAGATGAAGCCGTCGAACTGGATCTCCACCACGGGGCGGTACCCGGCGAGCGCCATGCCGATCGCGGTGCCCACGATGCCGGACTCGGCGAGCGGGGTGTCGCGGACCCTGTCCTCGCCGAACTCCGCCTGCAGGCCGTCGGTGACGCGGAAGACCCCGCCGAGAGGGCCGATGTCCTCACCCATGAGGAGCACGGTCTCGTCCCGGCCCATGGCGGCGCGCAGGCCGGCGTTGATCGCCTGCGCCATGGGCAGGGGGCTGGTGGGGATGGGCACGGGCCCGCCCGGGTGGATCGCGGTGGCCGGGCCCTTGCGCTCCGGCGCGACGACGGGGGCGTTCATCCCTCTCCCCTCACATAGGCGTCCCAGACGGCGCGTTCGTGCTCCACCTGGAGGTTGGGGGTGGCGTAGACGTGGTCGAACACCTCGGGGAAGTCCCCAGCGGCGTTCGCGCGGGTGAACTCGCGGACCGAGGCGCCGAGCTCATGGGCCTCGGCGTCGACTGCGGCGAGGAACTCCTCGTCCGCCGCACCCTCTGCGGTGAGGAGGGCGCGGAGCCGGGCGATCGGGTCCTTCGCCCGCCAGGAGTCCTCCTCCTCGCGCGAACGGTAGCGCGTGGGGTCGTCCGACGTGGTGTGGGCGCCCATGCGGTAGGTCTCGAACTCGATGAGGAACGGGCCGCCGTCGTCCGCGATGCGCGTCAGGGCGTAGCGGGTGGCGGCGAAGCTGGCGACGACGTCGTTTCCGTCGACCCGCAGGTGCGGGACGCCGAAACCGTCCGCGCGGTTGGCGAGCGGCGTGCGCGACTGGGTGGAGGTGGGCACCGAGATCGCCCACTGGTTGTTCTGCAGGAGGAACAGCACCGGCGCCCGGGCGGAGGAGGCGAAGACCAGTGCCTCGTTCACGTCGCCCTGGGAGGTGGCGCCGTCGCCGAAGTAGACGGTGACGGCGGCCGGGCCGGCGAGGCCGCGGCGGCGGTCCTGTGTGAGGGCCATGGCGTGGCCGACGGCGTGCAGCGTGTGCGCGCCGATCACGAACGTGTAGAGGTGGAAGTTCTGGGCACGGGGGTCCCAGCCGCCGTGGCGGGTGCCGCGGAAGACCGGGATGATGTCGCGCAGGTCCAGGCCACGGACCTGCGCGACACCGTGCTCACGGTAGGAGGGATAGACCATGTCCACAGCCGGGGTGGCCATGGCCGAGCCCACCTGGGCCGCCTCCTGTCCGAGGCTGGGGACCCAGAGCCCGAGCTCTCCCTGACGTTGGAGGCTGGTGGCCTCGCGGTCGAAGGCGCGGGTGAGGACCATGTGGCGGTACGCCGCCCGCAGGTCGCTCGGGCTGAGTTCTGCGGCATGGGCCGCGAGCTGCTCGGTGACTGGGTGAGTCACCGCCGGGTCGGAGTTCCGGGCCGTCGGGTCGCCGTACCAGTCGGCGCCCGGGATCGGCGCGATGCGCTTCCCGTCGGGAGTGAGCAGTTGCAGGACTTGGTCGGACATGAACCCTCCTTACCTACGCCAGCGTAGGTTCGGGCGGACGTCCCGGCGATTGGCGGTTGCCGACAAAACTTCGGCGCCGAAGTGGTGCGGAGGATGGATCCGTGCCTGTCCGGGTTGTGGAAAGGCGCAGGAATGGCGGGTCCGACCCACCGCGCTCGCAGGCGAACGTGCGGGAGATCACCCCACGGAGGGCCTCGGCGGAGGCCTCTTCGGCACGGATTCACCGGACTCGTCAGCAAAGCATAGTGTTGGAGGCGTGACGACCAGCCCTGCCAAGCGGAAACGCCGGTCGACCGGTTGGATCCCGGACCAGCACGGTGCCTGGGCGATGATCACGATCCCGGCACTCAGCGGGGTGGTGCTCGCCGGCTGGGAATGGGTCCACCTGCCCCTGCTGCTGTTCTGGTGGGTGGGGTACTTCGCGTTCCAGGCCGGTGCGCTGTGGCTGAAGTCCCGCCGGAAGGCGCGCTACCTCCCGCCGGTGCGCACCTACGCGCTCGCGGCCCTGCCCTTCGGGCTCGCCGTGCTGCTCCTGCGGCCGGAACTCGCGCTCTGGGCGCCGGTGTTCGCCCCGCTGATCGGGATCGCGGTGTGGGCGGCGATGGCCCGCCGCGAGCGAGGCCTGCTCAATGACACGGCCACGGTGCTCGCCGCCGCCCTCATGGTCCCGGTGACGTTCAGCGCCGCCGCCCCCCTCGACGACTCCCGCTGGCCCTGGGTCCTCGTCGTCACCGCGGTCGAGTTCGCCTACTTCTGGGGCACCATCCCGCACGTCAAGGCGCTGATCCGCGAGCGCGACAACCCCGCCTACCACTGGTTCTCGGCGGTCTACCACGCCGTGGGGGCGGCGATCGCCATCGTTGCCGCGGCGCTCGGGTCACTCACGACGACGCCGCTCGGGGGCTGGTTCCTCGCCGTCACCTGGGTGGGGCTCGCCGTCCGGGCCGCCTGGATGCCCGCCCACCAGCACCGCACCGCGCCGATGCGACCGATGGTCATCGGGATGACCGAGGTGGTGTTCTCGCTGCTGGTGGCGTTCGCATTGCTGGCCTGAGCGGCGTCTCAGCCCTTCCTCAGCTTCCGCAGCAGGGCGATCACGGCGTCGTTCGCCTCCGCCTCGCCGATGGAGATCCGCACGCCCTCGCCGGAGAAGCCCCGCACCAGCAGCCCGGCGTCGTTCGCCGCGCGCACGAAGGCATCGGTGTCCTTGCCGAGCGCGAGCCAGAAGAAGTTGCCCTCGGTCTCGGGCACGTCCCAGCCGCTCCTCCGCACGGCGGCCAGCACCCGGTCCCGCTCGGCGACGGTCTCGCTCACGCGATCCAGCAGCTGGCGTTCGAGCCGCAACGATTCCACGGCCGCCCGCTGCGCGAGCGCATTCGTGCCGAAGGGCGTGGACGCGGAGCGCACCCCGGCGATGAGTCCGGCCTCCCCCACGGCGTAGCCCACCCGCAGCCCCGCCAGCCCATAGGCCTTGGAGAAGGTGCGCAGCAGCATGACGTTCGGGAAGTCGCCGAGGAGGCCGAGGCCGTCCACGACGTCCGGATCCCGCACGTATTCCACGTAGGCCTCGTCGAGGAGCACCAGGACCCGCGGGGGCAGCTCCGCGAGGAGGTCCCGGACCTCGGCCTCGCGCAGTGCCGGCCCGGTGGGGTTGTTCGGGGAGCAGAGGATGACCGCCTTCGTGCGGTCGCCGACCGCGCCGGCCATGGCCGGCAGGTCGTGGCGCGCGTCCGCGGTCAGAGGCACACGGACCGAGGTGGCCCCGGAGACCTGGACGGTGATGGGGTAGGCCTCGAAGGACCGCCAGGGGTAGACCACCTCGTCACCGGGCAGGCAGAACGCGGAGAGCACGTGCCCGAGCGCGGCGACCGAGCCGTTGGCGCTGACCACCTGTTCCGGCGCGACGGACAGCTTCCGTGCGATCGCCTCCGTCAGCTCGACCGCGTACATGTCCGGGTACCGGTTCATGTCCGCGGCGGCGTCCGCCACCGCGGCCAGCACCCCGGGAAGGGGTGGTGCCGGGTTCTCGTTCGAGGAGAGCTTCCACAACTGGCGGCCGTCACCACGCGCGCCCGGGACGTACCGCGGGAGGGAGGCGATGTCGGCCCGGAGGACGGGGGCCTTCGGCTGCTTCTTCGCGCCGTTCTTCTTCCCTGATGCCATGTTCCAAGCATGCCCCCTCGCAGGCATCGGGAAATGGGTGCGAGGATGGATCCATGGGATTTGTGATCCGATTCATCGTCAACGGGGTGGCCATCTGGGTCTCCTCCCTCGTCCTGTCCGGCATCCGCCTGACGCAGAGCGCGGACACGGGGACCCAGGTCCTCATCGTCGGGGTCGTGGCGCTCGTGTTCACCCTCGTGAACATGATCGTCAAGCCGCTCGTGAAGGTGCTGTCCCTCCCGCTCTACATCCTCACCCTGGGACTCTTCGCCCTCGTCGTGAACGCTCTGATGCTCATGCTCACGGGCTGGATCTCCACCAACCTGGGCTACGGCCTCGAGGTGGACGGCTTCTGGTGGGCCGTGGCCGGCGGCATCATCATCGGTCTGGTCTCCTGGGCGCTGAACCTCGTGCTCCCCAACGGCAGGTGACGGGGCGTCACCGGCGCCCGTACCCGGCGTGGAGGATCGCCTCCAGCACTGAACCGACCCGATCGGTGCGCGCGAACTCGAACGTGTAGACCCGGGCAGTTGCCCCGGGGTCCGACCAGTTCGCCACGGCCCGCAGGCCCGAGTCGGCCTCGATGAGGGACACGGCATCCTGCGCGAGCGCCCGATCGTACCCGGCCTCGTAGGTCCAGAGGTCATGTGGGCCGAGGACCGCGGAGTGGGCGCCCCCGTCGAACTGGAGGGTCACCCGGTTCGCGGCCGAGGGATTGGCGAGGCCGTCGAGGGCAGGGACGACGTCGTCGACGTTCTCCAGGCTGATCACCGGGACCGTTTCCGGGATCGCCACCTGGCCGATCGGGGAGCCAACGGACACCACGCCCGCCACCCCGAACCGCGCCCGTACGGCGGGGTCGGCGGCGAGCTCCGCCGCGGCGATGCCGCCCTGGGAATGACCCACGAACACCACGGGGTCCCCCGGCGAGACGGGGGCCATCGCCAGGGCCTGCTTCGCCGCGAGGAGGAGGTCGTCCCGCTCATCGCCCATGAGCTGGATGTTGCTGAGGTGGTCCTGCGGGTTGACCGCCATGAACGCCTCCCGCGTCCCCGGCAGGACGACCGTCCACGCCGTCGTGCCCGCGGCATCCCGCTGCGCCACCAGCTCGATGCGACCCACCCCGCTGCGGTCAGCGCCGGCCGCGGTGCCCCGCAGCCGCCGCAGCACGTCCCGGACGGAACGGAGCGGGGCGATCGCCACCGCGGCCCCGATCGGCACCGCCACATGGGCCGTCACGCCTCCACCACGGATCGAGGACTCGTGGCGCACCCCTCCCTCCTCGGAGACCCAGACGTCCACCTTGCCGCCGAAGTGGTCGAGCCCGGTGAGGTCGAGGAGGCTGGAGGAGAGGAACTCCACCGGGGTGGTCTCGGCGAGCGGCACCCAGCCCCGCGGCAGCAGCACCCGCCCAGTCGGGTTCACCGCCGGCCCCAGCAGTCTCGCCCCCGCACGGAGGTGCTCCTGGACGTTCACCAGCCCGGGGACGCCCCGGCGCGCATCCTGCGCGGCGTTCACCCCCACGAACAGGATCCCGAGCAGGCCGGTGGCCCACCGGGGAGCCCCGCTCGCCGGGAGTACCGTCCCAAGCAGGAGATCACCGACCCGGCCGACGACGGAGGCCTGCCGCGCCACGACCGCCGTGGCGGCGTTCTCCGCCTCGGCGTAGACGGCGCGCGCGGCCACCACGCGGCAGCGGAGGTCCTCCAGGTGGCCCTCGAGGTCGAGGGTGGTTCCGGCGGCGTCGTCGAGGGACGTCAGGGCCCGGGGTGCCGTGAGGGGGGCGAGCCCGCAGGTGCCACCCACCAGCAGTCGCGCCGTTCCCGCTGCCCGGAGCGCCCCGCGCGCCGCTGCCAGCGCGCCGTCGAGGATGCCCTCGAGCTCGGCCAGCCGGGCGAGGTCCACCACGGTGAGCCCGGAGTACATGACGAGGGTGGGAGTACTCCCGGACTCGTCGAGACGGTTCCTCACCGGTGCCACCCGCCCGGGAACCCGGCCCACGTGGAGCACTCCTGCTCGAAGGCACGCACGCACTCCCGGGCATGACGGAGGCGGGCCTCGGCCACGTGGGCACTGACCCGGGCCGCGTCCCGTGCAGTGGTGTAGGCGGTGGCAGCCGCGCCCTGCCACGGTTCCGGGTCCGCGACGGCGAGCGCCTCCATGGCCCGGTCAAGCTGGTACTGCGCCGCCATGACCCCGGCGACCGCACTGCTCGGATCGATGAACATGCCCGCTCCTCCCTGTCTCGTCCCGAGGCTAGGGAGGAGTGCACGCCCGGCGCCGGCACCGCGGACGAGCCGGTGGACGGCGTCGCGCCCGCTCGTCCTGTGGAGGACCCGACGCTTCCGGCAGCTGCGAGACTTGGGCCATGACCGCGTTCCGCAAGGCCGCCTCCCCCGCAGCCATCGCCTCCGAGGCCGCCTCCCTGCGCTGGCTCGCCGCCGCCGACGGCGGTGCACCGGTCGTCCCGCTCCTCGCCACCGGTCCGGGGTGGCTGGAGACCCGCCGCCTGCGCACCGTGGCCGCGAGCCCCACCGCCGCCGAGTCCTTCGGCCGAGCCCTCGCCGCCACGCACGCAGCGGGGGCGGACTGGTTCGGCCAGGGCCCGCCGGGACTTCTCCCCTCGGACTCACGGCTGGCTGAGCTCCCCCACCCGGTGGTCGAGACGGCAGCCGAGGCGGCGCCGTCGTGGGGGCCGTTCTACGCCCAGGCGCGCGTGCGGCCCTACGTTCACATCGCGCGGGACCGCGGAAGTCTCTCGGCCGGCGATGTCCGCCTGCTGGACACCGTGCTGGGCCGTCTCGAGGCCGGCGACCTCGACGCCCCGCAGCCCGCCCATTGCCCGCCGGTTGCCCGCCTCCACGGCGACCTCTGGGGAGGGAACGTGCTGTGGTCGGACGACCACCCGGGCGCTCCCGGAACGGTGTCCGGCGTCCTCATCGACCCGGCCGCCCATGGCGGGCACGCCGAGACCGACCTCGGGGAGCTCGCCCTGTTCGGATCACCGTTCCTCGAGCGCACCTTGGCGGCCTATGACGAGGCCTCGCCGCTGGCGGAGGGGTGGCGGGAGCGGGTGGGACTGCACCAGCTGCACATGCTCGCGGTCCACGCCGCCCTCTTCGGCAGCAGCTACGGCGCTCAGGCGGTGCGGACGGCGCGCGCGTACCGGTGAGGCCGCTCCCTCAACCGATCAGATGGTCCACATGTCCCGCACGATGCCGACGAGCAGCGGTGACGAGGAGGAGGTGTCGAAGACGAACCGCACGCTGTCCCAGTCCATCCCCTCCCAGCGGGCAGTGCCGCGGAAGTGGTACTCCACCACGTCATCGCCCGCGAACCAGGAGGTCACGTTGTTGACGGTGTTGCCGCGCCCGACGGTGGTGTTGAATCCGATGTCCGTGGTCGAGGTGAGCGCCGTGGTACCCGCGATCACCCGCAGCCGGTCACGGACCGTGGAGCGGATGGGTGCCCCCTCGCCATCCGTGTATCCCCACAGCACCGTGGCCTCGTCGGCGGCGGCATTGCGGATCCGCTCCGCGGAGAGCACGGGGCTGGTCTCGTCGGTGTACGCGTAGGCCGAGAGGGTCACGCCGCGCGTCGGGTGGACCATGGCCGCCAGCCCCGACCAGTCCGCGGACTGGAGCGCATCGCGTACCGCGGCGGCGGCGTCCGCGCATATTGACGTGGCAAACCGGCCACGGCGCAACGAGCTGGTTGTGGAAG
>JBNJCY010000088.1:0-7876 GCA_051744325.1 Actinomycetota bacterium
AGGACGAGTGCGGCGGCGTATCCCCCGTCCGCCACGGGCTCGCTGCCGGGCGTGGCGATCACGAGAGCCGGACGGTCCTCCACGGTGGCGGTGATGCCGACGCGCGCGTTGGACAGCACCACCCGGACGCCGGGGAACGCGCGGGCGATCTCGTCGGTCGTCCGCTCCGAACCCACCGAGAACGCGGCGAGACGCCCCGAGCCGCAGGACGGGCAGGTGACCACCTGGTGCCGGCCGCACCAGCCGCACCTGACCGTCCCGGTGGGGCCGATGCCGAGCGGCCCGCCGCAGTGCCGGCAGCGCACCACGGCCTGGCAGGCGGCGCAGCGCACCGAGCGGAGATACCCGGCGCGTGGGACGTGGATGAGGACGGGACCCTGCTCCAGGGCCTCGCGCACGAGCCGGAAGGCTGCGGAGGGGAGGCGCGCGAACTCCCCCCGCAGGTCCCCGGAGTCGGGTGCCTCGACCCGGGGCGCCCGCTCACGGACGGTGGCCCTGGCGGCTCCGACGGGCTGCGCCCAGCCGTCACTGATGAGCTGCTGGGCCACCACGCTGCGGCCCAGGGCCCCGATGAGGATCGCGCAGGACCGCCGGTGCGCCACCACACCGAACGCGCTCGGGTAGGGCGCGTGCTGCTCCTCGAGGTTGTCGTCGTCGGGGTCCCACAGCACGACGAGGCCGAGATCGGGAACGGGTGCGAACGCCGCTGACCGCGTCCCCACGACGATGTCCACGTGACCGGCGAGGATCGCGAGGAAGGCACGATAGCGCGCGGCGGGCTTCAGGTCCCCGTGGTACTGGACCGCCGGGGCGAGCTGGCCGAGCAACGCGTGCATCTGCTCGACGTCCCGGATGGTCGGGACGACCACGAGGACGCGCCGCCGCGAGGCGAGTGTCGCGACGACGGCGGCGCGCACGTCCTGCATCCAGGTGGGGCGGACCCCGGTGACCCCGGGCAGAGCCGTCCAGATCGCCCGTGGGGAGGAGCCCTCGCGCAGGTGCCGGAGAAGGGCGGGACCGCCGGTGTACTCCTCCCAGGAACCGGCGGGCGTCTCGGCCACCGCGACCGCCCGTGGGGTGAGGTCGGCGGCAGCCTCGACCCGGGCCTGGCGGGCCGGGATCGCGAGCCGAAGCACATCCGGGACCGAGCCCGCGAACGAGCGCGCAACGTCGCGGCAGAGCTGCAGCACCTCCGGAGTGAGCACCGGCACCGACGAGACCAGGCGGCTCAGCTCGGACAGGCGCCCCGGGTGGGAGCTGCCCGTGGCGACCTCGACCACCCAGCCACCCACCTGCCGTCCCGCCAGTGGCACGGTCACCCGGACGCCGGGTGCGACGCCGTCGAGATCGGCGGGGATGCGGTAGTCGAACTCCTGGTCCAGATGGAGTACCGGTGTGTCGAGGACCACCCGCGCCACACGCACGGGACGCTCCGAGATCTCGGGGATGGGCAGCTGCTCGGTCACGCCGCTATCGAATCACGCCCCGCAGGCATTCCGCAGGGCCTGGGCCCGTCCTGTGGACTCCCAGGTGAACGCAGGCAGCTCGCGCCCGAAGTGGCCGTATGCGGACGTGGCGCGGTAGATGGGATTGAGGAGGTCGAGGGCATGGATGATGGCCGCTGGACGCAGGTCGAACACCTCCCGGACGGCAGCCGTGATCCGCGCCGGATCCACGGTGTGGGTCCCGAAGGTCTCGACGTGGAGACCCACGGGGTGGGCGATGCCGATGCCGTAGGCGACCTGGACCTCGCACCGCGTGGCGAGCCCTGCGGCCACCACGTTCTTCGCCACCCACCGCATCGCGTAGGACGCCGAGCGGTCCACCTTGGAGGGATCCTTGCCGGAGAAGGCACCCCCGCCGTGGCGCGCCATGCCGCCGTAGGTGTCCACGATGATCTTCCGCCCGGTGAGACCCGCGTCCCCCATCGGGCCACCGACGACGAAAGAGCCGGCGGGGTTGACGAAGACCCGGGTGTGGGACGTGTCCAGGGTGGCCGCGTGCTCCGCGAGAACCGGGTCGATGACGGACAGCCGGATGACCTCGTCGAGCTCCTCCCACGTCAGGTCGGCATGGTGCTGAGTGGAGAGCACCACGGTCTCGACGCTGCGGGGGGTCTCACCGTCGTACCCGATCGTCACCTGGGCCTTCCCGTCCGGCCGCAGGCCCTCCACCACGTTCTCGCGGCGCACGTGGGCGAGTTGCTCGGTGAGGCGGTGGGCGAGGTGGACCGGCAGGGGCATGAGCACCGGCGTCTCGGTGCAGGCGTACCCGATCATGAGGCCCTGGTCGCCCGCGCCCTGGAGATCGTAGGGATCGTGGACCTCCCCGGCCCGGACCTCCCACGAGTTGTCGACGCCGCTGGCGATGTCGGGCGACTGCTGGCCGATGGAGACCGAGACGCCGCAGGAGTCCCCGTCGAAGCCGATGTCGGACGAGGTGTAGCCGATGTCCCGCACCTCGGACCGGATGATCTGGGGGATCTCGACGTACCCGGTGGTGGTGACCTCGCCGGCCACGTGCACGAGCCCGGTCGTGACCATCGTCTCCACCGCGACCCGCGCGTTCCGGTCCTGTTCCAGCAGGGCGTCGAGGATCGCGTCGGAGATCCTGTCGCACACCTTGTCGGGGTGGCCCTCGGTGACGGATTCGGAGGTGAAGAGGCGCAGTTCGGTCACCGCGTCATCCTAGCCGTGCGCGCTGCGCCACCACCGTCTCGACCACCGTGCGTGCGACCTCGGCCTTGGTGCCCACGGCCCTCGCGACCTCGGCACCGCTCGCGTCGAGGATGACGACGTCGTTGGGCACGTCGCCGAAGCCACGGGTCTCGGAGACCTCGTTGAACACGAGGAGGTCCGCACCCTTGCGCCGGGCCTTCGCCTCCGCGTGGCGGCGCGCCGATCCGACGTCGTCGCCGGTCTCCGCCGCGAAGCCGACGATCACCTGACCCGGGCGCCGCCGCGCGACCAGCCCGGCGAGGATGTCCGGGGTCTGCTCGAGCGTCAGGACGAGCCCGTCGTCACCCGCCTTCTTCAGCTTGTGGCCGGCCACGGCGGCCGGCCGGTAGTCGGCGACAGCGGCGGCCATGACGACGACGTCCGCATCGGCGCCGCGCACGGCCGACTCCAGTTCCGCCGCGGTCGACACGGAGGTCACGGTGGCCTCCAGGCCGGCCAGCAGCGCCGGCTCGACGTTGGCCGCGACGAGTTCCGCCTCGGCGCCCGCGGCGACGGCTGCGCGCGCCACCTCGATGCCCTGACGCCCGGAGGACCTGTTGCCGAGGAACCGGACCGGGTCGAGCGGCTCCCGGGTGCCCCCCGCCGTCACCACGACCCGCACCCCGCTCAGCGGACCGGTGGCTCCGAGGAGCGCCAGCGCCGAGGCGTGGATCCGCTCGGGCTCGGGGAGCCTGCCCGGACCCGAGTCGGGTCCGGTGAGCCTGCCGACCGCGGGTTCCATGACGACGATCCCCCGCCCACGAAGGGTCTCGACGTTCGCCCGGGTGGCGGGGTTGCGCCACATCTCGGTGTGCATCGCGGGGACGACGAGCACGGGGCAGGTCGCCATCAGCATGGTCGCACCGAGGAGGTCGTCGGCCAGCCCGTGGGCGGCCTTCGCCAGGAAGTTCGCGGTGGCGGGGGCGACGACGACGAGGTCCGCCCACTGCCCGAGTCCGACGTGCTCGGTGGGGTCCTCCCAGACGGTGGTGTGGACCGGGCGGCCGCTGAGAGCCTGCCACGTGGCCTCCCCCACCATGCGCAGGGCGTTGGCCGTGGGGACGACCTGGACCTCGTGCCCGTCACCGGTGAGCAAACGGAGGAGCAGGGCGGATTTGTAGGCCGCGATGCCGCCGGTGACGCCGAGGACGACGCGGGCCATCAGTCGCCGCTGGTGGCGTCCATGCGCAGCATGCCCTCGTCGATCTCGCGCATGGAGATCGACAGCGGCTTGTCCTCCTGGGTGGCCGGGACCAGCGGGCCCACGAACTCGAGGAGACCCTCCTGGAGCTGCGAGTTGTAGGAGTTGATCTGGCGGGCACGCTTGGAGGCGTAGATGACCAGGGCATACTTCGAGTCGACCCTCTTCAGCAGCTCGTCAATCGGGGGATTGGTGATCCCGGTGGGGTTCGCAACGGTTCCGGACAATGATCAGCCTTCCATCTCGCAGGCGGGCGCCAGCGTGTTCACCCGTCCCATGGTACGGGATCCCAGGCCCATGACCTCAGCCAGCCTCGCCACGGCCCGGTCGACGTCGTCGTTGACGATGACGTGGTCGAACTCACCCGCCGCAGCCAGCTCGACGCGGGCCGTCTCGAGCCGCCGCCCACGCTCCCTGGGTCCCTCGGTGCCGCGGCCCTCAAGCCGGCCGGCGAGCTCCTCGAAGGACGGTGGTGCGATGAACACCTGGACCGCCTCCGGCATCGCGGAGCGGACCTGCCGGGCCCCCTCCAGGTCGACCTCGAGGATCACGGGATGTCCCGCGGCGAGGTGGTCCACCACGGCGTGGCGCACCGTCCCGTAACGGTCGAGCCCGAAGACGTGCGCCCACTCGAGCATGTCGCCCTCGGCGATGAGGGAGTCGAAGGTGGCGTCGTCGACGAAGAAGTAGTCGATGCCCTCGCGCTCGCCCGGTCGGGGTGACCGCGTGGTCGCGGACACCGACAGCCAGACCTCGGGATGGCGGGTCCGCAACTCCCGGATGACGGTGCCCTTGCCCACCCCGGACGGACCTGCGACGACCACGAGCCGGGGAGCAGGACTGTTCATACTCCCATTGTGGCAGCGGGGAGGAGGATCAGCCGAATCGCTCAACGAGGGCAGCGCGCTGGTGTGGGCCGAGTCCACGCACGCGGCGTGCCTCCGAGATGCCGATCCGCTCCATCAGGGAACGCGCGGTGGCATGCCCGACACCGGGGAGGGACTCCAGGAGGGACACGACCTTCATCTTCGACAGCGCCTCGTCGGACTCGGCCTCGGCCAGCAGTTCGGAGAGCTTCACGGAGCCGCTCTTCAGCCGGCTCTTCATCTGCGCACGCTGGGCACGTGCCTCCGCGGCCTTCTCGAGGGCTGCAGCGCGCTGTTCTGGGGTCAGTTCCGGTAGTGCCACCTGAAGCTCCTGGAGGGACGAACGACTCTTGCCTGAAAAATAGCCGCTCGTGACCCGCGAGGTGGGGGTTTCGGCTCAGCGGGGGTTGACGAGACCGGAAATCTCCGTTCCGGCGGCCGCGAGAAGCGCTCCCGGTCCCGCGGCGAGCACCGAGCGGGAGACGGACGCGAGCACCCGGTCGAGGGCGGCGCCGAAAACCTCCCGGAGCGTCACGGCGCTCCCGCCCTGAGCCCCCACGCCGGGCGCCAGGATGATCGCGCCCGAGGCGGCCAGGTCGAGGCCCAGGCGGGCGACGGCGTCGCCCACGGTGGCACCGACCACGAGCCCCACCGGCCCGACCCCGCCGAACCGCGCGTTGACCGCGGCGGCGTGGGCAACCACGGCACCCGCCACCGAGGTGCCGCCCACGGCGGCATGCTGGACCGCGGCGCCCTCGGGGTTCGAGGTCAGCGCGAGGACGAACACACCCTTGCCGTTGGCGAGGGCGAGGTCGACGGCGGGGGCGAGCGAACCCGCCCCGAGGTACGGGCTGAGGGTGATCGCGTCGGCCTCGAGGGGGGCCCCGGGCCTGAGGTGGGCCTCGGCGTACGCCGTCATGGTGGAGCCGATGTCACCGCGCTTCACGTCGAGGATGGAGGTGACGCCCGCCCGGCGGCACTCCCCCAGGACCTCCTCCAGGACGGCGACGCCGGCTGCGCCATGGCGCTCGAAGAAGGCGGACTGCGGCTTCAGCGCCGCCACCGTGCCGCTGAGCTCGTCCACCACGCGCAGGGAGAACTCGCGGATCCCGGCCGCGGAGTCGGGCAGGTGCCAGGCGGCCAGGAGCGCCGGGTGCGGGTCGATCCCGACGCAGAGCGGACCGCGTTCCCCCATGGACGCCGCGAGCCGGACTCCGAAGTTCACACCATCCTCCGGTGGAACTCCTGCATCGAGGTCACGGTGACGGGTTGGGCCATGCCCTCGATCGCCTGCACCGCGGCGTTCAGCTGCTGGATCGTGGTGACGATCGACTTGTCCGCGGCGGTGGTGGCGGTCCGGATCTCGTAGCCGTCGATCCGGGCGCCCTGCCCGTTGGGCGTGTTGATGACCATGTCGACCGCGCCGGAGTGGATGAGGTCCACGATCGTGGGCTCCCCGTCCGGCCCCCGGCCCACCGAGGCCTTCCGCACCACCGTGGACGGGATGCCATTGCGGTGCAGCACCGCGGCGGTCCCCGCGGTCGCCAGGATCGTGAACCCGAGCGCGACGAGGTGGGCCACCGGGAAGATGATGGCGCGCTTGTCGCGGTCGGCCACGGAGATGAACGCCGTCCCCTGCGTGGGCAGTCCGCCGTACGCCCCCATCTGGGACTTGGCGAAGGCGCGGGGGAAGTCGACGTCGATGCCCATGACCTCGCCGGTGGACCGCATCTCGGGACCGAGGATCGTGTCCACGACCTTCCCTTCACGCGTGAGGAAGCGCTTGAAGGGCAGCACGGCCTCCTTGACGCTGATGGGGGCGTCGAGGTCCACGCGGGAGTGGTCCCCCTGCGGGAGGACCCCCTCGGCGCGCAGCTCCGCGATGGTGGCTCCGGTCATGATCCGGGCGGCGGCCTTGGCGAGCGGAACCCCGGTGGCCTTGGAGACGAAGGGCACCGTCCGGGAGGCGCGCGGGTTCGCCTCGATGACGTACAGCACGTCGGAGACCAGCGCGAACTGGATGTTGACCAGGCCGCGCACGCCCACGCCTGCCGCGATCGCCTCGGTGGACTGCCGGATCCGGTTCAGGACCGCTTGGGCGAGGTGGACTGAGGGCAGGACGCACGCGGAGTCGCCCGAGTGGATGCCCGCCTCCTCGATGTGCTCCATGACTCCGCCGAGGAACAGCTCGGTGCCGTCGTACAGGGCGTCGACGTCGATCTCGATCGCGTCGTCGAGGAAGCGGTCGATGAGCAGCGGGCCCGTCGAGGACTTCATGTCGGCAGCGCTGCGCGCGAGGTAGTCGCGCAACTGGTGCTCGTCGTAGACGATCTCCATGCCGCGGCCGCCGAGCACATAGGAAGGGCGGACGAGCACCGGGTACCCGATCCGGGTGGCGACCGCGATCGCCTCGCCCGCGCTCGAGGCGATGCCGTAGGCCGGGGCGGGCAGCCCCGCGCCGGCCAGCACCGCACCGAAGGCCCCACGGTCCTCGGCGGCGTCGATGGCCTCCGGCTGCGTCCCGAGGATCGGCACCCCCGCGTCCGCGAGCCGCTGGGCGAGCGAGAGCGGCGTCTGGCCGCCGAGCTGGACGATCACGCCGGCCACCGGGCCGGCCGCGCGCTCCGCCTCGTACACCTCCATGACGTCCTCGAAGGTCAGCGGCTCGAAGTACAGCCGGTCCGAGGTGTCGTAGTCGGTCGAGACGGTTTCGGGGTTGCAGTTCACCATCACGGTCTCGAAGCGGTCGCGCAACGCCATGGTGGCGTGCACGCAGCTGTAGTCGAACTCGATGCCCTGCCCGATCCGGTTCGGCCCGGAGCCGAGGATGAGGACGGCCGCCCTCTCGCGCGGCGCCACCTCGGTCTCGAGGTCATAGCTCGAGTAGTGGTACGGCGTGGTGGCCGCGAACTCCGCGGCACACGTGTCGACCGTCTTGTACACGGGGTGCAGGCGGTAGGCGCGTCGGATCTCCCGGATCGTGACCTCGCTCAGGCCGCGCAGCTGCCCGATCTGGGCGTCGGACAGCCCGTGGCGCTTCGCGGCCCTCAGGCCCGCGGGGTCGATCGAGGGGGCCTCCGCCACGCGGCGTG
>JBNJCY010000089.1:0-7794 GCA_051744325.1 Actinomycetota bacterium
CGGGCGGACGGGTCGTTCGCCGCCCGGGGTCTCCCGACGGGTGGCGCAGTCGGCGACGGCCGGCGCGAGCAGTTCGACGCGGTGGGGTACGTCCTCTGGGCAGCCCGGCTGGTCCTGGCCGAGGCACCCGACGCCCGTGAGCGGCTCGCGCCGCTGGTGACCCGCGCCACCACCCACCTCCTCGCGGCCACGGCGAACGGGCTGCCGGCGCCGTCGTCGGACTCGTGGGAGATGCACGAGGAACGGCTGACACTGGGAACCGCCGCCGCGGCCCTCATGGGCATGGACTCCGCGGCCTCGCTGACCGGCGACTCCGCCGTGGCGGCCCGGCGTGACCGCCTGCGCCGCGAGGTGGTCGGCGTGTTCGGTCCCGGCGGCTTCCAGCGCTACGCCAACCCCTCGGGTTCGCTGACATCGGCGGGCCGGCAGGGCGCCGACGCGAACGTGGCCCTCCTGCTGCCCCCCTTCCAGTCCGAGCCGGTCCCCGGCGCGTTCGACGCCTGGGTTCGGTCGGTTCGCCTCCTGCGGCAGCCGGCGGGCGGGCTGTCTCCGGGCGAGGGGTGGCGGAACGACGGCGTCTCGTGGACACCGCAGACCACCCTGTACGCCTGGGTGGCCGCCGAGAACGGCGTCGCCGACCTCGCCGGTGACCTGGTGGACTGGACCGCGACGCACCGCACGGCCTCGGGGGCGATCCCGGAGAAGGTCACGGCCGAGGGGGAGCCGCGCTCGGTCGCTCCCCTGACCTGGTCGGCCGCGAACGTCGTGCTCGCCATCGACGCACTGGAGCGCTGACGCACCCCGGAGGCGCTGACTACTCCTCGAAGTCGGGGCGCAGGACCACCACGATGGAGTCGGTCGCGCTGGCGAGTTCCACCATCAGGTCGATGCCGAGTTCGGCGCCAATCGCCTGGGCCGTCGCGGCAAGTTCGGAGTTGTTGTAGAAGATCGTGGTGGCGGTGGGCTGTGCACTCGCGTAGTCGCCCGGGGTCACGGCGGTGAACCCGGCGGCGGTGAGCCGGTCGGCCGTCCTTCCCGCGATCCCGGCGACTCCCGCACCGTTCAGCACCGCGACCGGCGCGTCGAACACGACCGGCTCCGCCTCCTCAGTGGGGGTCGGGCTCGGCTCGGGGGACTCTGTGGGTTCGGTGGTCGTGGTGGGCTCAGCGGTGGGTTCCGTTGCCGGGGTCGTCTCCGAGGCCGTCTCCGGGGCCGACGGCGACGCGGACGGGGACGCGACGGGTGCGCCGTCGTCGCCGTCCTGGTTCAGGAGGGACAGGACGCCCCACGCGAGCAGCGGCGCGGCGACGATCACTACGAGGAACGGCAGGAGGCGCCGGAAGGTGCTCTCGGCCTGACGATGGACACCCTTGGGGCCGCGGTTGCGTGCGGCGAGGTCGAACTCGTCCTCCGGATAACGGCTCATGCGACCAAGACTAATGGCCCGACCCCCCGGAGAGACGTCGCGCCGAGCGCTCGCGATGCCGCTCCTGCCGCATCCTGCGCAACCGCTTGACGAGCATCGGCTCGGCGGCGAGGGCGGCGGGGTCGTCCAGCAGCGCGTTGAGGACCTGGTAGTAGCGGGTCGCAGACATGTCGAACAGCTCGCGGATCGCCGATTCCTTCGCCCCCGCGTAGCGCCACCACTGCTTCTCGAACTCCAGGACGCGGGCCTCTGTCTCGGTCAGGTCCCCACCCGCGGGTCGTGCAGCGCCGTCCTGCGCGCCGCGCCCGGTGGGGGAGAACGCCAGTGCCTCGGTCATGTGGCCTCCTTCGCAGTCAGTCTACGGGGCGAATCACATCGTTGTCATTCGTCCGGAGTGGGTATGGTCGGTGTCGTGGCGCTGGACAACCTGATGCACTCCTCGTGGGCCGAGGCCATGGACCCGATGGAGGACCGGATCCACGCGATGGGGGACATGCTGCGGCGCGAGGTCGCCGCCGGCAACGGGTACCTGCCTGCCGGCACCGACGTCCTGAAGGCCTTCACCCACCCGCTCGACGGGGTGAAGGTGCTGATCGTGGGGCAGGACCCCTATCCCACTCCCGGCCACCCGATGGGCCTGTCCTTCTCCGTCCAGCCCGGGGTGCGCCCCATCCCCCGCTCGCTGGCGAACATCTACCGGGAACTCCGGGACGACCTCGGAATCGAGCCGGTCGCGCATGGGGACCTCACGCACTGGAGCGAGGAGGGTGTCATGCTCCTGAACCGCGTCCTGACCGTGCGCCCCGGTGCCTCCGCCTCCCACCGGGGGCGTGGCTGGGAGGCGATCACCGACCACGCCATCGCGACCCTCGTGGCGCGGGGTCGGCCGCTGGTGGCGATCCTCTGGGGCCGCGACGCGCAGACCCTCCGGCCGGCGCTCGGGGCGACGCCGGTGATCGCCTCGGCCCACCCCTCCCCCCTCTCGGCGTCGGCGGGGTTCTTCGGCTCGCGCCCCTTCTCCCGGGCCAACGCGCTGCTCGCCGAGCAGGGAGCCGGCCCGGTGGACTGGGGTCTCCCGGAGATCCCCGGGCGCCCGACTCCGGTCCGGTAGGTCAGCCGCGGAGCATCTCCGCGACCGCGAACGCCATCTCCAGGGCCTGCTGGTGGTTCAGTCGTGGGTCCACGAGGGTCTCGTAACGGTCGGCGAGGTGGTCGTCGTCGAGGTCCTCGGCGCCACCCAGGACCTCCGTGACGTCGTCGCCCGTGAGCTCCACGTGGAGGCCGCCCGGGTTCGTCCCCACCTGGTCGTGCGCGTCGAAGAATCCCTTGACCTCGTCGATGACGGTGGCGAAGCGCCGCGTCTTGTACCCGGACCCCGAGACGATGGTGTTGCCGTGCATGGGGTCGCAGATCCAGGTGACGGGCACGCCGTGGTCCTGTGCGGTCTCGAGGAGGGGCGGCAGCGAATCGCGGACGCGGCCGGCTCCCATCCGGGAGATGAAGGTGAGGCGGCCCTCCTCGCCGGCGGGGTTGAGCCGGTCGATGAGCGCCCGGACGTCGTCGGGAGTCGCGGTGGGCCCGAGCTTGCAGCCGATCGGGTTCTGCACCTGGGACAGGAGGTCGACGTGGGTGCCGTCCAGCTGGCGGGTCCGCTCCCCGATCCAGAGGAAGTGGGCGGAGCAGTCGTAGGCGAGCCCGGTGCGCGAGTCGATGCGGGTGAGCGCCCGCTCGTAGTCCATGAGGAGGGCCTCGTGCGCCGAGTAGAAGTCCACCGTCCTGATCGCGTCGAAGTCCACGCCCGCGGCCCCCATGAAACGTACGGCCCTGTCGATCTCCGCGGCGAGGACCTCGTAACGGGCATAGGACGGGTTGCGCATGAAGCCCTTGTTCCACTCGTGCACGCGGCGCAGGTCCGCGAAGCCGCCGTAGGTGAACGCGCGGATGAGGTTCAGGGCGGAGGCGGAGGCGTGGTAGGCGCGCAGCAGGCGGTAGGGGTCCGGAATGCGGGACTCCGGGGTGAACTCGTGGCCGTTGACCGCGTCGCCGCGAAAGGCAGGTAGTTCGACGCCGTCGCGCACCTCGGTGTCCGACGAGCGGGGCTTGGCGTACTGGCCGGCCATCCGGCCCATCTTCACGACCGGAAGGGACGCACCGTAGGTGAGCACGACGGCCATCTGCAGGATGGTCTCGACCTTCCGGCGGATGTGGTCCGCGGTGTTCGCTGCGAAGGACTCCGCGCAGTCCCCGCCCTGCAGAACGAAGGCCTCTCCGCGGCCCGCGGCCGCCATGCGTTCCTTCAGGTGGTCGGCCTCCCCGGCGAAGACCAGCGGCGGTGAGGCGGCGAGCTCGGCGACGGCGCAGCGCAACGCCTCCGGGTCGGGCCACACCGGCTGCTGGACGCGCGGGAGCTCGCGCCAATGGTCCAGTTTCGCCAGCAGCTGCGGATCAGCGTGCACGTGAGGCCTCCAGTCGTTCACCCGAGCCACCTATCGGACTCGAACCGATGACCGTCCGCTTACAAGGCGGATGCTCTACCCACTGAGCTAAGGTGGCCTGCCACAGAGCGGCGTCGGCGGCGCCGCCGCCGTGGACCATGGTAGTCCTCAGTTCCCGGTCCCCCGGATCGCGTCCAGCAACGCACCCTCCTCGGGCCAACCGAGGAACTCCTCGCCGTCGACGACGATCGTCGGGGTCCCCTCGTAGCCGTCGCGCCCGAACTGACGCGTGGTCGCGGCCACCCAGTCGGAGAATTCGCCCTCCGCGATCCGGTCGGCAACGTCCTGAGGCACTCCCACGGCGACGGCGGTCGCCTGGATGTCGGCCACCGTCGGCTCGGGGATGGCGGAGGCCCCGGCATCGATCGCGGCCTGGACGGCGGTGTCCCACAGGGTGAACAGCTCCGTGTGGAAGTCGAGGAACTGTGCGGGGGCGTACTCGGCGACGGTGGCCACCGCGTTCACGGCCTGCCCGGAGAAGTCCGTGTAGCTGCCCGAGTTGTCCAGGATCGCCACCGGGTGGAAGCGCACGGTGGCCTCGCCGTCCGCCGCGGCCGTCTCGAGGTCCGCGGCGTTGATCAACTCGAACTGCGCGCAGTAGGAGCAGGTGTAGTCGAGGTAGACCGAGACCTCCGTGGCGCCGGGGTTCTCGGAACCTGCCTCGAGGGAGGACCCGATCGAGATGCCACCGCTGGCATCAGAATTCGCGGGACGGTCGACTCCGTCCAGTGCTGAGCTGCCGCTCGAGCTCACGATCGCCCACACGAGCGCCACCACGGCGACAGCCGCCACGACGAGGCCCGCGATGAGGATGGTGCGGTTGCGCTTGTCGCGACGTTCCTGTTCCTCGCGCAGTTTCCGTGCCTGCTCGCGCGCCGCCTCGCGGCGCTGCTGCTTCGTGAGACGCTCACTCGTCGCCATGGGATCTCCGTCGGTCGGGGAAGGATCGCTGACACAGCGTACCCAATCGCACCCTCAAAGGAGTGGCACGCTCACAGGAGCAGCCAGGCAGGAGTCGGCAACGGCTGCCACACGGGCTCCGGGAAGGAACCCGTCGCCGCCGCGACCAGGAAGCCGAGCCCGAGGAGTGTGCTGAGGGCGGCCAGGGCGAGCCTCATGGCCGGGTAGGGCAGGAGGGCGGCCACGAGGGAGCGGGCACCCTCCCGGTGGACACCGGCCCCGGGCCCGAACCAGGTCACGGCGACGGCCACCGCCGCCCCGATCGACAGGAGCAGGTGCTCGCGGACCACCTGCCACTGCCCGAGCTCCGGCAGGAGGAAGGAGGCGAGCTGCAGCGCCACCCACGCCGTCCCGGCGCCGAGCAGGGACAGCCCCACCGTCACGAGTGCGGAACGGACGACGAACCACGGCGAGGTGGCCACGGCTCGCGCGACGTCGCCCGGCCGGGGCCCCCGCCGCAACCGCGCCGAGAGCATGGAGCGCCGCGCGTACCCGACGGTGCCGGCCAGCAGGAGCACGGCGGCGAACGTGAGGATCGCCACCCCGGGCCAGATGCCTGCCGCCGCGACGAGGAAGAAGCCCAGGGCGGCAATGGTCCCGGACCGCCGCACGGGGGGACGCGCCCAGGCGGGGGGTTCCTGCCAGGCATCGGGTTCGGCACTGCCGCCGGGGCGGGAAGCAGGTGGCGCCTGACGCACGGGCTCGACGCGTGTCTCCCGCGCGGCCGGAGAGGTGGGGGTCACGAGCGGGGGCGGCGACGTCGTCGGCATCACCAGGGTGGGGGAGGGCGCCGCGGGGACGACGGCGGTGCGGTCCTCCCCCGGGGGGCGCAGCCGGAGGGAGGCGAGGGCCTCGTCGAGGTCCCCCCGGTCCCAGCGGCCGTCGAGGACTGCGAGGACGGAGTGCGGGTCGAGGCGCGAGGACGGGTCGGGCTGGAGGGCGGCCCACAGCGCGGTGGCGGGGAGCGGATCCACCGCGTCGAGATCGACCTGCCCGAGAGACATCCGCTTGATCACCGCCACGGAGGGGCCGGTCCCGAAGGGACGTCGCCCAGTGGCCGCGAAGACGAGAACCGCGGCCCAGGCCCACCAGTCGCACACGGGCGAGGGGGCGGCGCCGTCGACCACCTCGGGATCGAGGTAGCCGGGCGTGCCCGTGACCATCCCGGTCTGGGTGAGGCGCACGTCGTCGGCCACCTGCGCAATCCCGAAGTCGATGATGACGGGTCCGGACCGGCTGAGCATCACGTTGCCCGGCTTCAGGTCCCGGTGCACGACTCCGACCCGGTGGATCGCGTGGAGCGCGTCCGCGAGGCCGTGAGCGAGAGCCCGCAGCTCGTCGGGGGAGAACGGCCCGTGGGCCACGACGTCGTCCTCGAGGGTGGGGCCGTCGATCAGCTCGGTGACGACGAAGGCCTCGTCGTCCTCGACCTCGGCGTCCAGCACCCGGGCGACCCCCTTGCCCCGTACGCGGTGGAGGAGGTCGACCTCGCGGGCGAGGCGGGCGCGGGCGGACGGGTCGTGGGAGATCTGGGGGTGCAGGAGCTTGAGGGCGACCCTCCGGTCCTCGGCGTCCAAGGCCTCGTGGACCGTACCCATCCCGCCGGAGCCGATGCGCCGCACGATGCGGTAGCCGCCGATCTCCTGCATGGCACTAGGGTCGCACATGCCCCGCAGCGCCCCGCTGTGAGACGCCGCTGTGGGACCCGCGTGCGGACGGTGGGCCCGAACGTGTCTGCCCGTCACCACCGCGCGGGATTCCGGCACCACCGTGCGAGATATTGCATGGCCCCGGGCCCTCGCGCCCCGGCCCCGGGTGTGTCAGAATCAAAGGTAGCCGGCTCGCTGGCTGTGTCAGAGAAGACAGCTGGCACCTTCCACAACGGATCGTCCGGCACGTACCTGCCGGTGAAGGGAAAGAAATCCATGGCAACCGTAACCTTTGACAAGGCAACGCGCATCTTCCCGGGCTCCGAGCGTCCGGCCGTCGACAAGCTCGACCTCGAGGTCGCCGACGGCGAGTTCCTGGTCCTCGTCGGCCCCTCCGGCTGCGGCAAGTCCACTTCGCTGCGCATGCTGGCGGGCCTCGAGGAGGTCAACGCCGGCAAGATCTACATCGGGGACCGCGACGTCACCGACATCGCCCCGAAGGACCGGGACATCGCCATGGTGTTCCAGAACTACGCGCTCTACCCGCACATGACGGTGGCGGACAACATGGGCTTCGCCCTCAAGATCGCGGGCACCCCGAAGGCCGAGATCCGCGAGCGCGTGGAGAAGGCCGCGAAGATCCTCGACCTGACCGAGTACCTCGAGCGCAAGCCGAAGGCCCTCTCCGGTGGCCAGCGCCAGCGCGTCGCCATGGGCCGCGCCATCGTGCGTTCCCCCCAGGTGTTCCTCATGGACGAGCCGCTGTCCAACCTCGACGCCAAGCTCCGCGTGCAGACCCGCACCCAGATCTCGTCCCTGCAGCGCAACCTCGGCGTCACCACGGTCTACGTGACCCACGACCAGATCGAGGCCATGACGATGGGCGACCGGATCTGCGTGCTGAAGGACGGCATCGTCCAGCAGGTGGGCACGCCGCGTGACCTGTACGACAACCCGACGAACGTGTTCGTGGGCGGCTTCATCGGCTCCCCGGGCATGAACATCGGCCGGTTCCAAATCAAGGGCGAGAACGCCGTGCTCGGTGAGGCCTCGATCCCGCTCACGCGCGAGACCATCCAGGCGGCCGGTGCCGACGAGATCACCATCGGGTTCCGTCCGGAGTCAATGACCATCGTGCCCGAGCACACCGAGCACTCGATCCCCGTCAAGGTCAACCTGATCGAGGAACTCGGCTCCGATGCCTTCCTGTACGCCGAGTTGCAGGGGTCCAAGGAACTGGCCGACAAGCTCGGCTCGGGCGACG
>JBNJCY010000090.1:0-7735 GCA_051744325.1 Actinomycetota bacterium
ATCAAATTATCATGAAAACTAATATATTTGATTTTACGGCCGCCTGCTCCAGGAGCGCGGCGACCGCCTTCTCGGCCGTCTCGACGGTCTCCATCTGCTCCAGCTCCGCGTCCTCGAGAACGGCGGTCCGGTCCGCAAGGAGCGCGATCTCCTGCTGCATCGCCGCGGCGTCCTTCGCGGAGACTCCCGCCCCCTGTGCCCGGGCCTGATAGCGGGCCGACCGCTGCCGGATCTGCTCGACGTCGTCCTCCACACGCGTCAGCTCGCGCCGCAGGTCCCCGAGGAGGGTGGCGGCGCGGATGCGCTCGTTCTCCGTGTCCTCCGCCTGCGTCTGAAGCGAGCGGATCTCGTGCAGCACCGGCAGGGTGCGGCGCTCGTGTGCGAGGCGGGCAAGCCGGGAGTCGAGACGCTGAAGTTCGAGAAGCTGGCGCTGGTCCTCACGTGCCGCACGGATCATGGGGTGTCCTTGTCGTCGTCAGTCGTGCGATCCACGATAGCCGCCTGAACCGCGGTGGGCCCGGCCGGTCTCGAACCGACGACCTCCGCGGTGTAAACGCGGCGCTCTGACCAACTGAGCTACAGGCCCTCGGACGAGCAGTCTACCCGCAGCCCCGGGGACTGCCGGCGGCCGCGGTGGCTACTGGCGGCCGCGGGCCGTCAGGCGGATGCCGGCCCACGCCTTGCCGGCGGAGATCGCGGAGGTGGTGTGGAGGCCGGCGGTCTTCGCCGCCTCCTCGATCTCCGCGGGCCGCACATGGCCGGGGCGGCCGGGCTTCGGGGTCAGCACCCACACGAGGCCGCCGTTGTCGAGGTTGGCGGCGGCGTCCACCAGGAGGTCGGTGAGATCCTCCGCCTCGGCGTCGTCGGCACGCCACCAGATCACGGCGCCGTCGACGACGTCCCCGTAGTTCTCGTCGACCAGGGCGTGGCCGGTGGCCGACTCGATCTGGTCCCGGATGCCGGGATCGGCGTCGTCATCGACGTAGTACTCCTGGATGACGTGGCCGACGCCGAATCCGAACGTGCGATCGGCCGTGGGAGTGCCGGACATCTCCTGCCTTCCTGATGGGGCTCGTGGCGCTTCCCCCACACGTTAGCGCACCCCCGGTGCCTCCCAATATCCACGCACATGTCCGGAATTTCCGTTTCCCCGTCCAGCAGGCAGCCGGGAGCCACTCGATTACGATTGAACCCACGTGAAGGTTCAGCCCACGCACGAGCTCGACGAGCGTCACAGTGGACGACTAGACAGTTAGGACGCATCTTGGCCCTGGAAAAATCTCCATTCATCAACGGGTTGCTCAGCTCGGTTCCTGACATCGACAGCGACGAGACCGAGGAGTGGCTCGACTCGCTCGACGGCCTCATCGACGAGAAGGGCGGCCCGCGCGCCCGGTACATCATGCTCTCGATGCTGAAGCGCGCGCGCCAGCGCAACGTCGCGATTCCGACGTCCCTGACCACCCCCTACGTCAACACCATCGGCGTCCACGAGGAGCCGTACTTCCCGGGCGACGAGAAGATGGAACGGCAGTTCCGCCGCTGGATCCGCTGGAACGCCGCGGTCATGGTGACCCGCGCGCAGCGTCCGAGCGTCGGGGTCGGCGGCCACATCTCGTCCTACGCCTCCTTGGCCACCCTCTACGAGGTGGGCCTCAACCACTTCTTCCGCGGCAAGCACCACCCCGGTGGCGGCGACCAGGTGTTCTTCCAGGGCCACGCGGCCCCCGGCAACTATGCTCGCGCCTTCATCGAGGGTCGCCTGACCGAGGAGGACCTCGACGGCTTCCGCCAGGAGTACTCGCGGCCGGCCGGCGGGCGTGGCCTGCCGTCGTACCCGCACCCCCGCCGTATGGAGGACTTCTGGGAGTTCCCCACCGTCTCCATGGGCCTCGGACCGGCGCACGCCATCTACCAGGCGTGGGTCAACAAGTACCTGCACGCCCGTGGCATCAAGGACACGTCCCAGCAGAACGTGTGGGCCTTCCTCGGCGACGGCGAGATGGACGAGCCCGAATCGCGCGGCATGCTGCAGCTCCCCGCCCAGCAGGGCCTCGACAACCTGACCTTCGTGGTGAACTGCAACCTGCAGCGCCTCGACGGCCCCGTGCGGGGCAACGGCAAGATCATCCAGGAGCTCGAAGCGTTCTTCCGGGGCGCCGGCTGGAACGTCATCAAGGTCATCTGGGGCCGCGAGTGGGACCCGCTGCTCAACGCCGACAAGGACCGTGCCCTCGTCAATCTGATGAACAACACCCTCGACGGCGACTACCAGACCTTCAAGGCCAACGACGGTGCCTACGTGCGCGAGCACTTCTTCGGACGCGACCCGCGCACGAAGGCCCTCGTTGCCAACATGACGGACGAGCAGATCTGGGCACTGCGCCGCGGCGGCCACGACTACCGCAAGATGTACGCGGCCTACAAGGCGGCAGCCGAGCACACCGGGCAGCCGACCGTGATCCTCGCGCACACCATCAAGGGCTACGGCCTCGGACCGTCGTTCGCGGGCCGCAACGCCACGCACCAGATGAAGAAGATGAAGGTCAAGGACCTCAAGGCCCTGCGCGACCTCCTGCACATCCCGATCTCCGACGAGGAACTCGAGGCCGATCCGTACCGCCCGCCGTACTTCAAGCCGAGCGAGGACGACCCCGCCCTGCAGTACATGCTGGAGCGGCGCAAGGCGCTCGGCGGATTCCTCCCCGAACGGATGGCTCCCGAACAGAAGCAGATCACCCTTCCGGCGGACAAGCCGTTCGAGATCCTCAAGGGCGGCTCCGGCCAGCAGGAGATCGCCACCACCATGGCGTTCGTCCGACTGCTCAAGGAGCTGATCAAGGACAAGGAGTTCGGGCGACGGATCGTGCCGATCATCCCGGACGAGGCCCGGACCTTCGGCCTCGACTCCATCTTCCCCACCGCGAAGATCTTCAACACGGCCGGCATGAACTACACGGCGGTGGACTCGGAACTGATGCTCTCCTACAAGGAGTCCGAGCAGGGCCAGATCCTGCACCTCGGCATCAACGAGGCGGGCTCCGCGGCAGCGCTCCAAGCGGTGGGGACCAGCTACGCCGTGCACGGCGAGCCCATGGTACCCGTCTACATCTTCTACTCGATGTTCGGGTTCCAGCGGACCGGCGACCAGTTCTGGGCGGCCGGCGACCAACTCGCCCGGGGCTTCGTGATCGGCGCGACCGCCGGGCGGACAACGCTCGCCGGCGAGGGCACCCAGCACATGGACGGGCACTCCCCCGTCCTGGCGAGCACCAACCATGCCTTCGTCAGCTACGACCCCGCGTACGCCTACGAGATCAGGCACATCGTGCGCGACGGCATCCATCGGATGTACGGCGAGGGCGAGAGCCGGGACCAGAACGTCATGTACTACCTGACGGTGTACAACGAACCGATGGTCCAGCCGGCCGAACCGGAGGATGTCGACATCGAAGGCATCATCAGGGGAATGCACCGCGTCGCCGACCACGACAACGCGGGTGGCCCGAAGGTGCAGCTCCTCGCCTCCGGCGTCGGGGTGCCCTGGGCGATGCACGCGAAGGAGTTGTTGCGCGACGATTGGGGCGTGGACGCCGCAGTGTGGTCCGTGACCTCGTGGAACGAGCTGCGTCGTGAGGGAGTCGATGCCCAGCAGCACAACTTCCTCCACCCGGAGGAGGACCGCTGGGTGCCCTTCGTGACCCGGAGGCTGCAGGACACCGAGGGCCCCGTCATCGCGACATCGGACTTCGACCACATGGTGCAGGACCTCATCCGGCCCTGGGTGCCACGCCCGTACTACACGCTGGGCGCGGACGGCTTCGGGTTCTCCGACACACGTGCGGCCGCCCGGCGGCACTACTTCATCGACGCGCACTCGATGGCGGCCCGGGCGCTGCAGGCGCTCGCCGAGGCCGACCAGTACGACCGCGGAGCGGTGGCCCAGGCCATCGAGAAGTACGACCTCTTCAACGTCAACGCCGGCGAGTCCGGCACCGTCGGCGGCGACGCCTGACCGCGAAGTGATGAGGCCCGCCCCCCGGAGGGGCGGGCCTCATCCTTGTCGTGGGGTGCTGCGGGACTCCCGGCCGGCGGGGCGTCCCCGGGTCAGCCGCGGTCGTCCGTGAGCTCGGACTCGAGATCGTTGATGGCGGACTCCAGCTCGGCGACCTCTGGCTCCTCCGGGTTGGCGTCACCCAACCGGGACACGAGCTCGCGGGCACGGTTCGGGTCACGGGCCTCCAGCGCCGCGCGCACGAGCTGGGTGCCCGCCTCGAAGCACTGGTTTGACGGGGACCACTTGGCCACCCCGAGGGACAACGCCTGGTTCGTCAGCCCGTTCTCACGGAGCATCGCCACTGACTGGGCGAGCGCCTTGCCGGTGGTCTCCCGGTCGCAGGCGGTCGTGAGCCGCTTGATGGCGCCCTCCTCGTCGTCCACCACGAGGATGCGGGCGAGTTCGATGAGCGGGACCCACGCATGTGGGTTGCCCGCGTAGTCCTCCGAGAGCGCCCAGAGCGCGGTCTGGCGGTTCACCGCCGGGGAGGCGGGTTCGTGTGCCGCCGTCAGCGGGTCGGCGATCTCCTCCTCCTGGGGCGCAGCGAGGATCTCTGCGAGGCCGATGAGTGCCTCACGGTCGTTCGGGTCCGCCTCGAGGCGTGCCCGCAGTTCTGCTTCGAGGGCCTGCGTGGTCGACTCCGCGGGTTCCGCAGACTCGTCCGCATGCTTGCCCTTGAGCCGGTCAATGATTCCCATACCTCCGACAATAAACCCTGAGGGGACACCCGAGGCAGGCGCTCGGTCAATGAGTATCGACACACTGTGAACCTCGCAACTCGCCCGTAGTGGACTTCCTCCAAATGACGCAGGGTCCTATGCTCGCACCATGGTGGATTCCCGCAGCGCAGCGCCGTCGGTTCCGGTTGAGGCCGCCCTCGGGGATCTTGTGGACAGACTACGAAGCGGGAGTTCCACGCTCGCCACCGCGGCGGCCCGTGGAATGGAGTCCGAGCTGCCCTGGTTCGGGGGGTTGCCCGCAGAGGACCGCTCCTGGCTCGGCCTCGTCGCCCAGGAGTCCATCGCGCGCTTCATCTCCTGGCTCGAGGACCCGGCACACTCGTCGACCAACGCCGGCGAGATCTTCCGGGTGGCTCCCCCCGAGCTCGCACGCTCCATCTCCCTGCAACAGACCGTGGGCCTGATCCGCCTCCTGGTGCAGGTCGTGGAGCAGCACGGGATGGCGCTCGTCGCAGCCGAGCAGCGGCCGCTCCTCCGGGAGTCGGCCCTCACGTACTCGCGCGAGGTGGCGTTCTCCGCTGCGGAGGTCTACGCCCGCGCAGCCGAGTCGCGCGGCGCCTGGGACGCCCGCCTGGAGGCGCTCGCCGTCGACGCCATCGTCCGCGGCGCCCCGGACGAGACCCTGAAGTCCCGGGTGGCGACCCTCGGCTGGACCGGCGAGGGCCGCACCCTGGTGATGGTGGGTTCCGCGCCCGCACGGCAGGCAGAGCAGTTCACGGCGGGACTGCGCTCGCAGGCGCGCAAGCTCACCCATGACTCGCTCGTCGGGATCCAGGGGGACAAGGTGGTGGCAGTCCTGGGCGCCGACCCCCGGCCCGAGCCCGTCGCGATCGCCCTCGCTCAGCACTTCGAACCCGGACCCGTCGTCGTGGGCCCGTCCGTCAAGGAGATCGCCGAGGCCGGCCGCTCCGCGCGCGCCGCGATGGCCGGCGTGCTCGCGGTCGCCGCCTGGGCGAAGGCCCCCCGCCCCGTCCTCGCCGAGGACCTCCTGCCCGAGCGGATGCTGAACGGCGACTACCTCGCCCGCCACAGCCTCATCCAGGACATCTACCGTCCGCTCGTCGCGGCCGGCACGCCGCTGGTCTCCACGCTCGACGAGTACATCTCGCAGGGGAGGTCGCTCGAGGGCGCCGCCCGCGAATTGTTCGTTCACCCCAACACGGTGCGGTACCGCCTCCGGCGCATCTCACAGGTGGTGGGCTGGGATCCGACCGATGCCCGCGAGGGATATGTGTTGCAGACCGCACTCGCCGTGGGTCGCCTCGCCGACACGGCAGGGAACGGCGCCCCCGCGTAAGCCAGCGCACACTTTTGCGGAAACCTCCAAGGTTGTCGTGGCAATCTTTGCGCACGGGAGGATGCCGCACCCGGGTGCACCGTTGGAATCATGGGTGACGTGCTTGCAGTACTGAGTCCCGGACAGGGATCACAGACCCCCGGAATGCTCCAGCCCTGGCTGGACGATCCGGCACTCGCCGACCTCCTCGGCGAGTTCTCCGAGGCCGCCCGCCTTGACCTTCGCGCGCTGGGGACCACCGCGGACGCCGAGACCATCCGGGACACCGCCGTGGCGCAGCCCCTCATCGTCGCCGCCTCCCTGCTGGCGTACTCAGCGCTCGCGGTCCGGCCCGGCGTGGCCGCCGGCCACTCCGTCGGTGAGCTCGCCGCGCTGGCAGTGGCCGGGGTGCTGGAGCCGCGCGACGCCGTCGCACTCGCCTCGACCCGTGGCCGCGCCATGGCCGACGACGCCGCCACCACCCCCACCGGGATGAGTGCGGTCGTCGGGGGGGTCCGGGAGGATGTGCTCGCCGCCATAGAGCAGGCCGGCGCCGTGGCGGCCAACGTGAACTCCGCCACCCAGGTGGTCGCCGCGGGCACGCCAGAGCAGCTGGAGCGCCTGTCCGAGCTCGCCCCGGCGCGATCCCGCGTGATCCCGCTCCAGGTGGCCGGGGCCTTCCACACCCCCCACATGGCGAGGGCACAGGAAGTGGTCCGCGCAGCGGCCGGCGAGTTGCTGCCGCAGGACCCCGCCGTCCCGCTGCTGTCCAACCGCGACGGCGAGGCCGCCACGAGCGGGCAGGACGCCCTTGACCGGATCGTCAGCCAGATGACCTCGCCCGTGCGCTGGGACCTGTGCTCCGACCGGCTCGCCACCGACGGCGTCACCGGGATCGTGGAGCTCAACCCCGGCGGCGTGCTCACCGGCCTCGCGAAACGAGAACTGCGCGGAGTGCCCGCAATCGCCCTCAACTCCCCCGTGGACCTCGAGGCGGCCCGCGCGGTCGCGGAAGGATCGAACGCATGACGACCCTCAAGGTGTCCCAGCCCGTGACCTACAGCCGAGTCCTCGGCGTCGGGGGTGTGCGAGGCGAGCGCGTGGTGATGAACGACGAGATCGTCGGGCCCATCAACTCCTCCGACGAGTGGATCCGCCAGCGGACCGGGATCATCTCCCGCCGGCGGGCGGAGGATGACACCTCCCTCCTCGACATGTGCGAGGAGGCGGGACGGGCCGCCATCGTGGCCTCCGGCGTGGATCCGGCCTCGATCGACACCGTGATACTCGCGACCGTCACCTACATGGAGCAGACGCCCGCCGCGGCCGCGATCGTGGCCGACCGGCTCGGACTCACCCCGGCCGCAGCCTTCGACATCTCGGCCGCGTGCGCCGGCTACTGCTACGGGATCGGCCAGGCGGACGCCCTGGTCCGCGCCGGCTCGGCCACGAACGTCCTCGTGATCGGTGCGGAGAAGATGAGCGACTTCATCGACCCGACCGATCGGAGCATCTCCTTCATCCTCGGCGACGGTGCAGGGGCCGCCATCGTGGGTCCCTCCGAGACCCCGGGCATCGGGCCGACCGTCTGGGGAACGGACGGTTCCCAGGCCCACCTGATCGCCCAGACGCACTCGTGGCTCACCTTCCGGGACGGCTCGG
>JBNJCY010000091.1:0-7695 GCA_051744325.1 Actinomycetota bacterium
AACGTCCAGGACCCGCAGGATCGTTCTGCGTACGCTGTTGGGGACCCGATCGAGCCGCACGAGACCCGCAGGATCGTTCTGCGTACGCTCTTGGGGCCGCGGACACCATCGCCGTCCCCAACGGCGGGCGCAGGAACGTTCTGCGCCCGCAGTTGGAACCGGGGTGAGCCCCACAAGACCCGCAGGATCGTTCAGCGGGCGCAGTTGTGGGGGCAATGGGCGCAGTTGTGGGGGCAGATGGACGCAGCTATGGGGATGGGACACAGCGGTGGGGATGGGCGCAGTCGTGGGGGACCCTGGACGGTCATCTCGTCCGCGTGCGACTGGTCGAAGTCCGGGCGACCCCCTCGCCGGCCGGAGAGAACCCACCGATCGGTCACAAGAGCCACGAAGCGGCCAATCACCGCTGGTGAAGCACGAGGCACGAGTAACGTCGAGGACGTGAACTTGGAGAAGGTGGTCTTCGGTTTCTTCGTCCTGCTCGCGGCGACGCTCAACTTCGGCTTCTTCATCGGCGACATCTCCGATCCAGAGATCCACAACGTCATCGAACTCTTCCTCGCCGTCGTCGTGAACCTCATCGCCACCGTGCTGAAGTTCGGGGACCGCACCCAGATCGGGGCGGTCCTGCTCGCGACGTCCCTCGTGGCCGACCTGCAGCTCATCGCGGCGGTCGGGGTGTGGGTCTACGCCACTCAGGCGACCGCCGCGGGCCTCACCACCGAGATGACCGCGACGATGGTTTCGCTGTCCGGCGGCGCGCTGTTCGCGAACATCGTCTCAGTGCTGCTCCTCATCGTGGAGACAGTCTCCTTCCGACGACACTGAGGAGGCGGCGGTGCCGAACCTCCTGCTCCTCATCGCCGGTCGCCGGCGGCCCCGGCCGGGTCCGTCGACCCAACCTGTCGAGGCACCCTCCACGGACGCGGTGTTCCTCGTGCTGCGCCGGATGCGTGCCCCATTCGTCCTGCTCATCGTGCTGTTCGCGATCGCGGTCACCGGGCTGGCGCTGATTCCCGGACAGGACGGCGACGGCAACACGGTCCGGATGAGCGTGTTCGACGCCTTCTACTTCATGAGCTACACCGCCACCACGATCGGGTTCGGTGAGATTCCCCACGAGTTCACGATCCCCCAGCGCATGTGGGTCACGGCCTCCATCTACAGCTCCGTGATCGGGTGGGCCTACGCCATCGGTGTGCTCTTCTCCCTGATCCAGGACAGCAGCTTCCAGGAGGCTCTCGCGGTTGCGCGGTTCCGCCGCAAGGTGAATCGCATCCGCGAGCCCTTCGTGGTGGTCGCCGGGTACGGCCGTTCCGGGCGCCAGCTCTGCCATCACCTCGACACGCTCGGGCGACACACGGTGGTGGTGGACTCCTCCCGCAGGCGCATCGACCGCCTCGCCGCCGACCAGCTGGCAACCGATGTCCCGGCACTCGAGGGCGACGTCCACAACCCGACCCTCCTGGAGATGGCCGGCGTCCTCCACCCGAACTGCGAGGCGGTGGTGGCGCTCACAAGTTCCGACGACGCGAACCTCGCCGTCGTCATGACGTCTCGGCTGCTGCGGCCCGGGCTTCCGGTGATCGTTCGTTGCGACGACCGGATGATCGCGGAGCGCATGCGGGGCTTCGAGCCACGGGCGATCATCAACCCGTTCGACCTCTATGGCAACCAACTCCTCCTCTCACTGCGGCAGCCCGCCAGCGCGCAACTTCTGGAGTGGCTGATGAGCCCGCCGGGCTCGCCGCTCCCCGAGCGTCAGGAACCCCTCACCGACGGACGGTGGGTGGTCTGCGCGGACGGGCCCTTCGGCGACGAGGTCTCTGCCGACCTGCACGCGGCGGGCCTGGACGTCACACTCGTGGACCCGGCCGAGGGTCCCCCGGACGTCAGCGACGTCGTCGGGCTCGTGGCGGGGGCCGAGGCGGACACGACGAACCTCGCCCTGGCGGCCCACACCCGGGACTTCAACCCGACGGTCCACCTGGTGGTCCGGCAGCATCACCACTCCAACGCGCCCCTCGTGGACGCGTTCGAGCCCGACAGCATCTTCAGCCCGAACGACCTCGTCGTCCGAGAGAGCCTCGCGTGGGTGGTCACTCCGCTCTTCCGCTCGTTCCTCGACCACGTCCGCGCACAGGACGACGACTGGGCGAGCGCCATCCTCGGGCGCCTCCTGGCGAACTGCGGCGAGGCCACCCCGCACGGGGCACTCGTCAGGATCGACGCCGAGGTCGCCCCCGCCGTCATGCGCTGGTTCGCTCACGGCAGGAGCCTGACGATCGACGACCTGATGCGCGACCCGGAGGACCGGGATTCCGGCCTCGGCGCCATCCCCGTCCTGCTGGTGCGTGGCGCGCACCGCACCTTCATGCCGGAGTCCTCCGAGGTGCTCGAGCGCGGCGACCGGCTCGTCGTCCTCGGCAGCGAGACCGCCCTGGACCTGCTGACCTTCACCCTGCACTACGACCAGACGCTCACCTACCTCGTGACCGGCGTGGACGAGCCGTCCAGCTGGCTGTGGCGGACGGTCACCGCCCGCCGGCGATCGCGGAGCTGACCCGCAGTATCAGGGCCTCGGGATGAGCACCGGGGTGGAACTCTTGTACTCCTCGTAGTCGTCCTGGCCACCCCACTTGCTGTCCGCCTTCTTCTCGAGGAGCGGCACCCCGCTGACGCGGGTGATCAGGAGCGCGACGAACAGCGGGGAGATGATCGCCACCCACTGCCAGCCCTGGAACGTGGGGAGTGCGATGAGAGCGACGCCGGACCAGAGGACGATCTCTCCGAAGTAGTTCGGGTGACGGGACTTCGACCACAGGCCGCTGTTGATGAAGCGTCCCTCGTTGGCGGGGTCCGCCTTGAAGCGGCTCTTCTGGGCGTCCGCGACCACCTCGATGCCGAACCCGATTGCCCACACCACGAGGCCGACGACCGCGACCCAGTCGAAGGCGACCCGCTGGGTGGATGTGATGCCCACCCAGGCAGCCGCAGCGGTGAGCGTCACCCACAGGCCCTGAATCGTCCACGCGTTCAGGAAGCGGAAGAACGAGGTCTTCATCTCGTCGAAGCGATCGTCCTTGCCGGCCTTCGAGATCCGCCGGAAGAGGAACGTGCCGAGCCGGGCCGCCCACACCACGACGAGCGCGGCGAGGAGATAGGCGCGTGCATCGAGCCCAGGGGTGAGGAGCACGAGCAGCACGGTGATCGTGATGTAGGTCAGGCTCCCCGTGAGGTCGTAGAACTTCTCGGTGCGCTTGGCCCACGCATGGATGTACACCACCCACTGGATGACGAAGGCCGCGGCCACGGCGACCGCGAATGCCGGGAATCCACCCAGCGTGGCGCCGCCCTGGCTGCCAGCCCAGGCGACCAGCGCCCCGAGTCCGACAACGGCGAGCGTGATGAGCAGGGAGGTGCGGTTCTGTTTCGTCATGGGTGTTCCTTCGATTCGGGAAGGGCGGGGGAAAACGAGAACCGCCGGAGCCCGTAGGCTTCGGCGGATTCCGGTGGGCGATACTGGGATCGAACCAGCGACCTCTTCCGTGTCAAGGAAGCGCGCTCCCACTGCGCCAATCGCCCGAGCTGTTTTGCGGAGGTGGCGACGGGATTCGAACCCGTGTGTACGGCTTTGCAGGCCGCTGCCTCGCCTCTCGGCCACGCCACCAGTGAGGCTGCTGAGCCACGTGGTGGTGGTGCCTCCGAGCGGATGACGGGACTCGAACCCGCGACCCCAACCTTGGCAAGGTTGTGCGCTACCAACTGCGCTACATCCGCGTGCGATGTTTCCGCCGCGGGTAAGACTCTAACCCAGCGGGCTCGGGCGAGTCCAGTTCGCCGTGATTTCTCCACGCGGACGGCGGTGCGCTAATATCGGGAGTCGCATCGGGCGATTGGCTCAGTGGTAGAGCGCCTCGTTCACACCGAGGAGGTCACTGGTTCGAACCCAGTATCGCCCACCACGCTGCTCCTGCCGGCCGACGAGCAGGACTTCGCCGGCCGACGAGCAGGTCTTCGCGTACGTGCGCAAGCTTGAGGGCCAGCGGCTGCTCGTCATCGCCAACATCTCCGGCGAGGACGCCATCGTGGGCCTCGGCGACGGCGCCGCGCTGCTGGGCGGCGACGTCGTCCTCGCGGCGGGCGCGCGCGACGGCAGTGACCGTGGGGCAGGCGGGCCGGGTGGCGTCGCTCGGCGCCCAGACCGCCCTCACCCTCGAGGAAGCCGCGGTCAAGGTCCAAACCCTCGCCGACGCAGCCCGCACGGTCAACCCCACATCCTGTGCCTGTGCCACGGCGGCGCGATCGCCAACCCGGAGGACGCCCAGTACATCCTCGACCACACCGACGGCATCACCGGCTTCTACGGCGCCTCGTCCATCGAACGCTTCCCCACCGAGGTCGGCATCCGCAGGCAGACCGAGGACTTCAAGGCCATCACGTTCAAGAAGTGACCCGACACCCTGCGATGCTTGCACCGTGCTGGCATCGGTTGCATGACGACCCTGTACATCCGTGACGTCTCCGATGATGTCGCTGCCACGCTGAAGGGACGTGCGGCGGTCGAGGGCGCGGGACCGCTCCGGCGAGCCCACCGCTGACGACATCGTCGCTGCGGTGCAGGCCGGCCGACGGACGTCAGCCCGCCGGGTCGACGAGCCGCCGAGGGACGCTCAGGGCGTCGCGGCCCCTTCCTTCACGACCCGGTTGTCCGGCCCGGGGGCCTCCGGCAACTCGCTCGCACGGACAAGACGCAGAGTCGTGACGAAGACCAGTCCGCCCAACAGGTTGAGCGGCACGACATACCAGAACCAGGCCAGCCACTCGGCATACGAGACCGAGCCCTCGGCGTGGATCGCGCCGAAGATGATGATGGAGTCGAGCACGGAGTGGAACAGGCTCAGCCCTGCCAGGAGGAACCCGGCCGCGAACGCTGCGACAACCTTCACCCCGTCCGAGTCGGTGCCCTGCTGCATCCGCGTCAGGACCGTGATGACAATCCCGCCGAGCAGCGACAGTGCGACCGCCCGAAGGTCGAGCGGCGCGTCGACGAATTCTCGGGCAGTCTCGGTCAACACCTCGCCGAACTCCGGGAAGGCCTGTGCGACGAGCCACATGAACACCCACCCGCCCGCCAGGTTGGTCAGGAGCGTGATGCCCCAAAGTCGCGTGAGCTGCAACGCCGTCCCACGTCCGGCGAAGAGAGCCATGATCGGCAGCAGGAATCCCTCGGTGAACAGCTCGCTGTGTGCGAGGTAGAGCGCCACGAGGCCGATGCCGAACGCGAGCCCGGCGAGCAGGTGGTTGCCCGTGCCGTGCAGCACCGCGAGGTAGGCCAGGATCCCGAGGCCGACCTCCACCCCGCCGACGAGTCCGGTGGTGATGAGGGCCCGCCAGCCGCGGTGCATCCGCGCCGCCCCCTTGTCGACAGTCCCGCGGAACGATTCGACGATCTCCTCCTCGACATGCGCGGCAGCCGCGGCCTCGCGGCCCTCACTGTTCACGGCCACCTTGTCGTCCGTGGGCAGGTCGCTCGCCTCGCTCATGGTGCCTCCTGGGTGCTGGAATGCCCATGTTAGGTCCGTCGCGGCCATGCCGCCCGGGGTCGGCCAGGGAGCCCTGCGCGATGACCGCCACATCCGGTGTCCGACCCCCGGAGTCCACGGGGAGCTCCTCCACCTTGGCGAAGTGCTCTCGGAGCCGCTGGACGTACTCCGGGGCGGGCGCTGCCGTCCACGTCGCCAGCACCCCGCCCGGTGACAGCACCCGGCGGGCGTTCACGATCCCGTCCGTGCCGTACAGCCAGGCGTTGCCCGGCGTGACGAGCCAGTCGGGACCGTTGTCCACGTCCAGGCAGATGGCGTCGAGCGATGCCGCCGGCGCGGCGGCCAGCCAGGGGACGACGTCGGCCTCATGAACGTGGACCCGTGGGTCGCTGAGCGCATCGCCGTGCATCGTCCGCAGGTGGGTGCGGTTCCACCGCACCACGACCTGCTCGCGCTCGATCACGTCCACCCGGCTGATGCGCGGGTGCGCGAGTGCCTCCGCCAGAGAGAACCCCACTCCCAGGCCGGCGATCATCACCCGTCCCGGCCCCTCCAGGCGGTCCGCCGCCGCGCGGACGAGGAGACGTTCGGAGTCGCCCGCACCGGTGTCCATGAGGAACGTCCCGTTCGCGATGATCTCGAACACCTGCCCCCGACGGCGCAGCACCAGTTCGCCGCACACGCCTCGGGCGCGCTCCACGACCTCCGCCATCTCCTCCACCGGCTACGGCTCCTTAGGGTGGCCGCCCACGATCGGGGGCGGAAGGTTGTCGGGCAGTCCGGGCGGCCGGACGCCGTTGCGGCCCTCGTACCAGGCCACGTACGCTGCGGCCGCGCTGGGGAGGGTGGGGAAGATGAGTTCGTCCCCGACGACGTCGACGAACCCGGCGTCCCGCAGGCGGTCGCGGAGGTCCTGCTTGACACGCGCCATGGCGAACACCACGTCGCGGCCGATGAGCACCTGGCGCAACATCTCAAGTGTGTCAACCGCGGTGAGGTCAACCTCGACGTTGGACTCGGCGTTCAGGACGAACCACTGCACGGGCTGATCGGCGGAGTCGACAGCGGCGAGCGCCCGGTTCGTGAAGTCCTCGGCGTTCGCGAAGAAGAGCGGCGAGTCGTACCGGTAGACCAGCAGGCCGGAAATCTGCATGGCTTCGGGGTAGTCGTCGATGTCGTGCATGCCTGCGAACCCGGGGACGTAGCCGAGGATGCTGTCGTGCGGGTGGGCCATCCGCCGGATCAGGTCGAGCAGCGAGAGCACCACGGCGATCCCGATGCCGGTGAGGACCCCGAAGAGGAGGACCGAGATCGCGGTGGTGAGGCCGAGGACGAGCTCGCTGCGCCGGAACCGGGCGATGCGGCGCCACTCCGGCATGTCCACGAGGCCGTAGGCCGCGTAGACCACCACGGCTCCCAGGGCGGCGGACGGGAAGGCAGCGAGCACGGGGCCGAGGAACAGCAGGGTGGCCAGGACGCACGCCAGCGAGACCAGAGAGAAGAGCTGGCTCCGGCTGCCCATCATGTCCCCGAGGGCGGTCCGGCTGCCGCTGCTGCTCACCGGGAAGCCCTGCAGCAACGACGAACCCACGTTCGCCGCGCCGAGGGCGAGCAGTTCCTGGCCGCTGTCGACGGTCTGATGCCGGCGGGCGGCGAAGGCGCGCGACTCGACCACGTTGTCGGAGTACCCCACCACGGCGAGGCCGAGGGCGTACGGGAAGAGGGTGAGCAGTTCGAGATCGCCCATCCGCGGCACGCGCATCTCGGGCAGGCCCTTCGGGACCTCCCCCACCAGTGCGATCCCGCCCTCGCCGAGTCCCAGCAGAGCGGTCAGGCCGGCCGCCGCCACCATGATGAGCAACGGGCCGGGCCAGCGCGGCGCCCAGTGGCGGAACGCGAAGAGCGCCACCAGCACGACGGCGGCCAGCACCGTGGTCGGGAGGTGCGCGTCACCGATTCGGGCGGCGAAGGCGCGGAGTTCGCCGACGACCCCGTCACCGTCGAGGTCGAGGCCGGTGAGCTTGCCGAGCTGGCTCACCACCATGAGCGCAGCCATCCCGGTGAGGTAGCCGGTCAGGACGGGGCGGGACAGCAGGTTGGCGAGGAAACCGAGGCGGGCCGTCCAGCCGACCAGGCAGACGACCCCGAC
>JBNJCY010000092.1:0-7620 GCA_051744325.1 Actinomycetota bacterium
GCTCTACGCGCCGCTTGGTTTGCTCGCTTGGTTCCCTCGAACCGCGCCAACCCGAAGTAGGTCAGGATCGTCGCTCCGAGCCCAGCGAGCAGCACGGCGATCGCCACGAGACCCCCGACCACCGGGATGAGCCCCACCACCTGCAGCGCCACCACTGTGGCGATCACCCCCAGCGCGTTCCCCGCCGCTGGCGTCACCCCTGGAATCCTCCTCCCGACGGCGTGCCCCAGCCCGAGCGTCCCGGCCGCCAGCGCCAGCGCCCCCCCGGCCATGGCCACCAGCGCGACCGGGAGCAGCACCAGCGTGAAGCCCATGAACACGATCAGCGCGATTCCGGTCAGGCCGAGCAGCACCCCCACGGTCAGCACGATGACGGGGTGGGACGTCACGGCGTCGGCGACGTTGCCCAGCAGCCTCGGCCGGGTGCGGGCGAGCCACCCGCCCAGCAGCGCCAGCAGGAGGGTGGACACGGCCAGGGGCAGGTACGTTGCCAGCCCGCCGCCGTCGTCGGACGTCACCGTCACGGTGGTGCGCCGTGCGACGTCCGCGGCCGGATCCACCTCGAGCGTGCCGGCGATGTGGCGGAGTTCGCCGGCGATCGTCGCGTCCTCGCCGACGACGACGGTGCCGGCGAGCTGCACGATGTCGCCGGCCACGTGGCCGTCCACCGTCAGTTCCCCGCCGATGACGTGGATCGGACCCTCCAGTTCCGCGTCGGCAGGAACGTGGGCATCGGCGTCGGCGACGATGACCGCGCCCGAATGGGGCTCCGCGGAGGCGGTGGCGCCCGCCAGGGTGGACTGCCCGGAGAGCACGAGCTGAACCGTCCCGGGGGGCGTGCCGCCGGAGCCGAGCATGAACAGCGCGGCGATGAGGAGAGGGATGGTCGCGAGGTTCATGTGGCCTCCAGGGTGGGGTGCGCGAGAGCGAGCCGGCGCACGCGCGCCAGGTACAGCATGACCGGCACGCCCACCGCCAACACGAGGGCGAGCGCGTTCACGTAGCGCAGGTGGGCGAGGAGGGAGAGGTCCGAGCTCTTCGACCACAGTGCGAGCGCGGTCGAGAGGAAGGACGCCAGCCAGCCGGCGATCCCCACCCCGAGGGCGGTGCGCATTCCGATGTCCTTCGCCGTGGAGAGGTCGGGCCAGAGGGCGAAGTTCAGGGTGGTGTAGAAGCTCACCGCGAGCACGTAGAAGAGCGGGAGTACCAAGGGCGGGTCCATGCCGGAGGGCCCGACCAGGATGTGCGAGGTGTACAGCAGGTGGGTGAACGCGAACAGGCCGAGAATCCAGACGATGAGCCACCGCCGGTCGAAGGCCGTGTAGAGCACCCCGGCCATGGCCGCGCCGACCACGTGGGTCACGGCGATGAAAAGCCGGGGACCCGTCTCCGGGGACTGCCACGAGCTGAGGATGTAGGTCGGCGCCTCGATGATCCGGAGGAAGCCGAGGCTGTCGATGAAGAAGACGCCGAACATCACCGCCACCAGGCCCCAGAAGACCGCCCTCGACGGGCGGTGCGGCGGACGGACGAACCGGCCGGGACCGTGGCGGGCGGCGCCGTCGGCGAGGGTGGCGACCAGGTCCCGCACGGGGCCCCGCGGCGGGAACGCGAGCAGCGCGAAGATGCCGACGGCGGGCACCATCCCCCACGTCATCACGGTCGCGAACTCCTCGACCCGCCACTCCCGCGGGTAGAGGGCGGCGACGAAGAACGCGAGGCCGGCAGTGGTGGCGGCCACATGGCCGCGGTGCCGGTTCGGGATGAGGTCCAGCATGAGGCTGAACGTGACCGGGATCCCCGTGCCGATGGACAGCGAGCAGACCGCCACCCAGGCGAGGAACGCCCCGGCGGTCAGCACGAACGGTGCGGCGATCGTCAGCAACGTCTGGGCGAGGACCACCCCGAAGAGGATGCGGAGCTTCACCCGCAGGTCCGCACCCCACCCGCGCCGGTCCATGGTCCAGCCCATGGCGAGGGCTGCCACCAGCGCGGCCAGCGCCAGGGCACCCATGGCCGCGGAGACGGTGGTGCCGGTCAGCCCCACGCGGCGCTCGCCCAGGTCGATGAGGCCGAGCTGTACGAACGTGAGGTTGTAGTAGTAGCCGGCGGTCAGGACGGCGATGTAGAGGCCGTACCCCGCGGCGCGGTGCCACGCGGAGAACGGGCGCTCCCCCCTGCCGGCGTGGATGTCAGGCACCGCCGCCGGACCCGCGGTCCCGGAACGCATGCTCGGCAACGGAGCCGATCACCAGGCCGATCGCCGCCCCGATGACCATACCGAACCACCAGGTCTCGAGGAACAGGATCCCGGCGATCAACCCGAGTCCTGCCCCGAACGCCACGCCAAGTCCGGTGTACGTGCCCTTCATGGGAACCTCCTAGCTGTACTCCAGCCTGCCGGAGCAGGTGGCCGGGGACAAGCCCTCAGCGGATGGTCAGCGCCGAGTCGAACCAGGTGAGCACCTGCTCCTGGCCGAACGGCCAGGCCGCCGCCACCGCCGCAGCCACCGGGTCCGTCCCGAAGGACGGCACCCCCGGCAGCGTGAAGCCCGCGGACACCGGACGGACGGGGGCGTCGTCGGAGAGGCCGGCGAGGCGGCGAGCTTCGGCGATGCCCGCGTGCAGGTCCCCGAGTTCGTCCACGAGGGCGCGCTCGTGGGCGTCCGCACCGCTCCAGATCCGCCCGCGCCCGATCTCGTCCACCCGCTCGTGGCTGAGGCCCCGCCCGTCCGCCACCCGGGTCACGAACCGCTCGTAGACCTCGTCCATCATCCGCTCGGCCCACGCGCGCTCGGCGTCGGAGAACGCGCGGTTCGGGGAGGCGAACAACGCCATCTCGCGCCCCACCGTCTCGGGGTTGCGGCCGATCCGCTCGTTCAGGTCCTTCAGCACCGGCTTGCCGACCACCACGCCGATGCTGCCCGTGATCGTGAACGGGCTCGCCACCACGTGGTCCGCCTGCGTGAGCACGTAGTACCCGCCCGACGCCGCCACCTCCCCCATCACCGCGACCACCGGCTTGGCGCACCGCGCCACCGCCCGGCCGATGACGTCGGAGGCGAGGGCGGACCCGCCCGGGGAGTCCACGTACAGGACGATCGCCTTGACGTGCTCGTCCCGCTCAGCCTTGCGGAGCGCGGCCACCACTGTCTCGGAGCCGGCGGTCGGCCCGGAGAACAGCGGCATGGGAGGAGTGGGGCGGCTGCGCCCGGATATGATCGCCCCGACCACCGGCACCACGGCGATCCCGTCCTGCTTCTTCGCCCGCCGCTTCTCCGCGAACTGGGTGCGGATCAGCTCCAGCGACCGGCTCCAGTCCTGGTCCACGGGGACGGCGACCTCGTCGTCGTACCCGATCCGCGTGATGAGGCCCGCCTCGAGGAGCTGGGCCGCGTTGGTGAGGCCCGCGTCCAGCACGTCGGGCTGTGCCTCGCCGACGCCGCCACCATCCTCCCCGGCGACGTCGCCCTGCGGGGCCGCATCGCCGTCGTCGGGAGCCACCGCCGCGAGCCAGGACCGCTCGGCGGAGGTGAGGTAGGCGGTGAGCTGCTCGCGCTCATGCTCATCCATGTGGTCGTCGGAGAACCGGGTGAGGGCGGACTTGTACTCGCGGATGCGCAGGTTCTCGAAGCCGATGCCGCGGCGGGTGAGGAACTCGCCGTAGAAGACGCTCTCGCCGGCGAAGCCGGGGAGCATCACCTCGGCGGACTCCGGGGCGATCACCTCGCGCACCTCGGCGCCCACGAGGAGGCTGCGCATCGTGACCTGCGGGAGGTACGCGACCACGCGCTTGTGGCGCTGCAGCCGGCCAAGCGCCCGCCCGATCGCTTCGCTGGTGGCCAGGCCGGCGGTCAGGTTGACCACGCGGACCAGCACGCCGGTGAGGGAGTCCATCTCCGCGAGCTGGTCGAGGCGCTCGCTGAGGGACTGGAAGGACTCGCTGCGCTCCAGCAGCGATTCCAGCAGGTCGTGGGAGTGGTGGGTGGGGTAGGAGCCGTGGAGGTCCACGATCGCCCACGAGGGCGCGTCCTCATCGGCGCCCTTCCCCAGGGCGAGTCGGAGCAGCTTCGGCAGGGGCAGTGAAACGTTCGGCATATGGTCCACGTTACGTGGCGGGACCCACACCTGCGCACTTGGTTCGCTGGCGTTGACGTCAGCTCCGCGTGCCGGTGTAGATCGTGTTGGCGGACGTGCCGCCGGTCAGGAAGTTCGGGAACTCCACCACGTGGGCGGTCCCGTCGGGGAACACCGTGCACAGCGTGGTGAGGAAGTCATCGTCGGGTGGGTCGTCGGACCAGAGCGCGAACACCCCGCCATCGGTGAGGTGGCCAGCCAGGCGCCACAGCCCGTCCGGGGTGTAGAACCCGGCGTTCGGCGCGGACAGGACGTGTCGGGGCGAGTGGTCGATGTCCACGAGGATCGCCTGGTACTTCCGCCCCGGCGCGTCCGGGTCGAAGCCCGCCGGCGCCTCGGCCAGCGCGAAGAAGTCCCCGACCATGAACCGGGTGCGCGGGTCCTCCGAGAGCTCCCGCCCGCCGGGCACCAGCCCCTCCCTGTGCCAGTCCACCACTTCTTCGATCGCGTCCACCACCACCAGCGACCCCACCCGGGGGTCGGCGAGCGCGCTGCGGGCGGTGAAGCCCAGGCCGAGGCCACCCACGACGACGTCGATGATGCCGTTCGGGGCGAGGCCGAGTCCGATCCGGGCGAGCTCCTCCTCCCCGACGGTGAACAGGGAGGACATCAGGAACTCCTCGCCCAGCTTCACCTCGTACACGTCCACGCCCAGGGTGGGTTCCCGGCGACGCCGCAGGCTGATCTCCCCGGTGGGGGTCTGCTGCCAGTCCAGTTCCTTGAAGCGCGTGCTCATGCGGGTCCTCTCGTACGTCATCAGGTGGCCACGAGGGGGACGAGCTCCACGTCGGGCAGCGCCCGGACCACGGAGTTGACCCGCCACTTGTCCGGGAACAGGGCGAGGAGGTCGCCGTCGTGCCGCTCGAGCACCTCCACGCCGGGCTGGCCGTTCAGGCGGTCCCGCCAGACCTGGCTGGTGGCGCGGGCCGTGGTGTAGCCGAGGTGCTCCAGGCGCACCGGCGCGTTGAACTCACTCGCCATGCGGTGCTCGGCCACCTCGAACTGCATCGGCCCCACTGCCGCCAGCACGGGCGCCTGCTCGCCGCGCAGGTCCGAGCGCAGCACCTGCACCACGCCCTCGGCGGAGAGCTGGGCGATCCCTCGGCGGAACTGCTTGTAGCGCCCGGCGTCCGCCGCGCGGACCACGGCGAAGTGCTCGGGTGCGAATGTGGGCAGCGGCGGGTACTGCACGACCGGGCCGAGGTGGAGGGTGTCCCCCACGTGCAGGTCCGAGGCGTTGACCAGCCCGACGACGTCGCCCGGGTAGGCCACGTCCACCACCGTCCGGTCCCGCCCGAAGGCCTGCTGGGCGTACTTCGTGGCGAACGGCTTGCCCGTGCGGGCGCAGTTCACCACCATGCCGCGCTCGAACACGCCGGACACCACCCGGATGAAGGCCAGCCGGTCGTGGTGGGCGGTGTTCATCCCGGCCTGCATCTTGAAGACGAAGGCGCTGAAGGGCTCGTCCAGGGCGCGGGTGGCGCCGACCACGGTCTCGCGGGGACCCGGCGACGGCGCCAGTTCCACGAGTGCTTCGAGCAGCGCGTGCACCCCGAAGTTCTTCACCGCGGCGGCGAACAGCACCGGGGTGGTGACGCCGGCTCGGAAGGACTCCTGGTCGTGGTCCGCGCCGGTGGCGTCCAGCAGGCCGACCTCCTCCAGCGCGTCCTCCCATGCCTGGCCCTCGCGGGCCGCCGCTTGGTCCGGGGCGAACCGGTCCTCGGGCGCGATGCGCGCCCCGCCCGCTGTGGGCGTGAACCGCACGTACTCCCCCGTGCCTCGGTCGACGACGCCGCGGAAGTCCCCCGCGATGCCCACCGGCCACGTCAGCGGGGTCGGGGTCAGCCCGGTGCGCTCGGCGATCTCGTCCATCAGCTCGAGCGGGTCGCGGCCCGGCCGGTCCCACTTGTTCACCACCGTGATGATCGGGATGCCGCGGTGCTTGCAGACCGCGAAGAGCTTCATGGTCTGCGGTTCGAGGCCCTTGGCGGCGTCGATGAGCATGACAGCGGCGTCCACGGCGGCCAGCACCCGGTAGGTGTCCTCGGAGAAGTCCGCGTGCCCGGGGGTGTCCAGCAGGTTCAGCACCGTGTTCCTGTAGGTGAGCTGCAGCGATGCCGAGGTCACCGAGATCCCACGGGCCTGCTCCATGTCCATCCAGTCCGAGACCGTCCGGCGCCGCCCCGCCTTGCCGTTGATGTGCCCCGCCTCCCCGATGGCGTGCGTGTGCAGCGCGAGCGCCTCCGTCAGGGTCGACTTTCCCGCGTCGGGGTGGCTGATCACCGCGAAGGCGCGCCGGCGGGCGGCCTGGGTGGGGACGTCGGCGATCGCGGCGTCGTCGTGCACGGTACTCCTGGGTTTGGGGTGGGGGCGGTGAAGGGTGAGCGGCGGTCAGTCACGGCCGCGCTGGGCGGCGGTGATGTGATCCGGCGGGAGGGGACTGCCGTGATCGTGGTACTTCTCGATGGCACCGCTGTCGCAGGTGACGCACACCAGCACGTCCGACTGGCCAGCCATCGACCGGATGTTCCCCCGTCCCATCGCCAGGACCACACGCGGCATCGTGAACACGTCAGTTCCACCGCAGCTCGCACAGCGCGGCGTCTCGTCCCGTAGCCAGCTCGCGCCGCAGGAGCCGCAGGTGATGCGGATGCCCTCGTCGGTGCGCGCGCCCTTCAGGGACTTCTCCTCGCCGCAGGAGGGACAGCGGAACTTGCGCATCAAACTCCTCCTGTCCTTGGGCACACGTCTGAATCCATCGTACGTTGTGGGTGCGCGGCCGGCCCGGGTGGGTGGGGTGAGGCTGGCCACCCGCCCGCCGTGCCCACGCCCACCTCTCGCGGGTTGGGACTGTCACGCCTGCACGACGAATCCTTCCCACGAGACGTCATCGCACGAAGTAGGTGGCCTCCCCGCCTGCGAGCGCCCGGTCGATGTTGCTGCGATGCCAGTCGGACATGGGCGGCAGGTCATCGACGGGGAACCAGCGCGCGTCGGTGTTCTCACCGTCCGCGGGATGGGGTTCGCCGCTCACCCAGCGGAAGAGGAAGTCGATTGCGATGAACTGGGTCTGGTCGCCGTTGGCGAACGTGATCATGGGGCTCACCCGGACCGAGGTGATGCGCACCGGCTCGCCCACCACACCGGCCTCCTCGAGCAGCTCGCGGCGGGCTGCGTGGGCAGGCTCCTCCCCCGGGTCGATGATCCCCGTCACCGGGGTCCATGCGCCATTGTCGGCTCGCTTGACCAGGAGCACGTGGCCGTCCCGGACCACGACGGCGCCCGCCCCGGTCAGCCAGAGCGGGTCGTTTCCGATCTTCTCGCGCAGTCGGAGGATGAAGTCGGGTGTGGCCATGGGGTCAACCGTAGCCGGGTGGGAGGGGTGGGAGGGGTGGGCGGCGCCGGGCGGGAGGGGTGGGCGGCGCCGGGCGGGAGGGGTGGGCGGCGCCGGGCGGGAGGGCGCCGGGTGGGAGGGGTGGGTGG
>JBNJCY010000093.1:0-7609 GCA_051744325.1 Actinomycetota bacterium
CGCCCCACCGGGAGACGCCGAGGTCGCGCCGCAGGAGGTGCGTGAGGAGGAGCAGGAGGCCCGTCAGCGCGTACCAGAGGGCGGCCAGGAGTCCCAGGGCGAGCACGCCGGCGGCCACCACGGCGTCCGGGCTCACCAGGGGTGCTGACCCGAGCTCGGTGAGCTGTGTCCGCAGGGTGGTCGTGATGGGGAGGATCGCCGCCAGCGAGACAACGAGGATCGTGGCCGGCAGCGAGCGGCGGTGCGGCGTGGAAACTGCCTGCCGGCGTTCCGGTGCCGGCAAGACGTCGCGGATGAAGACGTGCGGTGTGTCCATGGTCCCCCCTGTGTGATGTCGTGGTGAGAACATAGCGTTTGATGCAGTTTGATGGCAAATGAATCCACATGGTGTGCGTTCGACGGTCGCGCTACGGTGGCCCCATGGACGACCGGTGGGACAGGCTCTTCGCGGACCTCGAGGGAGCATTGCCGCTCCTGGACGAGGACGAGATCCCGGATCTCGTCGAGGCGGAGCGCGTGGGGGTGCATCTCGCGGACCGCCTCGCCGGAGCCATCGGCCGGAACGTCGACCTCGCGACCACGAGTGGTTCCCGCATCTCAGGCACGCTGCGCGAAGCGGGCCCGGACTGGATCGCCGTGGTGGCGGGACGCACGCTGCACGTGGTCCGCACCGGCTCGATCCGCTGGGTCTCGGCGCTCGATGGCGCCGCGCACCCGCCGACGGGCGCCGTCCACGTCGGACTGGCGGCCGTCCTCCGCCGGATCGCGCGCTCCACCCTCCCCGTCGTCGCGGACGTGGGCGGCACCGTGGTGCGCGGCCGGATCACCGCGGTGGGGGCCGACCACTGCGACCTCACCACCGAATCCGCAGTGCTGGTCCTCCCCCTGGGCGGGCTCATCAGCATGCGCTGCGACGCCGACGTCCTCGCATCCCTCTAGACCGGACCACCGTGGCGACGTCCGGCTGGCAGGGAGCGCGGAGGCGCACTGTCGCGGGCTTTCGCGCGATGGCCTTCATCTCCCTCGTCGCGATCGTCGTCGCGATGGCCGACACCGGCGGCCACACCTGGCAGGACCGCTTGGCCGCCATCGCGCTCGGCCTGCTCTCCTGGGTGGCCTGCACCATGCTCGCCAACGCTCTCGTCCGGCCCCTGCTGGACCGGGGCCTCGACCCTGAGCACGTCCAACTCGTGACCTCCGGGGCGCTGGGGGCGCTCATGGGTGGCGCCGCGATCCTCGTCGCCAACCTCCACGGGTCGTGGTCGGCGGTCGCCGCGGGCGCAGGATGGCTGACCGCGGGCGCCGTCGCAGGCGTGGCCGGCCTTACCGCCCTGCTCAGCGGACTCGAACGCGAGGACGCGGTCGGCGACGAGATGCGCAGGGCGCTCGAACGCGAGCCGGCCGGCAGGATGGCGTGGCAGGTGATGGTGTGGTTCCTCACCGGCGCGCTGTTCGTCGTGTGGGTGGCACTGCTCGAGGGTGCCGTGGCGACCGCGGGCGCCGCCGTGGTGCTGCAGGCGGCCGTCATGGCCGCCCTCGCGCTCACGTCACAGCGACGACTGCTCGTGTGACTCCGCGGCCACCCGTGCCGCATTCTCCTCGTACTTGCGTGCGATGTAGTCCTCCAGCGCGGTGGCCTCCACACGCCACTGGTTCCGCCCCCCCACCTGGATCGCGGGAAGCTCTCCCGAGCGCACCATGGCCCGCGCCTGCGCCATCGAGACGGCCAGGCTCTCCGCGACGTCCGCGAGGGTGAGGAAGCGCGCTGCCATGACCCAAGTCTGGCACGGGACGGTGCACCGGCGCCCCCTTGCCCCACCCGTCCTGTGGACAGGGCGAGCACTGGAACGCCCCGTTTCGGCACACTGGGGGAATCGTGCGAAAGGAGCAGGGGTGGGCACGGATGTTGCGCGACGGATGAAACGACCCTCCTGGAGGGACCCACGGCTCGGAGTCGGGCTGGTACTGATCGCCACCTCGGTGGCGCTGGGGACCAACGTGGTGTCCGAGGCCAGCAGGACCGAACAGGTCTGGGCCGCACGGGAGACCCTGACGCCCGGCGAACGCCTCACCGGCGCGGTCGTCCTCGTCGAGGTCACCCCGGCGGTCGCCGCGAGCTACCTGCCCGCCGACGCGCCGCTCGAGGCGACCGTCGACCGGGTGGTCGGGGAGGGCGAGCTCGTCCCGGCCGCGTCGGTCGTCCCGGTGGACGAGATCGACCTCCGATCCGTCGTCGTCCCCGCCGGCTCCCAGCTCCCGTCCGCGGTCGGGGCGGGCACGCGGGTGGACGTCTGGTTCAATCCCCGTGCCACGCCCGGAAGTCCGGCTCCGGCGACCCCCGCGCACGTCGTGGCGGAGAACGTGCTCGTGGAGGACGTGACGGTCGAGGAGTCGATGTTCGCCGGAGCGGAGTTCGGATCCGTCCAGCTCCTCCTCACCGCGGACATCCTGCCCGCAGTGCTGGCGGCGATGGGCTCGGACGGATCCCTCGTGGTCGTTCCCCGTGCCTGACGTCCAGGTCCTGCTGGCGGTCCAGGGACCCGGCGAGGCCGACCTCGTCACCGCGATCACGCGGACCCCCGGCCTCACCGTCTCGCGGCGCTGCGGTGACGTCGCCGAGCTCCTCGCTGCCGGCGGTGCCCGGGTGGGCTCCGTCGCGGTCATCAGCGCCTCCCACCTCGGGATTGACCGCGTCGTCGTCGATCGGTTGCGCCAGATGGGGGTCCTCACGGTCGGCCTCGCCTCCCCGGAGGACACCGAACGCGTCGCGGCGCTGGGGGTGGACGCCGTCGTCGACCACGGCGGGGGGACCGCCGCCGTCCTCGCCGCGCTCGCGGGCGTCCGTGAGCTGCCTCCGCCCCCACCGCCACCGGACCAGGATGATGAGCCGACCTCCGGAGTCGTGGTCACGGTATGGGGGACGGCGGGTGCTCCCGGTCGCACCGTCGTCGCCACCAACCTCGCCCACGTGCTGACCCGGTACGGCAGCGTGGGCCTCGTCGACGCCGACACGCGCGCCCCGAGCATCGCCCAGGTGCTCGGGATGGTGGACGAGTCGTCCTCGCTCGCGATCGCGGTGCGGGCCGCGACCCAGGGGAGGCTCGACGGGGACATGATGGGACGGTGCTTCCCGCGGGTCGGCGGGATTGCGGTGATGAGCGGGCTCACCCGCCCGGATCGCTGGCGCGAGGTCCCGGCCGCAGGCCTCGAGGTGGTGCTGGACCGGGCCCGCTCCCGGTTCGACACCACGGTCGTGGACGTCACGGGTGGCTGGGAACCGGAGGCGCCGGGATTCGACTCGGCCTTCGCCCCCGCCCGTGACGGCGCGCAGGCCGCCGCGCTGCGCGCGAGCGATGTCGTTGTCGTGGTGGGGGCGGCGGACCCCGTGGGGATCCACCGCCTCATCACGCTGCTCGCGGACAGGCCCCGGGCGGGGGCTCGCGAGGTGGTGGTCGTGACCCGCGTGCGCCGGTCCGTCGGCGGACCGGCACCGGCGTCCGCGGTCCGGGAGGCCCTGTCCCGGTTCGCGGGCGTGACGGACCCGGTCCTCGTGGACGACGACCGTCCCGGCTTCGACTCCGCCCTCATGGCGGGCGAGTTCCTCGCCACCGTGGCACCCCGTTCGCCGGCCCTCCAGGGGATCGAGGAGCTGGCGCGCGTCGTGGCGGGAGCGCCCGCGTCGCGGCGCGCGGCGCGAACCACCCGCCGCGGGCGAACCACCCGCCGTGGGCGAACCACCCGCCGCGGGCGAACCACCCGCCGCGGGCGGCGCTAGCGTGGAGGCATGCGCGTCTACCTGCCCGCCACCGCCAGTGACCTCGCGGCCACCGAGCTGCGCCCGGCCGTCGTCCATGCCGTGACCCCTGCCCTGCGCACCGAGCTGCCCGGCGAGGACGAGGAGACCCTGGAGCTGGTCGCCTTCCTGGCCGCCGCCGACGACTCGGTCCGCCTCGTGGCGGAGCGCTCCGCTCCGCCGCGGCGCGTGGTCCTCGCTGCGGAAATCCCCGATGCCGACCTCGCCCCCGGTTCCCCCGACGCCCTCGAGACGGTCCGCCTGCCCCGTGGTCCGCTCCCGTGGGATACCGTCGTCTCGATCCACGTGGACGAGCCCGACGCCGCCCCCCAGGTGGCCGCGGCGGCAGCGGGGGACGAGGCGGCCTTCGACGCACTGGGCGAGCAGGATCTCCAGTGGTTCGACGTCACCGAGCGGGACGCCGTGGCCGCCTCGCTCGCCGGCTGACCGCTGGTCAGTCCTCCCGCTCAGTCCTCCTGGGAGCCCAGCTGGCGCAGGACGGCCTGGTGCAGGTGACCGTTGGTGGCGACGGCGTTGCCGCCCCACGGCCCGGGCGTCCCGTCCAGGGCGGTGAAGGATCCGCCCGCCTCGGTCACGATCGGGACCAGGGCTGCCATGTCGTAGATCGCGAGTTCGGGCTCGCACGCGACGTCCACAGCACCCTCCGCCACCAGCATGTAGGACCAGAAGTCGCCGTACGCCCGCGTCCGCCAGCAGCCCTGGGCGAGACCGAGGAAGGCGCGCAGCTGGCCGCGCGCCGCCCAGCCTCCGAGCGAGGAGTAGGACAGCGAGGCGTCCGCGATGCGATGCACGCTCGAGACCTGGATCCGACGGGCGGTGGCCAAGGAGCGGCCGGACCACGCGCCGCTTCCGCGCGCCGCCCACCAGCGCCGGCCGAGCGCCGGCGCGGACACCAGGCCGAGGACGACCTCGCCGTCCTCGACCAGCCCGAGGAGGGTGGCCCACACCGGTACCCCGCGCACGTAGTTGTGGGTGCCGTCGATCGGGTCGACGACCCACTGGCGGGGGGAGTGCCCCGTGGCACCGAACTCCTCGCCGAGGATGGAGTCGCGGGGGCGGGTGCGCTGCAGCTGTGCGCGCACGACCGACTCGGCGGCCCGGTCGGCGTCCGTCACGAGCGTGTTGTCCGGCTTCGACTCGACGGCGAGGTCCTGGGCCTGGAAGCGCGCCATCGTGATGGCGTCAACCTGGTCGGCGATCACGTGGGCGAGGCGGAGGTCGTCGTCGAATGCCATGGCCGCCACGTTAGCGTGCGGCGAGCAGCCTCCGGTACGAGGCGAGCCGAGCGCGCCGGTAATCGTGATCCCGGACGCCGAGCGGCTCGCCGTCAGGCCCCGTGGTGGCGCGCACCCACTCGTCGAGCTCGCAGTCCGGGGAGTCGTCGAGGTGGGTGCAGCCACGGGGGCAGCCGGCGGCCGCGGTGGCCAGGTCGGCGAAGCCGCGCAGCAGGTCCTCACTCTGCACGTGCGCGAGGCCGAAGGACCGGATTCCCGGGGTGTCGATGACGAGGCCGCCCCCCGCCAACGGGAACGCGATGGCGGAGGACGAGGTGTGCCGGCCCCGCCCGGTCACCACGTTGACGTCCCCGGTCTGCCGGTGCGCGCCCGGCACGAGGAGGTTGACGAGGGTGGACTTCCCGACCCCCGAGTGGCCGACCATCACCGAGACCTCGTCGCGCAGCGCGGAGCGCAACTCGTCGAGGCCGTCCGGGGCGTCGCCGGTGACGGCGGTGACCACGACGCCGAGGTCGAGGCCCTGGTACTGCGCCAGAAACCGGTCCGGCGAGGCGAGGTCGGACTTGGTGAGGCAGAGCAGCGGGCGCATCCCGGCGTCGTATGCCGCGACGAGGAAGCGGTCCACGAGGCGGGGGCGTGGTGGCGGGTCCGCGAGCGACACCACGATCACGAGCTGGGTGGCGTTGGCCACGACGACGCGCTCCACCCCGGCGGCGTCACCGTCCTCGGCACTGCGCCGCAGTGCCGAGGTGCGTTCGTCCACGACCACGATCCGTGAGAGCGAATCCTTGCGCCCGGAGAGGTCTCCCACGAGGCCCACGCGGTCACCCACCACGACCGCCCGCCGCCCCAGCTCTCGCGCCGTGACGGCGGTCAGCTCGACTCCGTCGTCGGTGATGACGGCGTACCGGCCACGGTCGACCGCCACCACCCGGCCGCGGGACGCGCCGCTCCGGTCCGGACGATTCTTGGTCCGTGGCCTCGACCCCGTGCCCGGGCGGACCCGGACCCGGTCGTCATCAGTCCCCGTGTCCCTCACGCGGCCGTGTAGCGGTCCTTGAGCGCGGCCTTCTTGTCCCGCAGGTCCGTGCGGTGCTCCACGAAGTTGTGGTACCGCCAGCCCATCGAGGGCTTGCCGTCGCGGTCCACCGCAGCGAGCAGGAGGCCGCCACCGAGCCCGAGGCCGCGCAGCAGGCCCTTGACCTTCTCCTTGTGGTCCGCCTCGTCCTCCGCCTCCCAGAATGGGTTGTTGACCAGGGTGACCGGGATGTTGAGGACGGCGAGGGTGAGCGCGGCGGTGCGGGGACGGCGCCCCGTCGCGAGGCACAGGCCGGCGACGGCGCTGACGGCGCCGGACACGCGGGCCAGCATCGCGGCGTCGGAGCTCAGGACCGGGGGCACCCCGGCTCGCTCCAGCAGGGGCTGCACCTCCTTGAAGCGCTGCACGTGGCTCTCGGGCTTGCGCAGCGCGTCGAGGCCGTCGGCGACGAAGTAGGCGGCCAACATCGGGCGGGCGATCAGTCGAATGAGGCTCATGGTCCATTGTGTGCGCACCCGGCGACGGCCCGCCAGTGATACCGCGCCGGAATCGGCGCGTCGTGGAATCATCGGGCGGCCGGTGTTGTTCGAGCAGATGTGACCATCCTGACCCCAGCCGTCGAACTCCTGGCCGGCGTGCCGTGTCCGTGGGACCGGCTAGGCTCATGGGTGATGTCCCCACACGATGACGATCTCGACCAGGACCTCCAGGATCTGTTCGAGGTCCAGGCACTCCCGTACCTCGACCAGCTCTACGGTGCCGCGCTGCGGATGACCCGCAACCCAGCGGACGCCGAGGACCTGGTCCAGGAGACGTATGCGAAGGCGTTCGCCGCCTTCCACCAGTTCAGGCAGGGCACGAACCTGAAGGCCTGGCTCTACCGCATCCTCACCAACACGTTCATCAACAACTACCGCAAGTCGCAGCGCGAGCCCCTGCGCTCCGACGGTGACGGCATCGAGGACTGGCAGCTCCACAGCGCCGAGTCGCACAGTTCCAAGGGTCTGCGTTCGGCGGAGATGGACGCGCTCGACAGCCTGCCCGACTCCGCGGTCAAGGATGCCCTCGCCGCCCTCCCGGAGGACTTCCGCATGGTGGTCTACCTCGCGGACGTCGAGGGCTTCGCCTACAAGGAGATCGCCGAGATCATGGGTACGCCCGTGGGAACGGTCATGTCCCGGCTCCACCGCGGGCGCCGGCAGTTGCGCGGGGCTCTTACCGACTACGCGCACGAACTCGGCATGAAGGGGGCGAGATGACCGACGACTGCGGCTGCGACGACCTGGTCTCGCGGCTCTTCCAGCTCTTCGACGCAGAACTCGAGGCGTCGGAGATCTCCCGCCTCCGCCACCACCTCGAGGCGTGTTCCCAGTGCTCTGAGCTGGCGGATGCCGAGGAACACATCCGGAATCTCATCCGCCGGTCCTGCGTCGAGCACGCGCCGGAGACCCTGCGCGCCCGGGTCATCACGCAGCTCACCATCCTGAGGGCGCAGGGTCGGACCGTCACCGAGTTCTGAAC
>JBNJCY010000094.1:0-7600 GCA_051744325.1 Actinomycetota bacterium
GGGTGCCTGCGCCCCAACCGCGCGCACGAAACCACCCTCCCCACACGACACCGCTGTCCCACCCCCGCGGCGGAAGCCGGAGGGCGGACGCCGGAGGGTGAAAGAGACCCGAGGGCGGGAGGCGGACCGGAACACGGGTGCGGATACGGCAGGTAGTCCACGCGGATACTGGACGCATGGCACACCCGGGCGTTCCTGACCCAGCGCGTCTCTCCCCCGTCATCCTGTTGCAGGCGGCCAATCTGGCCTCGGGCGTCGGGAACTCGGTGGTGCTGCTGACCATCCCGTGGCTCGTGCTGGAGCGGACCGGGTCCGCCGCCTCCGCGGGACTGGTGGCTGCGGTGAGTGCCCTGCCCGCCCTCGTGGCCGCACCGCTGGCGGGCTGGCTCGTGGACCGGTTCGGCCGGCGGCAGGTCAGCGTGGCCTCCGATGTCCTCTCGGCGCTCTCCGTGGCGGGCTTCCCGCTGGTGGCGTTGGCAACGGAGCTGACGTTCCCGGTGATCCTGCTGCTGGCGGTGGTCGGCGCCACGTTCGACCCCTCCGGGTACACCGCCCGCCGTTCCCTCCTGCCTGATGTGGCCGCCGCTGCCCGCCGTCCCGTCGATCCCCTCAACGGCCTGCACGAGGGAGTCTTCGCGGTGGGCTGGACGGTGGGGCCACTGGTGGGGGCATCCCTGATCGCGACCGTCGGGGCGGTCAACTCGTTCTGGGCACCGTTCGCGCTGTTCCTCCTCGCCGCCGTGCTCGTGGCCGTCATGAGAGTGGGCGACGCCGGCCAGGCCGCCCGCGCGGCGGCAGGCCCCGACTCCGCGGACAGCGGTTGGGCCTCCCTGGCCCGCGGAATCACGATCATCCTCGCGGACCGTCCCATCCGGTCGGTCACGATCGCCGTGGTGGTGCTGGCGGCGATCTACCTGCCCACCGAGGCGGTGCTGCTGCCCACGCACTTCGAGCGCCTCGATGAGCCGGGCTCGCTCGGGATCGTGATCGCGGCGATCTCCGCCGGGTCCATCGTCGGGTCATTCGGCTACGGCTGGCTCGCCGCCCGGCTGCGCGCCTCCACCATCGCCCGCCTCGCCCTCGGCGGCATCGGGGTGGCCATCGTGCCCATGTCCTTCCTGCCGCCACTGCCGATTCTCGCGGCCGGTGGCCTGCTGCTCGGGCTCTCGTGGGGCCCCGCCAACCCGCTCATGACCTCCCAGGTGCAGCGCCGTGTCCCGCCGGACGAACAGGGGCGCGTGTTCGGCGTCCAGCTCTCGGCCTTCAGCGCCGCACCGCCACTCGCCATGCTCGTGGTGGGAGCAGCGGTGGACCAGGTGGGGCTCAGCACCACCTACCTGGCCCTCGCCGCCGTCTTCGTCGCCTTCACCGTGCTGGCCATCCTCGCCCCGCACGTGCGCGAGCTCGACGAGTAGCTCACACGTCCACCGTGACGACGGCGCGCCACACCCCGCCCGTCTCCCCCGCCTCGAGGTCCGAGCGCGCGATCCCCTTGGGTACGCTCCCCGCCTGCTCCACATCGGCGAGTGCCACGGCATCGAGGGTTCCGGTGAGTCCACGCGGGTCGAGTTCCAGCTGTCCCCGGATGGGAACCAGTCCGCGGACGTCCACGAGGTACAGGGCCTCCTCCAGCAGGGCGACCACCAGTTCGGACGGTGATCCCGGCGGGAGGCCCACCGGGACGCGCACGTGGGCGGCGTCGTCCGGGGCGAGCACGAACACGTCAGCGAGCGCACGCACGCACTGGTCCAGGCACTCCACCAGGGTGGGCCCCCACGCCTCCAGGCGGACGTCAGCGGTGTGCGAGAGCAGCCGGCGACCCGCGCGCCTCATCCCTTCACCACCCCGATGGGCCGAAGCCGGGCGACCGGCCTGGCCAGCCCCTCGCGGCCGCACACGGCCACCACCTCATCCACCTCCTTGTACGCGAACGGCGCCTCCTCGGCCAGACCGCGCGTTGAGGCGGCGCGCACCTCGATGCCCTGCGCCGCGAGCTGCTCCTGCAGCTTCCTCCCCGAAACGCGCTTCGTGGCGGCGGTCCGGCTCATCACCCGGCCGGCCCCGTGGCAGGCGGAGTCGAAGGCCGGGTTGTCCCGCTCCCCTGCCAGCACCCACGACGCCGTCCCCATCGACCCCGGCACCAGCACCGGCTGGCCGTGCGGTCGCAGGTCGTCGGGGAGGGTGGGGTGGCCCGGCGGGAGGGAGAGAGTCGCGCCCTTGCGGTGGACGCACACCAGCCTGGCGACGCCGCCGCCTCCGGCCGCTCCGCTGTCCCCGTTCGCGCCGCGCTCACCGGCCGGACTGTGCTCACCGGCCGCGCTGGACTCACCGGTCGCACCCCAGGGCCGGACCATGTGCTCCTCGAGCTTGGCGAGGTTGTGGGAGACGTCGTACAGGAGTTCCAGGTCCCCGGATCCGGCGGCCTCGCGGAACGCCTGCCTGGCCGCGTGGGCGAGGAGGTGCCGGTTGGCGCGGGCGAAGTTCGCGGCGGCGGCCATCGCGCCAAGGTAGGCCCGGCCCTCCCGGGAGTCCACCGGTGCGCAGGCGAGCTGCGCGTCCGGGACGCGGATACCGTGCTGGGGCATGGCGTCCTGCATGAGCCGGACGTGGTCGGAGCAGATCTGGTGGCCGAGCCCGCGCGAGCCGCAGTGGATCATGACCGTGACCTGTCCCTCCGCGAGCCCGAAGCCCGCCGCGGTGGCCGGGTCGAGGATGCGGTCCACCACCTGCAGTTCCAGGAAGTGGTTCCCGGAGCCCAGCGATCCCACCTGGGCGGCCCCACGCGCGAGGGCGCGCTCGGAGATCGCGGCGGGATCGGCGTCGTCGACAGCGCCGCCGTCCTCGCACCGCGCGAGGTCCAGCTCCGTGCCGTACCCGCGGGCGACGGCGTGGGCGGAGCCGTGGCGGAGGATCGCGCGCAGGTCGGCGGTGGTGACGTCCCAGACGCCACCCGGGCCGGCACCGCGGGGGACGAGCCTGGCGAGCGCGGCCATGACCGCAGGGAGGCGGGGCCGGAGGTCTGACTCGGTCAGCGGCGTCGTGAGGAGGCGGACGCCGCAGGAGATGTCGAACCCCACGCCGCCGGGCGAGACCACGCCCCCGGCCGCCGGGTCGGTGGCCGCGACGCCGCCGATGGGGAAGCCGTAGCCCCAGTGCACGTCCGGCATGGCGAAGGAGGCCCGCACGATGCCCGGCAGGGTGGCGACGTTGGCGACCTGGCGGAGGGCGTCGTCGACGGTGGGCAGCAGGTGCTGGGAGGCGTACACGACCCCGGGAACGCGCATCGCGCCGGTGGGTTCGATGCGGTGACGGTCCGCGGACTCCTGTGTCAGGGTGAGCGGCTCGCGGGCCGGCTTCGGCCTGGGCGGGCGGGTCACGCCGGTGCGGTGCTTCTTCCGGCTCATGACCGCGACGATAGCCGCGGGCATGGGGCGGGTGGCCCCAGATGGACGGGCGCCGGTCAGCGAGCGCGGCTGCTCTCGCGCCAGGCCTTCCACGCCTCGGTGGACCACAGCGCCCACGCCACGAGCACGGGCTGGAAGAACAGTCGGATGAACCGCGCCTGGTCGGACTCGAGCCCGAACGCGTCGACTCCGTTCATCCACTGGGAGATGTTGCCGGGGAAGATCGCCACGAAGAACGCGGCCGCGGTCCACCCCACGATCACGCGATACCGGTTCATCGCGATCAGGGCGGCGCCGAGACTCACCTCCACGATGCCGGAGGCGATCACCACGAAGTCAGGATCGAGGGGGACCCACGGCGGCACCTGGGCCTGGAACTCCTCACGCAGCGGGCCGAGGTGGCCGGTGCCGGCGGCGAGGAGGAAGCCTCCGAGGGCCACCCGGCCGATGATCCGTGGGAGCGGGGAGCGTCCGCGCCGCTCCGTTAGGAAGGCCCACCTCGACCTCTCGACAGCGGACGTCTCGGCGTTCGGTGCGGTCATGGTGGCTCCTGGCGATGAATTGCTGTGTCATCAGCCAGTGTGACCCCCGGTTAGATTGTGTGCAACTTATCGGCATGTCGGGGCTTGCGCAACGGTGCGAGGATGGAGCCGGACATCGCACGAGGGAGCTGGACGTGAGGAAGATCGGCCTGCTGGGCGGCATGAGCTGGGAATCGACCGCAGAGTACTACCGCCTGCTCAACGAGGGCGTCCGGCACGCACTCGGCGGGCTGCACTCCGCGCGGATCGTGCTCGCCTCCGTGGACTTCGCGGAGGTGGAACGGATGCAGGTGGGGGGTCGCTGGGAGGAGGCAGCGGCGCTGCTGGCCACGGAGGCACGCGGACTCGAGGCCGCCGGTGCGGATGTGGTGCTGATCTGCACCAACACGATGCACAGGGTCGCCGACGCCGTCGCGAGCGCCGTCTCCATCCCCCTCCTCCACCTCGCGGATGCCACCGCCGACGCCGTCGCGGCCGCCGGACTTTCCACCGTGGGCCTGCTCGGAACCGCGTTCACGATGGAGCAGGACTTCTACCGCGGGCGTCTCGCTTCCCACGGGCTGACCGTCCTCGTCCCGGAGGCCGCCGACCGCGCCCTCGTGCACGGCATCATCTACGACGAGCTCTGCGTCGGGAGAGTGGAGGTCTCCTCGCGGGAGTCGCTACTGGCTGTCGCGCGACGACTCGTGGATCGGGGCGCCGAGGGGATCGTGCTGGGCTGCACCGAACTTGAACTCCTGGCCACGCCCGGCAGCCTCGGCCCCGTACCGCTCTTCCCCACCACACGGCTCCACGTCGAGGCCGCGCTCAGGTTCGCACTCGAAGGCTGAGGAGAAGTCAGCCGGCGGCGTCCCGGAGGTGGAAGAGTTCGGCCGGAGAGCAGTCGAGCGCCTCGCAGATCGCCGTCAGCGTGAAGGCGAGATGTCGCCCGGGCCCGTGGCGACGTCGTCGTCCGGGTCAGACGACACCCTCGGCCTCCTCCGCGGGCTCACCACCACGGCGGAAGGCCACGGCGAGCGACCCGGCGACAGTGTCGAGCAGGATGAGCCCGAACGTCCCACCAGGCCGGACCGACACTGTCTTCAACGGCAGTTAACCCACTGATGGGGAAGATGCTTTCCGCGATCGGAAAAGGATCTTCCCCATCAACGGGTTAACGCGTGTTGATGGCCCGGGTTGGGGTGGTGGTGCAGCCCGGGTTGGGGTGGTGTGCAACCCGGGTTGGGGTGGTGCAGCCCGGGTTGCGCACAGGGAAAACCCGGACGGGGCGCAGATGAGCGAGATCAGTGGCCGGCATGGCTGGTAAGCCTGGCGCCGAGCCGTTGGTCACTCCGTCCAGGGCAGGCCCAGAACAGCGGAGATGGTACGCACCACGCCGTTGCGTGAGTTGGGCGGGGCCAGATACCGCGCGCGGTCACGCAGTTGCGGGTGGGCGTTGTCCATCGCGAAGGAGTACTCGGCGGCGTCCATCATCTCGCAGTCGTTGAGGAAGTCCCCGAAAACCATCGTCTGGGCGGGGGTGATCCCGAGAGCCTCCTGGATGCGCCGGATCCCGTTCCCCTTGTTGGTGCCGGTGTTCATCACATCCACCCAGTGCTCGCCCGAGACCACCACCTTGACCTCGCCCTCGAACTGGCCGAGGCCGCGCGCCACGCCTTCCTCCGCTGAGCCGAAGTCGTAGACGGCGACTTTCAGGATGGGGTCCTCGGGGAGCTCCAAGAGGTCGTCCACCACCTCCAGGGAGGCGTAGTAGTGGTCCGCCTGCTCCATGAACGCCGGGTCGTCCCGCTCGATGTAGGCCGAGTCCTTCCCGCAGACCACGGCACCCACGTCCGCCCCCGCCTCCCGCAACTCACGCACCGCCTCGACGACGCGCCGCACGACGTCGTCGTCCAGCGTGTCCGCGGAGATCTCCTCCCGGCCCTTGACCACGTAGGCGCCGTTCTCCGCGATGTAGACCATCTCGTCCGCCACGTCCCCGAACTCGCGGTGGAGCGTGTGGTACTGCCGCCCGCTGGCCGGGCAGAAGAGGACGCCGCGGCGGAAGAGCTCGTCAACGAGCGGCCAGAAGTGGTCGTGGATCTCCTTGGCGTCGTCGAGGAGGGTGCCGTCCATGTCGGCGGCGATGAGCCGGATGTCCGGCTTGGGGTCGAAGTCGGGCAGTGGCACGAAGACGTAGGTCACCTCCCGAGCGTAGCGCCGACGTCGCGGCGCCCACCGGCAGGTCAGCGCTCCGTACTCCGCCGAGGCGATGACATCGGGGCCCGCAGCACCTACCTTCTGTACATGGCGCAGGAAGCCACTCCACCCTCCGGCCGGGTCATCGTGATCAACGGCACCTCCAGTTCGGGGAAGTCGACCCTCGCACGCACCCTGCAGGAGCGCTGGCCCGGTCCCCTCCTCGACGCCGGCCTCGACCGTCACCTCTCGATGCTGCCGCGCCGGTACCTGGGACCCGCGTGGCCAGAGGTCTACCGCTACGAACGCGCCATGGACGGCACCATCGCCGCGGTCACCCTCGGCCCAGTGGGGCGGTTGCTGTACCGGGCGATGCACCGCGGGGTGACGGCACTGGCGACGGCGGGCGCGGACGTCGTCGTCGACCATGTACTCCTGGACGCCGACTCGGTGTCGGACCTCGCCATCGCTCTCGACGGCGTGTCCGCCACGCTGGTGGGCGTGCGGCTGGCCTACGACCTCGAGGTGGACACGGGGAACCTCAGCGCGTCAGAGGCCGCGGACGCCATCCTCCGATGGCTCGCCGACCACGCGCCACCGGGGTAGAGTCCGGCGCATGCTGCGCGCCCGGTACGACGCCGTCATCGTCGGCGGGGGCCACAACGGACTGACCGCCGCGGCCTACCTCGCCCGCGCCGGGCGCAGCGTCCTCGTGCTCGAGCGCTTGGACCACATGGGCGGCGCAGCGGTGTCCGCCCAGGTGTTCCCCGGCGTCGACGCCCGCATCTCGCGCTACTCCTACCTCGTCTCGCTCCTGCCGCGGCAGGTCGTGACCGAGCTCGGCCTGCCCATCAATCTGCGCCGCCGCCGCTACGCCTCCTACACGCCCGTCTTCGACGGCGGCCTCCTCGTCGACACCCACGACGACGCCGCCACCCGTTTCTCCTTCACACGCCTCACCGGCGGCGAGTCCGAGTTCCGGGCCTGGACCGCGCTGTACGGCCGCGTCGGCCGGCTCGCCGAACGCCTCGCCCCCACCCTCCTCGAGCCGCTGCGCAGCCGGGACGAGCTGCGGCGGATCGTCGACGACGCCGCGACCTGGCACGACGTCGTCGAGGCCCCCATCGGCGAGGCCGTGCGACGGGAGCTGCGCGACGACGTCCTGCGCGGGGTGGTCGCGACCGACGCCCTGATCGGCACGTTCGCCGACGTCGACGACCCGAACCTCGCCCAGAACCGCTGCTTCCTCTACCACGTCATCGGCAACGGGACCGGGGACTGGGACGTGCCCGTGGGCGGGATGGGCGCGGTCAGCGGGGCGCTGCGGGACGCCGCCCTGGCCGCGGGCGCCGAGCTGCGGGTGCGCTCCGAGGTCACCGCCATCGACCCCGCCGGCGAGGTCACCTTCGTGGACGACGGCGGCGGTGCCCACCGCGTGGGCGCAGATCACGTGCTGGCGGGGTGCGCCCCGGCCAC
>JBNJCY010000095.1:0-7511 GCA_051744325.1 Actinomycetota bacterium
GTTCGCGTTCACCCCCTGCGCGGCGCGACCGGCGTTGTCGCGCGAGGCGCGCGCCGCGAAGCCCGACGCCGCGGGGACGGCCCACGAGCCGACGTCGCCGGCCGTCGTGCGCACCGTGAGGGACCAGGTCGAGTCGACTCCCCGGAAGGCGGGCCAGGGCACGTGCACGGTGCGGAGCACGTTGCGGACCGTGACGCCGCCGTCGGACACGGTCACGTGGGGGAGGGCGAAGGCCACCCACACCGCCAGCGCGAGGAACGTGATCACCGGACCGGAGCGCAGCACCTCGCGCACCCCGCCGGTGGCGGCGAAGAACGCCACCGCCAGCACGGCGAGCACCACGGCCCCGTACCCGAGCACCCGGGAGACAGCCGTTCGATAGACGAGGGTGGGTCCCACCGGCCCATCGTAGTGCCAAGGGAAGGACCACGAGAGTGACCCAGAGCGCACCGGCCGTGCCCGGAAAGGGCGATGTCAAGCGCGGCGAGACGATCCTCGAGGTCCGCGGACTGAACGTCGATTTCTTCGTCGAGGACGAGTGGTTCCCCGCCGCGATCGACATGGACTACGACGTGCACGCGGGTGAGGTCCTCGCGATCGTGGGCGAGTCCGGCTCCGGCAAGACGCAGTCCTCGATGGCCCTTCTCGGCCTCCTTCCCCCGAACGGGCGGGTGTCCGGCTCCGCGAAGCTCGTGGGCGAGGAACTGGTCGGCATGGCGCCCGGCCGGCTCCGCCGCATCCGCGGCAACGATATCGCGGTGATCTTCCAGGAACCGATGACCGCGCTGAACCCCGTGTACACGGTGGGCTTCCAGATCGTCGAGACGCTCCGCACGCACTTCGACATGAACCCGAAGGAGGCGAAGGAGCGGGCCGTCGAGCTGCTGCGGATGGTGGAGATCCCGGAGCCGGAGGTGCGCTTCAACTCCTACCCGCACCAGCTGTCCGGCGGCCAGCGGCAGCGTGCCATGATCGCGCAGTCGCTCGCCTGCGACCCGCGCCTCCTCGTGGCGGACGAGCCCACCACGGCTCTCGACGTCACCGTCCAGGCCGAGATCCTGAAGCTCATGAGGGATCTGCGCTCCCGCATCGATTCCGGCATCATCCTCATCACGCACGACATGGGGATCGTGGCCGACATGGCGGACACGATGGTCGTGATGAAGGACGGCCGGATCGTGGAGCGGGGCACGGCGGACCAGATCTTCAACAACCCGCAGCACCCCTACACGCAGGAACTCCTCGCGGCGGTGCCGCACCTGGGGTCCCACTCGAAGGGGGTGGAGGCCGCGGTGACCCTCGTCCCCGGGGCGGAGGGCACCGAGGACGCGCTGCGCGACGGCGCCCCCACCAAGACCGCCGCCAGGGTGCGGCGCCGTGAACCCGAGCCCGCCAAGGAGTTCGTGTACGACCCGGAGTTCGTCCTCCAGTCCCAGGACATGGTGATCGAGTATCCCAAGCGCGGCCGCACTCCCGCCTTCCGGGCTGTCGACGGCGTCACCATGTCGATCGAGCGCGGCGAGGTCGTGGGGCTGGTGGGCGAGTCCGGCTCGGGAAAGACTACGATCGGGCGCGCCGTCGTCGGGCTGCTGCCGGTGCACGCCGGCCACCTGACCATCGATGGCATCACGATGCGGGGTGCGCGTCACAAGGACCTCAAGCCGCTGCGGGCGAAGGTCGGCATCGTCTTCCAGGACCCCGGCTCGTCCCTCAACCCGCGCCTCCCAATCGGCGAATCAATCGGTGAGCCGCTGTACCTGCACTCCGGGATCAAGGGGGCGGAACTGGACAAACGGGTCGAGGCGATGCTCGACCAGGTCGAGCTGCCCCGGTCCTTCCGGAACCGCTACCCGCACGAGCTCTCTGGTGGCCAGCGGCAGCGGGTTGGCATCGCACGCTCGCTCATCCTCGAGCCCTCCCTGCTGGTCGCGGACGAGCCCACCTCGGCGCTCGACGTCTCGGTGCAGGCCCGTGTGCTGGAGCTGTTCCAGGAGCTGCAGCGGGAGCACGGCTTCGCCTGCCTCTTCATCTCGCACGACCTCGCGGTGGTCGAGATGCTCTCCGCCCGGATCGCCGTGATGCACAACGGCAAGTTGGTGGAGTACGGGGACGCGGGCGCGATCGTGAACCACCCGCAGCACCCGTACACCCAGCGCCTCATCGCCGCCGTGCCCGTCCCGGACCCGGCGGAGCAGAAAGTGCGCCGGGAGGCCCGGGACCGGATCCTGGCCGCCAACGCGGCCGGGAACGCCGGGACTGCGGACGACATCGCGATCATGCTGCGCAACTCGGAGTCGCCGGGCACCTCGCGGCGCCGTCGGGATCGCAAGTAGAATCGCGGAGCACCCCTCCTGACGAAACGAGATCGCATGACCCTGCGCTCCGACTTGCGCAACGTCGCGATCGTGGCCCATGTCGACCACGGGAAGACCACTCTGGTCGATGCCATGTTGTGGCAGTCCGGGGCCTTCGGCGCCCACCAGCACGTCGCGGAACGCGCGATGGACTCCGGTGACCTCGAACGCGAGAAGGGCATCACCATCCTCGCGAAGAACACCGCGGTGCACTACCGGGGCCCTGCCGCGCGGGCGGTGGGCGAGGACGGGATCACCATCAACGTGATCGACACCCCCGGTCACGCCGACTTCGGCGGCGAGGTGGAGCGGGGCCTGTCCATGGTGGACGGGGTGGTCCTCCTCGTCGATGCCTCGGAGGGCCCGCTGCCGCAGACGCGGTTCGTCCTGCGCAAGGCATTGTCCGCCCGCCTCCCGGTGGTGCTGGTGGTCAACAAGGTGGATCGCCCGGACTCGCGGATCGCCGAGGTGGTTCAGGAGACCACCGACCTGCTGCTCTCGCTCGCCTCGGACCTCGTCGACGAGATGGACGACCTGGACCTCGACTCCGTGCTCGACCTGCCGGTGGTCTACGCCTCGGCGAAGGCGGGCCGGGCGTCGCTCGTCCAGCCGGCCGACGGCGACCTCCCGGACGCCCCCGACCTCGAGGACCTCTTCACCACCATCATCGAGCGGATCCCCGCACCCTCCTACGAGGAGGACATGCCGCTGCAGGCGCACGTCACCAACCTCGATGCCTCGCCCTTCCTGGGCCGGCTCGCGCTGCTCCGCATCCACAACGGCACGCTCCGCAAGGGCCAGCAGGTCGGGTGGGCGCGGCGGGACGGCTCCCTGCGCACGGTGAAGGTGACCGAACTGCTCCGGACGGAGGCGCTCGACCGCGTCCCGGCCGAAGAGGCGCACGCGGGGGACATCGTGGCCGTGGCCGGTTTCGACGAGATCACGATCGGCGAGTCGCTGGTGGATCCGCAGGACCCGCGGCCGTTGCCACTCATCACCGTGGACGATCCTGCGATCGCCATGACGATCGGAATCAACACGGCGCCGCTCGCCGGCCGGGTGAAGGGCAGCAAGGTCACCGCCCGGCAGGTCAAGGACCGCCTTGATCGGGAACTCGTCGGCAACGTCTCCCTCAAGGTGCTCCCCACCGAGCGGCCCGACTCGTGGGAGGTGCAGGGCCGCGGCGAGCTGGCCCTGGCCATCCTCGTCGAGCAGATGCGCCGCGAGGGCTTCGAGCTCACCGTGGGCAAGCCGCAGGTCCTCACCCGCACCATCGACGGCAAGGTCAACGAACCGATCGAGCGCATGACCGTCGACGTCCCCGAGGAGTACCTCGGGACGGTCACGCAGCTCATGGCTTCCCGCAAGGGCCGCATGGTCACGATGGCGAACCACGGCACGGGGTGGATCCGCATGGAGTTCCTCGTCCCCGCCCGCGGGCTCATCGGCTTCCGGACCCGCTTCCTCACCGAGACCCGCGGCACGGGGATCGCCTCGTCGATCGCCGAGGGCTACGAGCCCTGGGCCGGCCCGATCGAGTTCCGGACCACCGGTTCGCTGGTCGCCGACCGCTCGGGGGTCGCCACCCCCTACGCGATGCTGAACCTGCAGGACCGGGGCTCGTTCTTCATCGAACCGACCTCCGAGGTGTACGAGGGCCAGGTGGTGGGCGAGAACACCCGCTCCGAGGACATGGACGTGAACATCACGCGCGAGAAGAAGCTCACGAACATCCGGTCCTCCACCTCCGACGTCTTCGAGAACATCGCACCGCCGCGGAAGCTCACGCTCGAGGAGTCCCTCGAGTTCGCTGCCGAGGACGAGTGCGTGGAGGTCACGCCCGCTGCCGTGCGCATCCGCAAGGTGATCCTGGAGGCACAGGAGCGCTTCAAGATCGCGGCTCGCAACCGCCGGTCCTCCTGATGCCCAGCGCGGTGGAGAGGTTCGACACCGTCACCGCGGTGCTCGCCGGCGTGGTCACCGGCGCCGCGGTGGGAGTCGTGGGATCGGTGTTCCACCGCTTCGCGTCCGGGGAGTTCCCGACCGGGGTTGTCGCGGCGCTCGCGGCGGTGGCGCTCGGAGCGGTCTTCATCCGTGCGCTCGCCGGCCGGGGCGCCTACGCCGCCTTCGCCGTCACGCTCCTCGGAGTCATCGCACTCGCATGGCTCTCGCCCGACAGGATCGTGGTAGGCCAGCCCGTCGGGCTGGCCTGGAGCATGGGGGCCGTCATCCTGGGCGTGACCGGCTTCCTGCTGCCGGAGTCGTGGTTCGAGTGACACCGCCATTCCCGGGCTGCGTCCCGGGAACGTTAGGATTGTGAGGGGACAGGTTCCCAGGGAGAGACATGGAAGACGACGACGTGACAGCCCTCGAGGGTTTCGAGGGCGAGCCGGAGAAGAAGGACGCGGGCGCGAAGGTCGCCATCTGGGTGACCATCGTGGTCGCTGTCCTTGCGCTCGGGTACGTGGGGACAGCCTGGTACCTGCAGGACAAGATCCCGAACAACACCTCGGTCGCCGGGGTGCGGATCGGTGGGCTGCCCGTTCCGGTGGCCGAGGAGAGGCTGCGGGACGAGCTGGGCCCCCTCAACACCGACCCGCTCCAGATCGCGCTGGGAAACCGGACCGCCACGATCGATCCCGCCTCCGCAGGCCTCGCCTTCGACCCCGAGGCGACCGTTGCCACCCTGGCGAGCTTCTCACTCGACCCCCGCGTGCTCTGGGCCCACCTCCAGGGGGCCGGCGACATCGACCCCGTCTCCCGCGTGGACGAGCCCGCCCTGCGCGGCCTGCTGGAGAGCCTGCGCCCCGAGCTCGAGGTCCAGCCCGTCGAGGGCGCGATCTCGTTCGTCGACGGCGCCGCCGAGGTCACCGAGCCGGCAGACGGAAACGGCCTCGACCTCGCGGGTGCGGTCCCGGTGGTGGTGGACAGCTGGCTGACCGAGCCGGAACCCATCGAGCTGCCCACCGTCACCCTGGAGCCCGAGATCGGCCAGGACGAGGTCGACAATGCCGTCCGGGAGATCGTCGAGCCGCTCACCTCCGGTCCCGTGACCGTGACGGTGGGCGAGCTCAACACCCCGCTGGAGGTCGCGGACCTGACCGCCGCCGCCGCCGTCGAGCCGGTGGACGGGAAGTTGACGTTCCGCCTCGACGGGGAGGCGCTGCGCGACCGGCTCGTCGAGCTGGAGCCGGACCTGGCGGCCGACGGCACCGACGCGCGCATCGTCATCCAGAACGGCGCGCCCGCGGTCATCCCCTCCAAGGCGGGAACGGAACTCGACATCGAGGAGCTGGAGAGCGCCGTGGCCGCGGCCGCCCTCTCCCAGACCCGCTCGGCCACGGTCGGCCGGATCGAGGCTGCCGCGGACTTCACCACCGAGGACGCCCGGGCTCTCGGCGTGACCCAGGAGGTCTCCGAGTTCAACACGCCGCTCACCTCGGACAACGTGAGAACCCAGAACCTCATCAACGGCACCCGCCTCATCACGAACACCCTCGTGAAGCCGGGGGAGACCTTCTCCCTCATCGAGGCCCTCGGCCCGATCACGGCGGCACGCGGCTTCGTGGAGTCCGGGGTCGTCGAGAACGGGTTCTACTCGAAGGCGCTCGGCGGCGGGCTCTCCCAGCTCTCCACCACCACGTACAACGCCGCCTACTTCGCGGGCATGGACCTGGTGGAGCACAAGCCGCACTCCCGCTGGTTCTCCCGTTACCCGGAGGGTCGGGAGGCGACGATGTGGGTTCCCACCGTGGACATGAAGTTCCGCAACCCGACCCCGTACGGCGCACTGGTCGAGGCCTGGGTCGCGGATGGGCAGGTCTGGGTCCGCATCTGGTCCACCCCGTACTTCGAGGTGCGGTCCGAGACCTCCGACCGGTACAACATCACCCAGCCGCAGACGGTCTACAACTCCGATCCCGACTGCCTGCCCGAGAGCGGCGGGCAGGTGGGCTTCACCGTCCGCGTGACGCGGTGGCGGTACCTCGACGGCACGCTCCACGACAAGGAGAGCTGGACCTGGACCTATGCCCCGTGGAACCGGGTCGTGTGTGGCACGGCCCCCTGACCCCACCCTGACCCTCAGGCCCTGCGGGGCGGCGGCTCGGGCACCCGCTTGCCGGTGACCATCGCCCGGGCGTCCACCCGTATTCTTCCGCGCCTCGTGTCGAGCGTGACGTGGTCCGCCGCCACCTCGGTGACATACCCGAGTGCCTCGCTCAGGGACCCGTCCGTCTCGCGGAACCGCAGCACCACCCGGTCACCGGCGGACCACCGCAGCCACGGGAGCTCCGGAGGCTTGGACATCTCCCCATTCTGGCCCCTGAAGTGCGAGAATGGTGCCGCAACTGCGAGAGAGGAACTGCCGTGACCTATGTCATCGCCCAGCCCTGTGTGGACGTGAAGGACAAGGCGTGCGTGGACGAATGCCCCGTCGACTGCATCTACGAGGGCAAACGTTCCCTCTACATCCACCCCGACGAGTGCGTGGACTGCGGTGCCTGCGAGCCGGTATGTCCGGTGGAGGCGATCTTCTACGAGGAGGACGTTCCCGAGAAGTGGAGCGAGTACTACAAGGCGAACGTGGAGTTCTTCGACGACATCGGTTCCCCCGGCGGCGCCGCCAAGATGGGCATGATCGACAAGGACCACCCGATCATCGCCGCCCTGCCTCCCCAGGGATGACCCGCCGCCGTTCGCGGGGGTAGGGCATGGGTTTCCACGCCTCTGCCCTGCCCGACTTCCCCTGGGACTCCCTCGCCGGCGCGAAGGCGATCGCCCTCGCGCACCCGGACGGCATCGTCGACCTGTCCGTCGGCACGCCCGTCGACCCCACCCCTGAGATTGCCCGCCGGGCCCTCGCCGACGCCGCGGACAGCCCGGGCTACCCGCTGACCGTCGGCACGCCCGAGTTGCGTGCCGCCATGGTCCGGTGGTTCGCGCGGCGGCGTGGCGCGCGCCTCACCGAGGCCGAGGTGCTGCCAACGATCGGGTCCAAGGAACTGGTGGCCCACCTGCCGTCCCTCCTCGGGTTGGGGGAGGGCGACGTCGTCGTCCACCCCGCGCAGGCCTACCCAACGTACGACGTCGGCGCCCGCCTCGCCGGGGCCACCCCCCTGCCGTCCGACGGCGGTCCGGGGGAGTGGCCGGACACCA
>JBNJCY010000096.1:0-7447 GCA_051744325.1 Actinomycetota bacterium
GTCGTCGGCACCGAGCAGGGGATGTGCGGGCCGCTCAACCGGCGCGTGCTCGACCACGCGACCAGCTGGCTGGAGGACCTGGGCCACGATCCTGCCACCTGGCGGGTACTCGCGATCGGGACGCGCCTGGGGGACGAGCTCGGCACCCACCGGATCCGCGCCGAGCGCCTCCTACCGCAACCCAGTTCGGTCACCGGCGTCCATGACCGGGTCATGGAGATCCTGCTGCACATCGACGGGTGGCGGGCCGAGGGCGTCGGGGAGGTGGTGGCGTTCCACCACACGCGCTTCGAACAGGTGCGCGCCGATCCCGTCACGCGGCACATCCTTCCCATCGAGGCAGGCCTGCTCCACCGGCTCCGGGATCGCGAATGGCCCACCCGGATGATCCCGCAGCTCGCCACCGAGCCCCGGGAGGTCTTCGCGGCCCTCACCCGGCAGCTCGTCGTGGGCCGCCTCTTCGTGGCGCTGGTGGACGCACTGGCGAGCGAGCACGGGGAGAGGCTCATCGCGATGCAATCCGCGGAGTCGAACATCGAGGAGCGCCTCGAGGAGTTGCGGGCCGCGCACCGCCGCGAACGGCAGAGCGCGATCACGAGCGAGCTGCTCGACATCATCAGCGGCTACGAGATCATGACCCAGCAGGGGAAGGACTGAATGCCCGGAGCCGATCGGCCGGGGCAGGTGTGGTCGCGAGGGACACCGCTGCAGCGTGGAGTCCCCGGGAGCTTCAGGCTTCTGGTTCGCGCGCGAGGTCCTGCGGGTCGGTGCGCGGATCGACCGGGGCCCCCGAGAGGTAGGCCGCCCGCGCGAGCGCGTTGCTGGCCACCGAGGAGACCACCAGGAGCGCCGCGATGGTGATGATCGTCTGGATGAACGGCATCCACTCGAAGCCCCGGTACACCAGCTTGTCCAGCCACGCCGCGACCACGATCAGCGGCAGTCCCATCCCGGTGGCCGGGCTGAGGACGTTGATGCGGGTGAGCGCGTCCGCATGCCGCAGCATCGCAACCGCGCTCGTGAGCATGAACAGCGCCCCGACGATGGCGAGCGTCCCGATCAGGACGGACATGACGGTCTCCATCAGCGCTCCCCTCTCGTCAGGATGCGGGCGAGGGCGATCGTGGCGACGATCCCGAGGATGGAGGCGATGAGGGCGGCATCGACGACCACCGCTGAGCGGACGAGGACTCCCAGCAGGACCATGATCCCGATCGACGAGAAGTAGACGAGGTCACCGACGACGGCGCGGGAAGCGCCGTCCGTCGCGGTGACGATCCGGAAGAGCCCGAGGAGGATCCCGACGGAGAGGATCGCCAGGGCGACCCAGATGGCGATGGTCATGGCGTCCCCTTCCTGCCCCGCGTCATCAGCAGGAGACGGTCCTCCATGTCCGTCAGCCCGGCGACCGTGTCCTCGCGGCCACCGCTGAACATGTGCTGCACGAAGATGGTGGCCGGGGCACCGTCGTGTCCGGCGGCGATGCCGACGACGAGCGTTCCCGGGGTGACGGTGATGGAGGAGGTCATGAGCGTCACCTCCAGGTCGGTACGGGACCGCAGCGGGTACTCCACGATGGCCGGGGTCGACCGGATCCCAGGGGTGAAGGCGTCCCCCGCGACCCTGAGGGTTCCAACGATCAGTTCCCTGGTGATGAAGCCGACATATCGGAGGGCGTACCACGGATGCAACATCAGCCCAGCACCGCCTCGACGTAGGGCCCGAGGTCCAGCAGGCCGGCACCGGCCCTGATCACGATCGGCATCAGCCATCCCGCGGCGACGAAGATCGCCACCGAGGACCCGAGCAGGATGGTCCCGGGGGCGATCAGGCCCACGCGGGCGCGCAGCCCCTCGGGCAACTCGGCACGGTCACCCTCCCCGGACCGTGCGGACAGGGGCCAGTACTCCTTCTGGGGTGCCCCCCAGAAGACCTCGCCCCAGAGGTGCTGCAGGGCGAGCATCGAGGCGATGGAGGCCACGACGATGGCGCCCACGTACACCCATGCCTCCCATCCTCCGACACTGACGGCGGCGAGGACGAGGCCCACCTTGCCCCAGAGGCCCGAGGTCGGCGGGAGCCCCACCAGCGACAGCAACCCGACGGCGAACACCGCGGCCAACCACCACTCTCGGCGCATGAGGCCCTGGAGGCGGTCGAGCCGGCCGGTGCCGTAGGTCTCCTCGATCGCTCCGGCCGTCAGCAGCAGCGCGCCCATCGTGATGATGTGGTGGGCCATGTAGAAGATGCCGGCGGCGAGCGCGAACTCGGTGAAGATGGCGAGGCCGAGGAGGATGTGGCCGACTCCGCTCACCATCTGGTAGGCCAGCACCCCGCGCATCCGGAACTCGCCGTAGCTGGCGAGCGCACCCACGAGGATGGTCAGGACGACGACCACCGCGAGCAACGGGATCCACCGCGACGGCGTCCCGTCGTGGGTGATCGCGTAGACGCGGTACAGCGCGTAGATCGCCACCTTGGTGTGCAGCCCCGCGAACAGTGCCATCACGCCCGACGACGTCGCCGGGTAGGAGCGCGGGAGCCAGCCGTGCAGGGGCACCACGCCCGCCTTGATGGACAGGGCGAACAGCACGACGCCGATCGCGAGCGCCGCTCGCGGGTCCTCGTGGGCGACGCCCACCAGTTGCGCCATCGTGACGGTCCCGGTGACCCCGTAGACCAGCCCGACACCGACGAGCAGGATCGTGCTCGTCAGGAGGTTGATGAGCACGAACAGGCGGCCCACGCCCAGGCGCCGCCACGTCCCCGTGGCCGCCAGGAGCGCGTACGACGGCAGCAGCATGACCTCGATGAACACGAACAGGTTGAAGAGGTCGCCCGTGAGGAGGGCCCCGTTGACGCCGCCCACCAACATCAGGACGAGGGCGGGCAGGAATCGCAACCGGTCCTCACCGGTCCTGGTCAGGAACAACGCGCCGACCGCCGTCGTGAAGGACGTGACGGCGATCATGACCGCGGTGAAGGTGTCGGAGACGAACGGAATCGCCACGCCCGGGACGAAGGCGCCGACCGAGTGCGCGACCACCGGCTCGTCCACATGGAGGAGGACAAGGTAGACGCCCGCGGCGGCGCTGGCACCGGGAACGGCCAGCATGAGCAGCCGGTCGAGGATCCTGACCCGCAGGATGACCGTGATGGCCCCGGCGAGCAGCGGCACGGCGGCGAGGAGCGGAAGGAGCGCGGCGTTCATTCGTCGTGCGACTCCCCCGTGTTCGGCATCGCGTGGGTGTCGTCGTTGTTCCCGAGCACCGCGAGCATGAGCATGTAGACCGTCACCGCGAGCGTGATCACGATGGCGGTCAGGACGAAGGCCTGCGGCAACGGGTCCGCTGCCAGCGACGGGTCGGTCCGGTCGGCGAGCGGCTCCGCGCGCCACGCCGAGACCCCCGCGCTCAGCAGCACGAAGTTGGCCGCGTGGCTCAGCAGCCCGATCCCGAACACCGCGCGGACCATGCTGCGCTGCAGCAGCAGGTACACGCCCCCGGCGGCGAGCACGCCGACCGTCATCGCGAGGATCATCGGCCCAGCTCCCGTGGTGGCACGCCTTCGACGACGTGGCTCGTGGAGGCGTTCACCCGCGGGGGGCGCTCGCCGTGGACCGTGTCCAGGCGCCCGAACAACGCACCCTCGACCGCCTCGTCCACGCGGAGGCGGGTGGACTCACCCTCAAGCTTCCGGGGGGCACTGCCGAGCAGGTTGAAGGCGACGGTGAGTAGCCCCACCACCGCGGCGAAGACCCCGAGGTCGAAGAGCATCGAGGTGCTCACGTGCTGGCCGAAGAGGTAACCGCGGAGCGGCTCCAGGAAGGACTCCGCCTCGGTGAGACCCAGCACCCCGCTGAAGATCGCGAACGCCACGCCCCCGCCGATGAGGTACAGCGGCAGGCGCGGTGGGCCGATCCGCCGATCGCGCGAGGTGGTCAGGTAGACGAGCCCGATGGCCGCGGAGGCCACGAGCGCGGCGATGAAGCCACCGCCGGGTGCGTTGTGGCCCCGCATGAACAGCACGAAGGAGACCAGCAGCAGGAGGGGGCCGGTGACCCTGAGGACTAGCTGGAGTGGGACCAGGTTGGGCCAGGACTCGTGGATGGCCCGCTCGGCGGTGCTGCCCGACGCCCTGAGCTCCGGCTCGGTCTCGTCCCCGTCCCGTTCCGGTTCGAGGTACCGCTCGCGCACGGTGGAGAGCACCGCGATGATCGCCACGCCGGCCATGCCCAGTACGGTCAGTTCGCCGAGGGTGTCCAGCGCACGGAACTCCACGAGGATCACGTTCACGATGTTGTCCGACCCCGCCTCCTCGGGTGCCTCGGTGAGGTACCACTCGGCGACCGCGGAGCGGTCGCGGCGCCCGGTCAGCACCCACGTCGCCCCGCCGAAAACCACGCCGGCAGCGAGGGAGAGCAGGAGCGCGGAGGACCGGATGAACCGGGTGTGGGAACCGAAGGTCAGCGGGAGCTTCTGCAGCACGAGCATGATCACGACGATCGTGAGCGCCTCGACCAGCAACTGGGTCAACCCGACGTCCGGCGCGCCGAGCGCGATGATCTGCACCGTGGCGAGGATCCCGACCGCGGACAGCGACACCGTGGCCGCCAGCCGCGAGCGCGAGGCCACCACCATCACCACGGAGGCCGTGATCAGCACCAGCAGGATCACGTCGATCGGCTGCGAGAGGCCCGCCGTGGCGGGCGGCATGGTCGGAACCACCGCGATGAGTCCGGCCCCGATCACGACCACGAACGTGGCGACGATGGCCGCGGCGTGCCGAGTGGCGTAGTCCGCCTCGACGGCCCTGTTCACCCGGACGCCGACCGTCCGGGCACCCACGTGGATCCGGTGGATCACCTCGACGCCGTCGAAGGGCAGCACGGTCCGCTCGAACGCACCCTGGAGCTGCCGGCGCCGCAGGATGACCCCCACGCCCGCCGCGATGACAAACGCCGTCACCAGCAGCTCAACGGTGAACCCGTGCCAGAGCGTGAGGTGGGGCTCCGGATCGAGGTGGGGCAGCGCCGCCTCCACCGCGCGGCCAACGGGGACGTCGAGCACGCCCACCACGAAGGCGAGCGGGACGCTCACCAGGATCGGGAGCGCGGCCGGGAGGAGGAGCCCGGGGGATGTCGGGTGGACCGGCCGGGAGTCGGTGCCGTCCACGAAGCCGCCGAACACGATCCGCACGCTGTACGCGAACGTCAGGACGGCACCGAGCGCCATCACGACAAGGGCCGCCCATCCCGCCCAGGCATCGCCGGGGGCCTGACGCATGGCGGCGAGCATCGACTCCTTGGAGATGAAGCCCAGCATCGGCGGGACCCCCGCCATCGAAGCGGTGCCGAGCACCACCACGGCGAAGCTCCACGGCATCGCCCGGTAGAGCTGCGGCAGGCGGCGCAGGTCGCGGGTGTGGGTGGCGTGATCGAGGACGCCCACCATCATGAACAGTCCGGACTTGAACAGGGCGTGGGCGATGGTGTGCAGCACGGCCGCGATGAGCGCGTACTCCGTGCCGATCCCGATCGTGGCCACGATGAGCCCGAGTTGGCTGACGGTCGAGTAGGCCATCAGCTTCTTCAGGTCCGTCTGCTGCAGCGCCACGCGGCCCCCGAGCAGCGCGGTGTAGAGCCCGACCACCAGCAGGAGGACGTTCCAGACGGGGGTGTCGTGGAAGGCGGGACTGAACCGCATCAGCAGGAAGATGCCCGCCTTGACCACCGCGGCGGCGTGCAGGTAGGCGCTCACCGGGGTGGAGGCGGCCATCGCGTCCGGCAACCACAGGTGGAAGGGGAACTGGGCGGACTTGGTCATCGCCGCCGTCGCCACGAGGACCGCCACCAGGGAGGTGAACGCCGGGTCGCTCCCCCACACCGGGTGGGCGAGTGCCTCGGTCACCGAGGTGGTGCCGGTCCGGGCGATGATCAGCATGACGGCCGGAATCATCGCCAGGCCACCCACGAAGGTGATGAGCAACGTCCGCATCGACGCCAGCTCGCCGTAACGGCCGCCCTGCGCGATGAGCAGGAAGGATGCCAGCGAGGTCAGCTCCCAGGAGATGAAGAGGACCACGAGGTCGTTGGCGAGCACCAGAGCCACCATCGACAGCGTGAAGACCGCCATGACCAGGTAGAAGCCGAGCTGCCGTCCCGGGTCCAGGTACTTCGTGGCGTAGACCAGCACCACGGCCCCGATCAGGAGGGCGATCGAGCCGAACACGACGCCCAGGCCGTCCGCCCGGAACGCCAGGTCCACGCCGAGGTCTGGCACCCAGGGGACGGACCACGACGTCTCCCGTCCGGCGAGAACCTCGCGTACGGCCGGGAGGAAGGCCACCCAGGCCGCCACGTAGAGCGCCGCGAGCGGCCAGCCGGTGTTCCGACCGAGGACACGGGTCATCGGCGCGACGACCACGAGTGCAGCGACCAGGATGAGGAGGGTCCAGACCATGGACATGAGCTACCGGCCCGTCGGCACGACGGCGCGGCGGCGCGCCGGAGTGGGGCGGGCGGGATTCATGCCATCGATCGTAACGTGTGACGCACCGCTCCCGTCGCGGGCACGGCGACAGTCCGATCCGTGGACGGGCGTCCGGGCAGCGCACAGCGCGGGCGGCGCACAGCGCGGGCGGCGCACAGCGCGGGCGGCGCACAGCGCGGGCGGGTCAGACTCCGGGCAGCTCACAGCCCAGGGGCGCAGGCTCCCTGCCCGAGAACGGCGAGTCCGGTCAGGTCGCCGTCCTGGAAGGTGGTCACCGCCGTGGTGACGGGGTTCATGAGCTGACCGGGGTCCTCCACGTGGTCGAGCCCCATGAGGTGGCCCATCTCGTGCCGGAGCACCACGACCCAGGCCGGGTCGCCGTCGATCGGGCGCGAGTCCAGGATCTCCTCGTCGAGGAGCACCGCGCCGGTGACGAGGTGGGAGACCCCGCCCAGCTCCACGCGGTAGGTGTTCGCCACGCCGGCGACCTGCCCGTCGAGGTAGGGCACCGTGGCGTCGTCGGTGAACGCCACGAGCACGGGAGCCCAGCGGTCGCCGTAGCGGTCCGGCTGGTAGGGCCCGCGCTCGAGGACCGGCGCCTCGTCGGTGGCGCCGTCCACGACGACCACGAGTCCCGTCGCCGCGCTCACCTCGGCGGCCACCGCCGCGACCCGGTCGGCGAAGTCGTCGGGGGCGCCGTCGTCGTTCACGACCACGTGGACGGGCCGGCACGGCGACCAGGTGATGGGGCCGCTCCCGTCCGGTTGGAGGGCCATGAAGGCGTGCGCGTCGCTCGGGTCCGCGACCCGCACGGCTGGGATGAGGCGGCTCGGCTGCTCCTCATGGCCGGCAGTGGGTAACTCCTGGGGCCCGACGTCGAGGGGCAGAACGACCGGGTCCGGCGCGTCCTCCCCGGAGTCCCCGAGGGAGTCCGCGGCATCCTGCGCCCCGCCCCA
>JBNJCY010000097.1:0-7426 GCA_051744325.1 Actinomycetota bacterium
AACACGCGTTGAACAGCTCCTACACGGCTGACCCGGGGCCCTGAACGCTGATAGTGAGGCTCCAGGGCGCTGACGGGCAACAGCTGACGGGTGACGTGCCGCGGCGTGGCGGGTTTGGAGCGCCCGACGAAGTCGCGCGCGGATGGTAGCCGCGGTCGGCACCCGACAGCGCCCCCTCGCCCACCAGCCCCGGCAGCACCACTCCCCGGCCAGCAGCGTCCCTCCAGGGTCGACCACACCTGCTACCGACGAGCTCGCGTGCCCTTCGCGCCGCCAGCTCCGCCACCACCCAAGGTCATGGACGCGCCGAGGAGGAAGCCGAAGTCGTACCAGCCGCCGTTGTTGTTGACCTCGTAGATGCTCACCGTGTCGGAGAACAACGAGATGATGAACGCAACAGGCGCGATGATCCCGTGCCACAGCCCGAGCCAGAAGCCCGCGGCGTCCACCCCACCAGCCGCTGCATTCGGACCCGCGGCACAGGCGGCCAAGCCCCCGATCACCAGCACGATCACGAGCACGGCACCCACCGCACGCCCACCCGGCGCAACCTTCCTCATCCCCACAGCGTGGCACCGCCCCCGCGCTACGGTGGGACGATGGCGCTCGCCGTCTGCATCCTCTTCGACCGCGCCGGCGACCGGGCGGTCCGCGAGCTGTGGTCGCGGCTCGAGGCCGAGGGCGTACCCACGCTGCTGTCGCTGACGCACGGGCACCACCGTGCCCACCTGTCGTATGCGGTGGCCCTCAAGTGGGACCTCGACCGCGTCCGCGACGCAGTCGCCGCGCTCCCCGACGGCGGACCCTTCCCCCTGGTCGTCCACGGCACCCTGCTGTTCCCCCGCGGCCGGGCCGCGCTCGCCGCCTCGGTGACCGCCGACGTCGCCGCGCGCCAGGACCGGGTGGCGCGCGCCGTCGTCGGGACGGGGGCGCTGCTGCACCACCACTACGAACCGGGCCAGTGGGTGCCGCACGTCTCCGCCGCGACCCGGGTGAAGCGTTCCCAGTTGGGCACGGTCACGCGGCTCGTCCACGATGTCCTCCCGCTGACGCTCCAGGCGGAGTCCGCGGCCCTCATCGACTCCGGCACCGGTGAGATCTGGCCGCTGCCGAACGTCCTCTGACCGGCCGGCGCTGGGCCGGAGGTCCCGCCACGAAACGCCGGGGACCGCATAGCTTTGCGGCACACCCTCCCTCCCGGAGGGAACACCGCAGGGAGGTCAGATGCTCCGCACCATCCGCCGCACCGTCGCGCTCCTCACGCTCGCCCTGGTCGCCGGCTGCACGACGACGGCGCCCGCACCGGACACGACGTCGTCGCCGTCCGAGACCACGCCTGCCGCCACGATGACGGCCGCGGAGCCGGCCACCATTCGCATCGCCTCGCTCAAGGGCCCCACGACGATGGGGATGGTGAAGCTGATGAGCGATGCGGAGGCGGGCGCGACCGTCCATGACTACAAGGTCACCATGTACGGCACCGCGGACGAGGTGGTGCCGTTGGTGGTGCAGGGCGGGGTGGATGTGGCCCTCGTCCCCGCGAACCTCGCGAGCGTGCTCTACAACCGCACCGAGGGTGCCGTGCAGGTGGCGGCGATCAACACGCTGGGCGTGCTCTACGTCGTGGAGACCGGTGAGACCGTCGACTCGGTGGCTGACCTCGCCGGGCGCACCGTCTACTCAACGGGCAAGGGCACCTCGCCGGAGTACGTCCTGAACCACATCCTCACCGGGAACGGCCTGGACCCGGCCACCGACCTCACGGTCGAGTTCCGGAGCGAGGCCACCGAGTTGGCGGTGCTGCTGGCGGAGGCGGACGACGCCGTCGCCGTGCTCCCGCAGCCGTACGTCACCGTCGTGCAGAGCCAGAACCCGGACGTCCGGGTGGCCCTCAGCCTCACCGAGGAGTGGGACGCGGTCAGCCCCGAGAGCGGACTGGTGACCGGGGTGCTGCTGGTCCGCAGGGACTTCGCGGAGACCAACGCTGCCGCCCTCGCGGACTTCCTCGCGGACTACGAGGCCTCCACGGCCTGGACCAACGAGAACATCCCCGCGGCCGCCGACCTGGTGGCGAGCTACGGCATCGTGCCGGCCGCACCCGTGGCCGTCAAGGCCATCCCCCTGTCCAACATCACCTTCATCGACGGCGAGGAGATGCGGACGATGCTCGGCGGCTACCTCGAGGTGCTGTTCGCCGCGAACCCGGAGTCCGTGGGGGGTGCCCTGCCCGACGATGACTTCTATCGGTGAGGAGGCCCGCGCGGCACCCGGCCGGAGAGGCGTCCCTGGTGGCGTCGCGACCGGCAAGGTCGCCCTTGCGGTCCTGTTCTGGCTGGCGGTCTGGCAGGTGGCCAGTATGGCCATCGCCCAGGACCTCCTCCTCGTCTCACCGGTGGACGTCCTCGCCACCCTGCTCGAGCAGGTGCGCACCGCACCGTTCTGGTCCTCGGTGGCCTACTCGTTCGTGCGCATCGTGGGCGGGTTCCTGCTCGCCCTGACCGTGGGGACGCTCCTGGCGGGCCTCGCCGGGCACAGTGCGGCAGCGCGCACGCTCCTCGCCCCGCTCGTGCTCGTCATCAAGTCCGTGCCGGTGGTCAGCTTCATCATCCTGGTGCTCATCTGGGCGTCGAGCGGCAGCCTTTCCGTGGTCATCAGCTTCCTCATCGCGCTGCCGGTGGTCTACACCAACGTGCTCGAGGGCATTGACCAGCGAGACCCGAAGCTCCTCGAGATGGCGCAAGTGTTCCGCGTGCCGGCGTGGCGGCGGTGGCGCGCCATCGACGTCCCAGCGGTCCTGCCGTACCTGCAGTCCGGCTCCCGCATCGCGATCGGGCTCGCGTGGAAGAGCGGAGTCGCCGCCGAGGTGATCGGGCTGCCCCAGGGGAGCATCGGCGAGCAGCTCTACCAGTCCAAGATCTTCCTCTCCACCGCCGAACTGTTCAGCTGGACCCTCGTGATCGTGCTGCTCAGCTTCGCCTTCGAACGCGTCTTCCTGTACGGGCTGCGCGGCGCCGCGGACCGGGTCCGGGACTGGGGGGAATGATGGAGATCCGCCAGCTCACCAAACGCTTCGGGACGAACCTCGTCCTCGACCACCTCGACCTCGCCCTCCCCGACGGCACGACCACCGTCCTGATGGGTCCCAGCGGCTCAGGGAAGACCACCCTCGCGAACATCCTGCTCGGCCTGCTCCACCCTGACGCCGGCACCGTCGCCGGGCTCGACGGCGCGCGCCTCGCCGCCGTCTTCCAGGAGGACCGACTGTGCGAGGGCCTCACCGCCCCCGCCAATGTGCGCCTCGTCCTCCACGACGGCGGTGCGCGCCACCCGCACGACGCGGTACGGGCCGAACTGGCCGCCGTCGGGCTGGCGGGGGATGACCTGCACAAGCCGGTGTCCCAGCTGTCCGGGGGGCAGCGGCGCCGCGTTGCGATCGTGCGGGCCATGATGGCGGGGGCGGACTTCACGGTGCTCGACGAGCCGTTCAAGGGCCTTGACGAGGCCACCAGGGACCGCGTGCTCGGCTACGTGCGCGACCGGCTCGCGGGGCGCACCGCCCTGGTCATCACCCACGACCCGGCAGAGGCCACGAGGTTCGACGGCCCGCGCGTGAGCCTCGACCGCTAGCGTCTCAGCCCGCGGTCCTCCACTCCTCGACAGCGGCCCGCATCTCGGACTTCGCGGCCGGCGGCACGAAGGACGCCTCCACGGAGTTCAGGGCGAGGGCCGCCAGGTCGTCGCGCCCGAGGCTGAACTGGGCGGCCAGCGCGGCGTAGTTGTCGTCGACGTACCCGCCGAAGTAGGCCGGGTCGTCGGAGTTCACGGTGACGAGGAGCCCGCGGGAGACCATCGCCATGAGCGGGTGCGCCGCGAGGGAGTCCACGGCCCGCAACCGCACGTTGGACAGTGGGCACACGGTGAGCGGCACGCGCTCCTCCGCCAGCCTCGCCATCAGCCGGGCGTCCTCCACGCAGCGGATCCCGTGGTCGATGCGCTCGGCGCCCAGCAGGTCCAGGGCAGCGGTGATGTACTCCGGCGGGCCCTCCTCCCCCGCGTGGGCGACGCGGTGGAGCCCCAGTGCACGTGCCCGTTCGAACACGTCCGCGAACAGGGCGGGCGGGAAACCCACCTCCGCGGAGTCCAGCCCGACTCCGATGATGGGCGCATCGACCGCGAGCAGTTCGTCCAGCACGGCGTTGGCCTCGGCGGCGGGCCTGTCCCGGAGGAAGGCCGCGATCAGGCCGGACGTGATGCCGAACTCGCGCTCGCCGTCGGCAAGCCCCGCGGCGATGCCCTCCACCACCACGCCGAGGGGGACGCCGCGCCCGACGTGCGCCTGCGGATCGAACATGATCTCGGCGTGCATCACCCCGCCGGCGGCGGCGCGGCGCAGGTAGGAGCGGGTGAGCTCGGCGAAGTCCTCCGCCTCCCGCAGCACGGCCATGTTCTCGTAGTAGAGCGCGAGGAAGGACGAGAGATCGGTGAATTCGTAGCGACGCCGGAGCGCGGCCTCGTCCTGGACGGCCAGACCGTGCTTCTCCGCGAGCTGGAGCACGATGGGCACCTCGAGCGTGCCCTCGAGGTGCAGGTGGAGCTCCGCGCAGGGCGGGGTGGGACGGGCGGCGGCGGACAGTGCGGACAGTGCGGACAGTGCGGACATGCGACAATCCTCTCGCGGCGGAGCGGTGTGCGCGAGGCCGTACGGTGTGCACACCACCCCCACACCGACCGAAGGATCCACCAATGCCCGACTTCTGGGTCACCATCGGCAACACCATCTGGTACGTGCTTCTGGCCTTCTTCTTCATCTCCTACCTGATGGCGATGTTCAACGTCATCACCGACCTCTTCCGTGACCCTGAGCTCCCCGGGTTCGCCAAGGCCACCTGGATCCTCGCCCTCGTGCTCATCCCCCTCGTCACCGTTCTCGTCTACCTCCTCCTCCGGGGGCAGGGGATGGCCGAGCGGGCCAGCGAGCGGATCGCGGAGAGCAAGCGGCGCACGGACGAGTACATCCGCGAGGTCGCGACCCACAGCCCCTCCGAGGAGATCGCCCGGGCGCGGGCACTGCTCGACTCCGGCACCATCACCCAGCAGGAGTATGCGGCCCTCAAGTCCCGGGCCCTCGCGCCACGCTGAGGCAGCCCGGCCTCCACGAGGCGCTCCGAGTGGCATCACCACCGCCGGACCCGCGCAGCGCGGGTCCGGCGGCGACAGGACCCCTCAATATACCCCTGGGGGTTTACAGAGTGACGAGGGCGGCATACGGTGGCGGAACAGCGGAAACCCCGCCGTGCATGACCAAAGGAGCTCATATGAAGGCACTCGTGTACCACGGTCCCAACAACAAGGCGTGGGAGGAAGTCCCCGACCCGGTCCTCCAGGACCCGACGGACGCGATCGTCAAGGTGGAGACCACCACGATCTGCGGCACCGACCTGCACATCATGAAGGGCGACGTGCCCGCGGTGACCGACGGGCGGATCCTCGGCCACGAGGGAGTCGGCACCATCACGGAGGTCGGCGAGTCGGTGAAGAACTACAAGGTGGGTGATCGCGTCATCATCTCGTGCATCACCAACTGCGGCACCTGCGTCTACTGCCGGAAGGGCCTCTCCAGCCACTGCCAGACGGTGGGCGGCATCGGCTGGATCTTCGGGCACCTCATCGACGGCGTCCAGGCCGAGTACGTTCGTGTTCCGTTCGCGGACACCAGCCTGTACGCGATTCCGGAGGGCGTCACCGACGAGCAGGGGGTCTTCATCTCGGACATCCTGCCCACCGGTTATGAGATCGGTGTCCGTGACGGCGGGGTGAAGCCGGGCGACGTCGTCGCCGTCGTGGGTGCGGGCCCCGTGGGCCTGTCCTCGATGATGACCGCCGGCTTGCACGGCGCATCCCGGGTGATCGCCATCGACCTCGATACGAACCGCCTCGAGGTCGCGAAACGTGACTTCAACGCCACCCATTCGGTCAACTCGGCGGACGCCGACTGGGCCGACCAGGTCAAGGCACTCACGGACGGCCTCGGCGTGGACGTGGCGATCGAGGCTGTGGGCATCCCCGCCACGTTCGACGCCTGCTTGGCGATCGTGCGGCCGGGCGGCCAGGTGGCCAACGTCGGGGTGCACGGCAAGCCGGTCGAGTTGCGGATCAACGAGAAGTGGATCGAGAACATCCGCATCTCGATGGGTCTCGTCAACGCGGTAACGGGCGAGATGCTGCTGAAGATGGTGGCCGAGGGCAAGCTCCCCGCCGAGAAGCTGGCGACCCACCGGTTCACACTCGACCAGATGGAGGAGGCCTACGAGGTGTTCGGGGCGGCCGCCGAGCACAAGGCGCTGAAGGTCGTGATCACAGCCGAGTGATCGCTACGGCCGGGTGATCCCGCGCACGTCACGGTTTCAGCGCGGCGATCACCCGGTCCAGGGCCGGGAAGGACTCCCCGGCCCCCACTCGCGGAGAGGCAGCCGGGCGCCCGCGCAGGTAGAGTTCGCGGAGGATGAGCTCCTCGACGATCGTGTCGATGACCATGCGGCCGGTCTCCTGGCCGTTCGCCGCGAAGTGCTTGGGGCAGGCCCCCGACCCCCTTGGACTGGATCCTGCGGACCGTCGCGGCCGCGAGCGGTCGGCGAGCGGAAGTCCGGTAACGATCTGCTCGGCGCGCTGCTTGGTGGTCATGGTCACGATTCTGCTCTCTGTTCCTGCTCCTGACCGGCGGGACTAGACTTGATGGTCGTGTACATGTTCCGCACCCCACGCCACGCGTCCGTGACGCGTGCGGACGGGGGCGTGGACGAGGGTGCGGACGAGGGTGCGGACGAGGGCTCGGACGGAACGCAGCGCCCGGCCCGGTTCTGGCCGCGGGTGCTCGGGCATCTCGTGGCAACCCTCGTGCTCGCTGCCGTGGTCCTGCTCGTTCTCGAGTGGGCCCACGCCTTCAACGACCCGTGGCTGGACGTCCCCGGGCGTTTCGCGACGTTCAAGCTCCCGGTGCTGGCCGTCAGCGGGCTGGCCATCTGGGGGTTCGTTGCCCTGCTCCATGCCATTACGGGACGGCTGTGGCTGACGACGGGCCTCGCCCTGGCGGGTACCGCGTTCATCGCGTTCGCCGACTTCTTCAAGATGGAGTTCCGCAACGAACCGCTCTTCCCCACGGACGCCATCTACCTCACGGAGGCCGGCCTGCTGGTGGAGAGCGTCGGCGTCGCCCGGGTGGCCGCCCTGTTCGCCGGTCTCGCTGTGATCGTCGCCATCCCGTGGGGTGTCTCCCGGCTGCTCCGCCTGCTGCTCGGCCGCCGGACGACGGCGCGGCCGCCGTTCTCCGGTGGGCGTGCGCTGGCGTGGCGCGCGGCATCCGGGGTGGCAGCCGGCCTTGTGGTGTTCGCCGCGGTCACGTTCAACCAGAACGGCAACCTGTTGCGCC
>JBNJCY010000098.1:0-7344 GCA_051744325.1 Actinomycetota bacterium
CAGGACCGGTCGGGCCGGAACGGCTCGCGGACTCGATGGAGTACTTCCGGAACGATCCGACCCTCGAGGACATCCTGATCACCGGGGGAGACTCGTTCATGAGTTCCGTCGCCTCGCTCCGAAGGATCCTCTGGGCCGTGCTCGAGATGGCACTGGCGAAGCGCGCCGACAACTTGGGCCGGCCTCCCGGGGAGCGGTTCGCGGAGATGCACCGCGTGCGGCTGGGGACGAAGCTGCCCGTCTACCTGCCGCAACGCGTCACCGAGGATCTCGTGGACCTGCTGCGCGAGTTCCGGCTCGAGGCGCAGGAGGTGGGGATCGTGCAGTGCGTGGTGCAGACGCACATCTCCAGCGCGATGGAGATCACGCCCTACACCGCGCGGGCGGTCCGCCGCCTCCTCGACGCCGGCTGGGCAGTCACCAACCAGGAGGTCTTCACCGTGGCGGCCTCCCGCCGCGGCCACACCGCGAAGCTCCGCAAGGTGCTGGGAGACATCGGCGTCCTGCCCTACTACACCTTCACCACCAAGGGCTACCTGGAGAACCGCGACGTGTTCACCCCGAACGCCCGCTCGGTGCAGGAGCAGGTGGAGGAGAAGTCGATCGGGCGGGTGGACATGCGGTACAACAGAACCCTGCGCAGGTTCATCCCGAATGCCCCGACGATCACCGACCGGATCGAAGCCCTGCGCCAGGCCGACGAGATCCCCTTCCTCGCCACCGACCGCAACATGCTGAACCTCCCGGGCGTGGGCAAGTCCAACAGCTTCCGGATGATCGGCATCACCGCGGACGGGCGCCGGATCCTCGAGTTCGAGTTCGACCGCACCCGCGCCCACAGCCCCGTGATCGAGAAGATCGGCACGATGGTGGTGGTGGAGTCCAAGTCGATCGCGCACTACCTCCGCCAACTGGAGGCGATGGGCGAGGACGTGGGCGACTACGCCAGCATCTGGGGCTACTCGGCGGGCCACGTCGAGCGCCGCAGCCCCGTTTTCGACCCCGGTCCCCTCGAGATGGCCACCGGGCGATCGCCCTCCGATGTGCTGGGCTCCCCGGACTAGGATCGGCGCGAACCACGAGAGGAGATGCGCTATGGAGCCGGTGAAGGTGATCCCATGCCTGGACATGAAGGACGGCCGGGTGGTCAAGGGGGTGCACTTCGTCGAGTTGCGCGACGCCGGTGATCCCGTGGAGAACGCCCGCTTCTACCGGGAGGCCGGGGCGGACGAGGTCACGATGCTCGACATCGCCGCCACGGTCGAGGGCCGGGGCACCCGCCTGGCGTGGGCCCGGGACGTCGCCGCGGCCCTCGGGGACGTGCCCCTCACGGTCGGCGGCGGGATCGCCACGCTCGAGGACATCGCCGCGCTCGTCGAGGTCGGTGTCGCGAAGGTGTCCATGAACAGTGCCGCCGTGAAGCGGCCCGAGCTCGTACGGGAGGCGGCCGACGCGTACGGGTCCGGGCGCGTCGTCGTCGCCATCGACGGGCGCCGGAACCCGGAGGTGCCAAGTGGCTTCGAGGTGGTGGTCAGCGGCGGCCGGGTGGGGACCGGCCTGGACTGCGTGGAGTGGGCGCGGACGTGCGAGGAGCTGGGCGCCGGCGCGATCCTGCCCACGTCCATGGACGGCGATGGCACCCGCGCCGGCTACGACCTCCCCTTCACCCGCGCGATCTCCGAAACCGTCGCCGTGCCCGTCATCGCGTCGGGCGGCGCGGGAACGCTCGAGCACTTCCTTCAGGCGGTGGTCGACGGCGGGGCCGCCGCGGTCCTCGCCGCCTCCGTGTTCCACTTCCGCACCTTCAGCGTGCGAGAGGTGAAGGAGTACCTCGCCGGGCACGGGATTCCCGTCCTGCTCTAGGCCCGTCGCCAGGCAGGCCCGTCGCTCGTCAGAAGGGGCAGTTCGCGCGCGGGTCGAACATCCCGAGGCCTGCGTCCTCCGCCTCCTCCAGCGCGTCCTCGACCTCGGCGAGGAAGCGGGTGTTGCCGTCGAACACCACGGGGCGCACGAGCCCCGCACGCGCCAGCTCGGCGTTGACCAGCATGCCGTCCGCGTACACCCCGGCGAGGAGACGGCCGTACTGGTCGTACCGGACCTCGTCGTGGACGAGGGCGACCTCGCTCCCGGGCGGGAGCAGGACCTCGAGGAAGCCGGTGGCGTCGCCGGCGAGGCACTCCCCCGGCTCGCCGTCCCGCGGTTCCTCGGGGGCGTCGATGTTGAGCAGGCGCACCCGGGTGGACTCGCCGTCGAGGGTGACGCGGATCGTGTCCCCGTCGTACACGCAGTCCACGACGGCGGTGCGCCCGTCCGAGGGCGCGGCGCCGGGGTCCGGGGTGGCAGCGCCGTCGTCGAGGAGGAGGAAGGCCAGGAGGACCACCACCGCGAGGGCAGCCACGCGGGTACCCCACGTCATGGCGATGCGACGGGCGGGACTGGCGGGCATGCCAGCACTCTGCCACACCCGTACGCTGCGCCAGCTCCCATCGCCTCCGCCCAGACCGGGATGATCCCCGACTACGTGCCCGCTGCTGTCGCCTCCGCGCACAGCGGGACTATCCCCAACGGCGGGGGCGAGAAGCGTACGCAGGACGATCTTGCGGGGGCACTTGTCTGAACCTGGCAGCGGGCCCTTCCCCAACTGCGTACGCAGAACGATCGGGCGCCCGCAGTTGGCGACGGTGCCGGCGTCTGCGGCACCAAGAGCGTACGCAGAACGTTCCTGCGGACCTTGTGCGGCTCCACTCGGTCCCCCACAGCGTACGCAGAACGATCCCGCGGGTCCTGGACGTTCCTGCGGATGGTATGCGACCCGCAGGAACGTTCTGCGGGCGCTGGGGGAGACCGGTCAAGACTGCGGGCGCACTTGGGGAGGCCGGACGGGGAGACCGGTCAAGACTGCGGGCGCACTTGGGGAGGCCGGACGGGGAGACCGGTCAAGACTGCGGGCGCAGTTGGGACAGCGCCGGGTCTCGCCAGCGCTATCCTGCCCTCAACACAGACTGAGACGAGTGAGATGCCCACCCTGATTCGAGCTGCAACGGCGATGAGCCTCCTCGCCGCGCTCCTGTGGTTCGCCACGAGCGCCAGCCCCGCCCGTGCGGACGGCGACCCCTCGCGGGACATCGTGCGCGCCGTCGACGTCGTGATGACCGTGGAGCCGGGCGGAACCGTCCACGTCGAGGAGACCTACCAGTGGGACTTCCGGGACCGGAACGGCCTCGGGTTCTACCGCGAACTCATCACCGCGCAGGGCTACGACGAGACCCGCGTGCGCCTCTACGAGTACTCCGACATCGAGGTGACCTCCCCGAGCGGCGCACCAGCGGAGGTGTGGGTGGAACGCAACTGGGGCGGGCTGGCGCGGCTGGCAGTCGGTGCACCGGACGGCTCCGCCGACACCCGCACCGGCCTCCAGTCCTACGTGCTCTCCTACGACGCCGCTGGACTCCTCAACCCGATCCGCGGGGACACGTCCGTGGGCGACCGGGACGAGCTCTACACCAACATCTTCCAAGGGATCTCCAACCCCATGGAGCGGGTCACCGTCACGGTGACCGGTCCGGCCGAGGTCATCGACGTCGCCTGCTACCAGGGACCCTTCGGCTCCACCAGCCCGTGCACGCAGTGGTCGTCCGACGGCGAGGCCGCCACCTTCACCGCCGCCGACCTGCGCGTGGGGCACGGGTTCACGATCTCGGTCGCGTGGCCGCCGGGAACCTTCGACGACATCGCGCCCATCCTCGCGGACCGCTCGCAGTACGGCTCGGTACCCTCGGAGCCGGGCGCCATCGAGATGGGCCCGATCCGGGCCGGCAACACGGTGGCCGTGATCTGGCCGTGGCTCCTCCTGGGGTGGCTGCTGGTCCTCGCAGTGCGGGCGTGGCGCCGGGTGGAGGCGGGCCGGGACCTGCACTTCGTCGGCCTGCCACCGGGGGTGCTGCCGGCGGGCCTGGCCCTCGCGCCCGAGGGCCGTGCCGGTGGCGGGGCGCCGCCCGCCGACGCTGTCGCTCCCGTCCGTACCCAGCCCGCCGTGGCGGTGCGCTTCACCCCGCCGGACACGCTGTCACCCGCGGAGGCCGGCGTCCTCGAGTCCGAGTGGGCGGACAACTCCCTGCTCGCGGCGACCCTCGTGGATCTCGCCGTCCGCGGTCACCTCACGTTCGAGACGGCGAAGACGGGCACGGACGGCGAGCCCACCGACTGGCGGCTCCACCGCACCCGGGACGCTGACACCCGTGGCCTCAAGACCTTCGAGCGCGGTGCGCTGGAGAAGGTGTTCGGGAAGGAGGACTCGGTGCTGCTCTCCGGACTCGACGAGAAGTTCGCCGCCCGGCTCGCGCAGTTCCGGGAGGAGATCACGAAGCTCTCCGACTCGCGTGGCTTCTTCCGGACCGAGGGCCTCCTGTTCGGCACCAGCACGGCGTCGCGGGCGTCCTGCCTGCTCGGGGTGCTGTGGCTGCTGGGGGCGGGTGCCGTGGTGGCGCTGCTGATCGTCGGTGCGGAGACCGGCCGCTCCCTCGCCCCGCTTGCCTGGGCGCTCGCGGTTCCGCTGGTGACCTACCCGATCCTGCTCCTCACCACGAAGAAGGCCTCCCACGGCCGCTCTGCGGAGGGCCGCGCCCTGTACGAGCAGATCCGTGGCTTCCGCCAGTTCCTCACCACCGCCGACGCGGACCGGCTCCGGTGGGAGGAGGGCCAGGACATCTTCTCCAGCTTCCTGCCCTGGGCCATGGTCTTCGGCGTCACCGAGCGGTGGACGGCGATCTTCGCCGAGCTCGCGGCGCGCGGAGTCGCCACGCCCAGGCCCACCTGGTACGTCGGCGAGTTCGAGTTCGGGCCTCAGCTCTACGCCGGACTCGGCCGCTCGGTGGCCAGCTTCTCGCAACAGGCGACCACCACCTTCGCGTCGACTCCCGGCTCCACGGGCAGTTCCGGCTCCTTCAGTGGCAGCGGCGGCTTCTCGGGGGGCGGAGGCGGCGGGGGCGGGGGCATCGGCGGCCGCTGAGGACGGCGCACTCCGGCCTCGCGCGGCCTGCCACCACTATCCTTCTGTTCAGTCGTGGAAAGGGAGTGCCATGTCCGCACCGACGGTCGCCGTAACCAACGCGAGGCGAGTTGGGCGGCAGGGACGGGCCGGCGTCGTCGTCATCGCCACCCTCGTGTGGCTCGCGGCGCTCCTCGCGCCGCTGCCCGCGCGGGCGGACGGCGACCCTCGCACGGACGTGGTGCGAGCCGTCGACGTCGTGATGACGGTCCGGGAGGACGGCACCATCCACGTCGAGGAGACGTACCAATGGGACTTCGGCACCCGTAACGGGCTCGGGTTCTACCGCGACCTCGTGCAGTGGATGGGGTGGTCGCCGGACACCAGCAAGTACCGGGTGTACGAGTACTCGGACTTCGAGGTGACCTCCCCGTCCGGCGCGCCCGCCGAGGTGTGGATCGAGGGTGGGACGAACAGCGACACGATCCGGCTCGCCGTGGGGGCGCCTGACGGCTCCTCGGACACGCGCACCGGCCTGCAGGTGTACGTCCTCAGCTACGAGATCGACGGCGCCCTCAACGCGATCCGTGACCAGGAGAACGTCAGCGACCGGGACGAGCTCTACTGGAACACGTTCACCGAGATCGCCAATCCCTTCGAGCGGGTCACCGTCACGGTGACCGGACCGGCCGAAGTCATCGACGTCGCCTGCTACGCCGGCCCGTTCGGCACCACGACGCAATGTGAGTCCTACGCCTCCGACGGCGCGACGGCGACCTTCACCGGGACGGGCCTCGGCGTGGGCGAGGGCATCAGCGTGGTGGCGGGCTGGCCGGCCGGCACGTTCGGGGACATCGCCCCCATCCTGCGGGACATCCCGGACACCGGCTCGCCGAACGACCCCGCGACCTGGGCCGAACCCGGGCCCGTGCTGACCGCCGCCCTCGGGCTCAGTGCGTTCATCGCGCGGTACCCGATCCCCCTGGCGGCCGTGTGGTTGCTCGCGCTGGGGGGCATCCTGTGGGCCCGGATCTCGGCGGGACGGGACCGCTACTACGTGGGACTGCCGCTCGGGCTGGTGCCGGCGACGCCGGCGGGGAAGGGCTCGGCTGTGACGGGCTCGGTTGGGACGCACTCGGCCGGCTCCGACGACGGGGCGGGCACCCATCCGGAGGCGAAACTGTGGCGCGACCCGCCCGTCACGGTGCAGTTCACCCCACCGGAGGGGCTCACCCCCGCCGAGGCCGGGGTCCTGTTGGAGGAGCAGACGGACAACACGTTCTTCGCGGCCACGCTCGTGGATCTCGCGGTCCGCGGCTACTTCACGATCGAGACCGCGGGAACCTCGTTCCTGTCCGGCAAGCCCAACGACTGGATGCTGCGCTGGAACCCGAGCGCACCGAGCCAGGACGGGCTGCGGCCCTACGAGCGCAAGGCAATGGCCGACCTTTTCGAGGGCAAACCGATCGTGACCATCTCCGAACTGCGCGGCAACTTCGCATCCGACCTGCGCTCGTTCCACAAGTCCGTCACGAAGATCTCGGACAACCGGCAGTACTTCCGGTCCCGCGGGCTCGTGGGCACGCAGGCCACCCGGCGACCGGGTTTCAACTTCGTGTTGCCGGTGTTCTTCGCGATCTTCTTCTTCAACGCGGTGGGTGTGTCCATGTTCGCCGCGGTGAGCTCCCTGTTCACCGGCGAGTCCCTCATCCCGCTGCTCCTCGCGGCCTTCCTCGCCGTGGTCTCCGTGGTGGTGGTTTTCACGTCCACCCGCAAGGCCGCACACGCCCGCACCGCCTACGGCCGGGCCGTGTTCGAGCAGGTCCGCGGTTTCCGCCAGTACCTGGCCACCACTGACGCCCACCAGCTCCGCTGGGAGGAGGGCCAGGACATCTTCTCGAGGTACCTGCCCTGGGCGATGGTGTTCGGGGTCGCGGACCGGTGGGCCCGCAACTTCGAGCAGCTCGCCGCCGAGGGCCGCTACACCTACGTGCCCACGTGGTACGTGGGCCACGGCGGCTCAGACTTCCGGACCTTCGGGGAGATCGGCTCCTCGATGGACCGGCTCACCTCCTCCGGCATGGGGAACCTCACCTACACGCCGGGCTCATCCGGCGGTTCCGGGTCCTTCGGGGGCGGGGGCGGGTTCTCCGGTGGTGGAGGAGGTGGCGGCGGCGCGGGGGGCCGCTGAGCCGATTCTGGGCCCTTCGCCTTTCCGCGCCCTCCGCCTTTCCGCGCCCTCCGCCTTTCCGCGCCCGCCGCCTTTCCGCGAAAGGGAGCCTCCGGTTGCATCTGGAGGCCCAAATCCACCCCTCCCAACGCATCCGGAGACTCCCGTTGCATCTGGAGGCCCGAAT
>JBNJCY010000099.1:0-7336 GCA_051744325.1 Actinomycetota bacterium
TCCCGCCGGCTCAGGCAGCTCGCCCGCCCGTTGCTCGGCGATCGCTGGCCGGGCGCTGCCACCCTCCAGGAACTCCGCGACGCCCTGCCCCGCCCGGCGCGCGCCACCCTCACCGGTATCGAAGACCCGAGCGAACTGTGGCGCGCCGAGGCCCGCCACCACGGCACCGTCGAGTCGGACGCCTTCCGCCTCCTGCGGGCAGCCCTGCCCGGCCCGGACGTCGTCCTCGGCGGCGTCACCGTCCTGGCAGTGGACGCCTGGCGCGTCCGCGCCGCCCTGGCCGCCGCCGCCGCGGGGCAAGGACCCAGCGAGGTGCTCGATGCCGTGGCGTGAGGACCTGACCCCCATCCAGATGAAGCGGGTCGGCATCGTCGCCCCCGCCGCAGCCCGCCGCGAGGTCCTGGAAGCACTCGCCCGGGCCGGCGCTGTCGAGCTGGACCTGCCCCACACCCCCGGCGATGGCGCCGAGGAACTCGAGCGCACCGGCGCCGCGGCCGTCACCTCCGACCCGGTCGTGGGCTGGGTGGGATGGACGCCGGGGCGGGAGCTGCCCCCCCTCTCGACGTCACTGGCGGAACTCGGCGCCGCCATCGTCCCGCTGCGGCGGCCCCGTGGCGTGCAGCCGCCCACGCTCCTGGCCCCCACCCGGCGGCCGCGGGTGTCCCGCAGTCTCGTGCAGACCTACGGCACCGTCCCCTACGCGGACGTGGACCCCTCGCGGCTCGCGGGGATCGCCTACGTGGTCATGTTCGGGATGATGTTCGGCGACGTCGGCCACGGCGCCCTCCTCGTCCTCGCTGGGCTGGTCCTCCGGTCCGGTCGCGTCGCCCGGCTGGCGCCGCTCCGCCGCACCTGGGCGTTCGTGGTGGGCGCGGGCGCGCTGGCGATGTTCTTCGGCCTCCTGTACGGCGAGGCGTTCGGTCCCACCGGGCTCGTCCCGGTCCTCTGGCTGGACCCCCTCGCCGACCCGGTCCCCCTCCTGGTCGTCGCGCTCGTGATCGGCGCCGTACTGCTGGCGGGCGCCTACGTGATCGGCACGATCAACCGGGTTCGCGAGGGCGGCTGGGGCTACGCGCTCTACGCCAGCAGCGGCGTGGCCGGCTCCGCGCTCTTCCTCGCGGTGGGGCTCCTCACCTGGGGCCTACTGGCGGACATCGGCCCGCTCACCCTCGCCGCCGTGCTCCTCGCGGCCGCCGCGCTCGGGCTGGTCTTCGTGGGCTTCTACATCGACGCCGGCGGCGGCGGCGCGGGTGTGGCCCAGGCCGTCATCGAGGTCTTCGACACCGTCATCCGGCTCGGCTCGAACGTGGTCTCCTTCATGCGCCTCGCGGCGTTCGGCCTCACCCACGCGGCCCTCCTGATGGTGGTGTGGGACGGCACCACCGCGCTGTGGGCCCCCGGCTGGCGTGCGATCGCCGCGATCCTCCTCTTCCTCGTGGGGAACATCCTCACCTTCGCACTCGAGGCCCTCGTCGCCGGCATCCAGGCACTCAGGCTCGAGTACTACGAGCTCTTCTCCCGCATCTTCACGTCCGAGGGGCGTCCGTTCCGCCCCTGGGCACCCGGCCTCTCCGCCGATGCCCCCGGCCTCCCCGCCGATGCCCCCGCCGATGCCCCCGACAGCCTCGCCGACACCTCCCACGAAAGGGGTCACTCGTGACCATCTGGCTCGCCGCCGTCCCCGTGCTCGTCATCGCCACCGCCGGGGCGATGGTCCTCCTCCGACGGCGCCGCAAGGGTGGCGTCGCCGTCCTCGCCGGCGTCAACATCGCCGTCCTCGTGGGCGCCCTCGTGGCCCTCGCGACGGCGCTGCCCGGGGGCCCGGCATCGGCCACCAGCCTCGCCACCCAGACGGCGGAGGCGGAGGCCACGGGCATCGGCGGGTCCGCGCTCATGGCCGCGGCGATCGCGGTGGCCGGCTCCTCCATCGGCGCCGCCTTCGCGGTGGCCTACACCGGGTCCGCCGCCCTGGCCGCCATGAGTGAGCGCCCGGAGATCTTCGGGCGCGCAATGGTGGTGGTTGGACTCGCGGAGGGCATCGCGATCTACGGCCTGATCATCGCCATCATCCTCATCGGGAGGGCCTGACCATGCCGGACATCGTGGCCGCCCTCGGCGAGAAGGCGCTGCTGGACGGGTTCGGCCTCGCTGGCGCGGCCGTCCACGCCGCCGAGACGGACGACGACGTCCGCCGCGCCTGGGCGTCGTTCGCCGGGCGGGCCGGAGTCGTCCTCCTGACCCCGCGCGCCGCGGCGGCCCTCGGCTCCGCGCTCACCGACCCCCACGCCCCCATGACGGCGGTGCTGCCCTCGTGACCAGCCTCCCCCCCGACGCTGACGCCGCTCTCGCCCCCCTGCGGGAGCGGCTCCTCGACGACGCGCGCGCGACGGCGTCGGGAATCCTGGCGGAGGAGCGCGAGAAGGCCGGCGCACTCGTGGCGGAGGCGGAGGAGGAGGCCGAGAGCATCCGGGCCGCAGCCGCCGCCGCGGGGGAGGAGACCGCGCGGTCAGAAGTCGCGCTGCGTTCCGCCCGTGTGCGGCGGCAGGCGCACGAGACGGTGCTGGCCGCCCAGAGCGATCTGCGGCTCGAGGTTCGCCGTCGGGTCCGGGAGAAGGCGGTGGCGCTGGTGGAGGACCAGCGTTACCCCGCCCTGCTCGAGCGGCTGCGCGCGCAGGCTCGTGCGGCCCTCGGCACGGGTGTGGTCATCACCGAGTCCCCGGAGGGTGGCCTGGTCGCGGAGGCGGGTTCGCGCCGGCTGGACCTGACGTTGCCCACGCTCGCGAACGCTGCCTTCGAGGCTGCGGGTGACGAGATCACGAGATTGTGGGCGGAGCCGTGAGCCCCGCACGGGTGGTCCGGGTGAACGGGCCCCTCGTCGAGGTCGGGGGGCTGGAGGGCGTGGCGATGCTGGAGCTCGTGGCGCTCGGCCCGGACCGGGTGAGCGCGGAGATCGTGGCACTGGAGGGCACGCGGGCCACCCTGCAGGCGTACGAGTACACCGGCGGGATCCGGGCCGGCGACGTGGCGGAGGCGTCCGGGGACCAGCTCGTCGCGGTGCTCGGGCCGGGGCTCCTCGGCCACGCCTTCGACGGGTTGCTGCGTCCGCTGTCCGGCGCGCCGCTGTGGCTGGGGCCTGCGGCGTCCGATGCCGCGACGGAGGAACCGGAGTGGCGGTTCGTCCCCGCGGTGGAGACCGGTGCGCAGGTGGCGGCGGGCGACGTGCTGGGCACGGTGCCCGAGACCGGCTCGGTGGAGCATCGGGTCCTGGTGCCGGTGGGCTTGGCGGGGGAGGTCACCTGGCTGGCGGGGGACGGGCCGGTGCGGACCACGGACGTCGTGGCACGCGTCCGGCGGGGCGAGGCCGGGGGCCCTGCGGGTGGTTCCGTGGGGTCCGGTGTGCGGCAGGTCGAGGTGCGACTCGCGGAGCGCTGGCCCGTGCGATCCCCCCGGCCGATCCGGGACCGTCCGCCGGGCGTGGTCCCCCTCCACACCGGCCAGCGGGTCCTGGACCTGCTCTACCCGCTGGCGCGCGGGGCGGCGGCAGCGGTGCCCGGCGGCTTCGGAACCGGCAAGACCATGCTGTTGCAGCAGGTCGCGAAGTGGAGCGACGCGGACGTGATCGTCTACGTGGGCTGCGGTGAGCGGGGCAACGAGATGGCCGACGTCCTGGACGGCCTGGCCACCCTCGTGGACGAGCGCACCGGGGGGAAGCTCATCGACCGGACCGTCATCATCGCGAACACGTCGAACATGCCGATGATGGCGCGGGAGGCCAGCATCTACACCGGGATCTGCGTCGCGGAGTACTACCGGGACATGGGGCACGACGCAGTCGTGATCGCGGACTCCACGTCCCGGTGGGCCGAGGCGCTGCGCGAGTTCGCCAACCGGAACGGGGAACTTCCCGCCGAGGAGGGCTACCCCGCGAGCCTCGCCTCCGCCCTCGCGGCGTTCTACGAGCGGGCGGGCCGGGTGACCGCCCTCGGTGGGCGCACGGCATCCGTGACTGTGATCGGGGCGGTCTCACCCCAGGGCGGGGACATGACCGAGCCCGTCACCACGGACACGCAACGCTTCGTGCGCTCGCTCTGGCTGCTGGACCGCGAGCTCGCCTACGCGCGGCACTACCCGGCGGTGAGCTGGACCGGATCGTTCGCGCGGGACGCGGAGGCGCTCGGGCTGTGGCACTCCGCGAACGGGGATCCCGGCTGGGCCCGGCGGCGTGCCCGGGCCGCGTCCCTGCTCGCCGAGGCGGACCGGCTCGCGGACCTCGCCGAGATCATCGGGGCGAGCTCCCTGCCCGGCCACGAGCGCATGGTGCTCCTCGGCGGCCGGCTGCTCCGCGACGGCGTGCTCCTCCAGAACGCCCTGAGCGAGAACGATGCCTTCTGCTCCGCGGCCAAGGGTGCGGCGCTGCTGGACATGGTCCTCGACGTCGTGGACGCCTGCCAGGTGCTCGTGGAGCGCGGGGTGCCCGCGAGTGTGATCGAGAGAACGGATTTCGGCCCGGTCCTGCGCGCCCGCGAGGACATGGGCCCCGACGACGACGCCGGGGTGGCCGAGCGCCGTGCCACCGTCCTGAAGGACCTGGAGGGGCTCGCATGACTGCCGCCGCACCCCCTCCCGCCAGCTCGACGCCGCAGCCCGCGCCGCTCCCCGACCGGCCCGCCCCCGGGCGCTCCGGCGTCGTCGCGGGGCAGCTGACGCACGGGGACATCCGGGAGCTCCGCGGCCCCCTGCTGGTGGTGGGCGGCGCGGACGGCGTGGGCTGGGACGAGTTCGCGGTCGTCGAGGTGACGGACGGGGAGGTGGTGAGCGGCGAGCGGCATGGCCTCGTGCTGGAGGTGGACCACGACCTGGTGACCCTCCAGGTGCTGGAGGGCACGGCCGGGATGGCGCCGGGCGGGACCCGGGTGCGCTTCGCCGGGCGGCCGCTGCACATCCCGGTGGGCACGGGGTGGCTGGGGCGCGTGTGCAACGGGAGGGGTGAGCCGCTCGACGGCGGCCCACCGGTCGCCGGTGCGGAGGAGTTGCCGGTCAGCGGGTGGCCGCTGAACCCGGTGCTGCGGGAGCCGCCGGAGGAGCCGGTCCTCACCGGGGTCTCCGTGATCGACGCGCTCACAACGCTGGTGCGGGGTCAGAAGCTGCCGATCTTCTCCGTGGCGGGGCTGCCGCACCTCATGCTGGCCACGCAGATCGCGGCGCACGCGACGTCCGGCGGGGAGTCGTTCCGGGTGGTGTTCGCGGCGATGGGCCTCACCCACGCGGACATCGCGTACGTGCGGGACCGGTTGGAGGAACGGTCCGCGGCCGGGGAGCTGGTGCTGCTGCTCAACGCCGCCGATGACCCTGTGATCGAGCGGATCCTCACCCCGCGGATCGCGCTGACCATCGCGGAGGACCTCGCGTTCACGCACGGCGACGACGTGCTCGTGGTCATGTCCGACATGACCAGCTACGCCGAGGCCCTGCGCGAGGTCTCCGCCGCCCGGCGCGAGATTCCCGCCCGCCGCGGCTACCCGGGGTATCTGTACAGTGACCTGGCCTCGCTGTACGAACGGTGCGGCCGGGTGCGCGGGAAGACGGGTTCCGTGACCGTGATCCCCGTGCTGACGATGCCCGCGGGGGACATCACACACCCGGTGCCGGACCTGACCGGCTACATCACCGAGGGCCAGGTGGTGCTCTCCGCCGAGGTGGCCGCCCGCGGGATCTACCCGCCCGTGGACGGGCTCTCCTCGCTGTCCCGGTTGATGCGGTCCGGGGCCGGGCCGCGCCGGACCCGGGAGGACCACCTCGACGTGGCCGCCCAGGTACTCGCCGCGCTGGCCCGGGCCCGGGAGGCCGCGGAGCTGGCGGAGTTGGTGGGTGTGGACGCGCTCAGCGAGACGGACCACGCTTACCTCGAGTACCGGGATCTGCTGGAGAAGGAGCTCCTGGATCAGGGAAGTGACGAGGTGCGCACGCTTGAGGACACGCTGGGACGGGCGTGGCAGGCGCTGGCCGAGCTGCCACGGCAGGAGTTGACCATGGTGTCGCTCGAGCTGTTGGAGCGGTACCTGCCGGATGTCTCGGACGGCTCCACCCGGACTCCACTGGACGGGTCTGCGAGATGAGCGTGACGGGCAGGGCCGGGAAGGTCCGGGTCGAGCGGCGGCTGCGGACCGCGCGGCACGGGGCCGCCCTCCTCGACCGCAAGCAGCGCATCATGGCCGGCGAGCTCGACCGCCTCCACCTTCATTCCGAGGGGGTGCGGGCCGAGTGGGAGTCGGCCGCGCGGGAGGCGGCCAAGTGGCTCCGGCGCGCTGCTGCGTTGGACGGGACGACGGCGTTGGAGGCGGGCGCACCCGCGACTCCGGCGACGGTGGAGGTGCGTTGGGGGGTGGCCATGGGGGTGTCCTACCCGGCGGACGCGGTGTGCGCGGTTCCGGAGGGGGCCGCTCCCGGGGGCAGCTCGGCGCTCGCGTTCGCGGTGCAGGCCCACCGGGAGGCCCTGAAGCTCGCGGTGCGGCACGCCGCGGCCGAGCGAGCCATCGCCCTGCTGGGGGCGGAACTCGCCGCGACGCGAACCCGGCAGCGCGCCGTGGAGAACCGGTGGATCCCGCGGCTCGAGGAGGAGTTGGCCGGGATCCGGCGGCGGCTCGAGGAGCAGGAGCTCGAGGAGGTGCTCCGGGTCCACTGGGCCGCGGAGAAGGACGAGCGTGGACGAGGCCGTGGACGCGAAGACCGAGGATCCGGGCCCCCGGTGGATACCGGGGTCCCTGAGGAGATGAGTTCCCCATGAGCAGCATCATCCTGGTGGCCGTCAGCGATTCGCCGGCCGCCTTCACCGCCGCCGAGGCCGCGATCGACCATGCCAGGCGGCTCGGTGCCGAGCTCCGCGTCGTCACCGTGCTGCCGGAGGACGGCCCGGACAAGCGGCTGAAGGACTACGACGCCCGCGCGCCGCGGCGGGAGGCGGACGCCGCCGTCGTGCTGCGGCACGTCATCGCGCTGGGCCAGGCGGCCGGGGTGAGCGTGACCGGGGTGCGCCGGCGGGGCCGGGTGGCGGCAGAGATCCTCGCCGAGGCGCGCGAGGCGCACGCGAGCATGATCGTCCTGGCTCGCGTCGACAGGCCGGGGGACGCCATCCCCACGATCGGGAGCCACACCCTGCGCGTCCTCGAGTTCACGACCGTGCCCGTGCTCGTGGTGCCATTGGGCCGGGTGGCTGCCGGTGGGTCAGCGGACTCGGGGGTCAGCTGACTCGGGTCGGCGGACTCGGGGGTCAGCGGACTCGGGGCCGGCGGACTCGGGCCGGCGGACTCGGGCCAGCGGACTCGGGCCAGCGGACTCG
>JBNJCY010000100.1:0-7302 GCA_051744325.1 Actinomycetota bacterium
TTGCCCGCGGCAAACCCAACAGCAGCAGCGACCTGGACGTCCTCGTGGACCTGCTCGCCGCACGAGGACAAGCTGCTGCGTGTGGCGGGCATCGCTGAGGAACTCAGCGACATCTTGGGCCGACGAGCCGAAGTCGTCACCACACCCTGCTCCGCGGTGAAGTGTCCGACATGCCGACCACGATTCCGGCGAGGAACCGGTCGCCGAGTTTGTCTTTGAGGAAGCGAAGTCCTGCGAAGTGTTCCGACCGGTATGTCGAGGACGCCTTGACCTCGATGGCGATGACCCGGCCGTCGTCGAGTTCGAGGACGAGATCGACTTCCACGCCATCACGGTCGCGGAAGTGGAACAGCTGATAGTCGTGTTCGCTCCAGGTCTTCTGCTTGAGCAGTTCGCTGACGACGAACGCCTCGAACAGGCCCCCTATGGAGTCCGAGGTGAATGGCAGTAGTTGCTGTTCGGTCTGTCGGTTGAGCCGGAGTGCGAGTGCTGAGTCGGCGACCAACGCCTTCGGTCGAGCGACTTCGCGTTTGGTCAGGTTTGCGGTCCACGGGGGTAGTTCATCGACCAGGTACACCGAGCGCAGCACGTCGAGGTAGGCGGTGATGGTGTTACGGGGAATGTCGGCGCCGTCGGCGATGCGTGCCTTGATCAGTTCCCCGGCCTGATTCGCGGCCAGTAGGGACAGCACCGAACGCAACCGTCGGGATTGGCTCCCGGACGGAAGCAGCGTCGCGTCCCGTTCCAGGACGCGGTCGAGATGGCTGTCGAGCCACGCATGTCGCAGGCGCGAGCTGAGGCCCCGGATGTCGGGGTATCCGCCCTGGGCGATGGCGGCGGCGTAGTTGGCCCGGGTCCATCCGGTCGTGAACGGGTGTGGTGGCGTCCCCGCGAGAAGTGCAGCGACGAAGTCCTCCGGGTTGCCGTCGAGCTCACCCCGGCTGAGTCCCCGCAGGCGGAGGGTCGCCGCACGACCGGCGAGGCTGTCGGTGCGGCCCTTCACGGTGAGCAGGTCCGCTGATCCGGTGAGCAGGAACCGGCCCGGCCGCCGGTCCCGGTCGATGCTGGCCTTGATCGCCAGCAGGAGTTCGGGTTCACGTTGGACCTCGTCGATGACCAGGACGCCGTCGGGGCATTGCTCGACAAAGGCAGTCTCGTCAGCAACGGCCGCATCCCGGGTCCGCCGGTCGTCAGGGTGACTACCACAGCGGGCCGGTCCTCAACGAGCTGCCGGGCTAGCGTGCTCTTGCCGACTTGACGAGCCCCTTGGATGACGACCGCCGGGAACGCTGAAAGCAGTTCGCGTCCTACCGCGACAGTTCTGCGGGGAAGAAGACCATTCACACTCCCAACCTTGGCCGCCGACCAGTACTTGCGCGAGCGCCCGTTCGTACTTTCGCGATACCCGGATCGTACTCCCGCGCCAACGTCCGCCAACTGAACGCACGAACCCGCATCCACTCTCTGCCGCGACCGGACCCCAGTGACTTCGGCATGAACCAGCCCCAGTCATGCCCGCGCTGACAGCGATGACGACAGGCTCACCGGCCGGAAGCAGTTTCGGTAGCAGCTCCCTGTTGTTCGTGGACGTCAGTCAGTGTCGGACGTTGTCGGCCACCTGTGCTGAACTGCGCAAACAGACGCTGGCCGACACCTGTCGTGGCTGGTGGCGACGCAGACCGCTCCGGTAGCAGTTCGGTAGCAGTTGCACCCTTCTCGATCGGAAGGTGTTCAGGTCTCCGACCGGTCTGAGGAAACGGGGCGCCAGATCCGATCGATCGGCATGACGTGGAGGCGGTCGGCGTACGTGTAGGAGCGGCGCCCGGTCGTGAGCACGACCCCGGCGCGGAATCGCGGCCCGAGCGCGTCACGGAGTTGCTCCAAGCCCTTGAAGGCCGGTGCGGTGGCCCGTTCGTTGGCCTTCACCTCGAAAGCCACGACCGCGCCGTCGTCGAACTCAACCACCAGGTCGACCTCTGCACCGTCACTGGTGCGCCAGTGCCCGAGGGTGACCGGCTCGTTCAGCCAGGAGGCCTGCTTCCGCAGTTCGCCGACGATGAAGGTCTCGAGCAAGTGGCCGAAGTCGGTGAGGGCTGCGGGATCCAACGTGGCGAGCTTGGCGGGGGTGAGTCGGAGCAGCCGGGCAGCCAGTCCGGAGTCAACCACGAGCACCTTGGGCCGCACGCTGACCCGCGATCGCAGGGTCTTGCCCCATGCTGGAAGTCGCACGAGGAGGAAGAGATCTTCCAGCAGACGCAAGTGAGCCTCTGCCGTCTTGCGGTCTACACCCACCGCTTCCGCCGCCTTCGAGATATTGAGCAGCTGACCCGTCTGCGCCGCCAGATGGGTCAACAGATCAACCATCGCCTGGCGCTGCCGGATCTGGCTGAGTTCGAGGGCGTCCCTCTCGATCGACTGGCGCACGAAATCGTCGAACCACCGTGCACGAGATGCCTCCGACCGGCGAACGGCCAGCGGAAGACCACCTGCGCACACCCTCGACACGTAGTCCTCGCGGGAAGTCGTCGAACTCGGAATATTCAACACAACCCGGTCGGGGACGACACTCAGCCTCTCCAGCAGGTTCTCCCTGACCCCCTCCAATTCGCCCTGCGACAGCGGCCAGATCGTCACGGTGTGCAGCCGGCCTGTCAAGGCCTGTGCCGTCCCAGGCAACGCGTCTTGACGCGTCGACCCGGTGATCACCGCAGTGCCCGGACCACTTCCCTCCCGGTTCAATCGAGCCTTGATCCCGTCCAGGATCTCGGGCAGTCGTTGATACTCATCGATGCATAGCGGAGTGGGCCCACCGGTCACCAACCCGAGGTTCCCCGCGACCGCGTCGCGAACCTCGATGTCGTCAAGATCGATGACCTCGACACCGTGGGCGTCCGCGAACATCCGCAGCACGGTCGACTTGCCCACCGACCGCGGACCATGGAGGGCGATCACCGGTTCCTCAGCCACGAGGCTCGCCAGAAGCCCGCTCACCCTGCGTTCGACCACACCGTCCAGTGTCACGACCCCAAACTACCAGACGCGAGCCACTCTGGTACCCAAACATGAGGGCTTACACTGCCCACACGCGAGGTTGCGTACCACCCAAACATGACAAAGGTGAACCACGTCGGTCGGTAGCAGTTTCGGTAGCAGTTCCCCCTCGTTCGTCGACGTCGGTCGGTGTCGATCGTCGTCGGCCCCACGGGCGTTGACCTGCGCAAACAGACACGGATCGACGTCCGCGAACACCGGTCAACGCAATTGGAAGGCGTGTTGGGTGCAAGCCCTCGGGGGTTCGAATCCCCCATCCTCCGCCATGAGAATCGGCCCGTGACCTGCGGTGATGCAGGAGACGGGCCTTTTGGCTGTCCTGGCAGGGTGGTGGCGGCGCGGACCGCTCCGGTAGCAGTTCGGTAGCAGTTGCAGAAGCGTGATGACACAAGCGTGTTGGCCGACGTCCACTGGCGTCGGTCGAGGGGGCGCCTCTCAGCTGGTCGCCTCCTCGACGAGTTGAGACACCTTGATGGCGGCAAAGCCAGCGAGCTGCTCCCAGCCGAACCGTCCCCAACGCACCCGATCGGGGCCGTGGAGTCAGGCGACCTTGCTGGCGTATCGCTGGCGTGCAGCTTCGCCGCTCGTGCCAACGAATGAACCGATGGTCGACCAGGACATCCCGGCTTCGCGGGCCTTCCGCACCGCCTCGATGAGGTGGCGTTCTGCTTCGGAGCGCTCAGCAATGGCCGCCCGGAGCAGGGCCACCGCACCGGCGTCGAGCTCGTCGGCGGAGTTGGGCTCGTAGGACTCGAAGCGCGCCGCAAGCTCGTCGGCGTGCTGCAGGATCTCCTCAACAGTGCGCGGCATGGTCATCACCTCAAGGACTTCTCACGGGCCCTCATCGCGTGAACGATGACGTGGGCCCCTCCGCCATTCCAAAGTAGCTTGTGAACGCATCGCAGGGCGAGGCACAACCGTCGCAAGACCTGTCTGAACCCAGGTTCTGACGGATGCACGAGCCCCCGGACGAGGATTCCGACGTGACATCCTGTAGTACATCGTCGCACAGTGGTTGTCGTGGGTGAAGAACTCATCTGGGACGCTGAGTCGGCCGCCTACATCCGCTCGCGGCCTGAGCGCTACCCCGGTGGGCAGGCGATCGAGCCGGAGTGGACGCAGGAGGCGCTCGACGATGTCGACCTGGTCGCGTTCGAGCCGGACCCGAAGTCGCGGATGGGTGCCCCATGGTTCATCGGTCGCTCGGCAGGTGCCGGGTACTGGTGGTGATCACGTTCAGGGACCCTGATGGCGACCTCCACGGCATCAACGAATGGCCCACCGGGGCCGACCTGACGTTCTGCCTGGAAGGAGTCACTGATGGCGAAGACAATTGATCCGGCACTGGCCGCCCACTTGCGCGAGGAGTCCGAGCAGACCAAGGAAGCTCCGTTCCCATCTGGGGTTGTTCCGACCCGGCCGAACAGGGTGCGGTCCAAGGTGTACTCGGTGCGACTGAGTGCGGAGGAGCAGGCGCGGGTGCAGCGCGTCGCCGACGCGAAGCACCTGCCGGCGTCCACCTTGGTGCGCTCGTGGATCCTGGAGCGCTTGGACCAGGAGAGGTCCGCCTGATACGACGCGTCGCCCGATCAGCGAACGCCGACTCCACCCAGGGTGGCGACACCTAATTCCAGACTATAATATTGGTCTATGAGCACTCTGCCGCTGTCCGAGGTCAAGGCCCGGTTCTCCGAGATTGCCGAGGAGGTCGTCCGCACCCACGAGCGCGTCCGTGTCACGCGAAACGGCCGGGAGTACGTCGTCCTGATCTCGGCGGAGGACCTCGAGTCGCTCGAGGCCACGATCGAACTCCTGACCGACTCGGACGCGATCCAGCGCCTCCAGCAGGCGGAGAGGGAGATCGCCGCCGGGAGGATCACCACCGCAGCAGAGATGGACGACCTGTTGGCGGAACGGCGGAAGCGTGGAAGGTGAGCCCTACGCCGTCGTCCTCGCACCCGGGGCTCGCCGCGCCCTGACCGACACCCTCCCGCCCGCTGCCGCGTTCGCCGCATGGGAGTTCATCTCCGGACCGCTCACCCGAAACCCGCGCCGCGTCGGAGTTCCGCTACGGGCACCCTTCAACGGGTTGTGGCGCGCACGCCGAGGCGAGTACCGCGTTAGGTACCGCATTGACGAGGAGTGCCGGACGGTCGTGGTGCTGGACATCGACCACCGGCGGGACGCCTACCACGCCTGAGTCAGGCGGACCGCAGCGGACTCCCCGGCCGGTTGCAGTTTCGGTTGCCGTTCTTCCTTGTTCCGTGAACGCCAGGGTGGACGTCAAGGTGCGTCGCTCCTTGTCGGCAGACCGGCGCTGACCTGCATAGATGGACGTTGGCCGACTCCCACGAACACCGGGGAACGCAAGTATCTGGAAAGTGCGTTGGGTGCAAAGCCCTCGGGGGTTCGAATCACCCATCCTCCGCCATGCGAACGGACCCGTGACCTGCGGTGATGCAGGAGACGGGCCCTTCGACTGTCGTGGCTGGTGGCGCCGTGGACGGCCCCGGTAGTTGCAGAAGCGTGATGACACAAGCGTGTTGTCCTTTGGTCCGCGCTGAGATGACCACCGCAGCCCCTCTCAAGCCTGGCGAGCATGCAGTGGCCGCGCGCGTGACTGAAGGCCTGAGAGAGGATGGGCTGGCATTGAAGCGTCCCCTACTCTTGACACATGACCTCGGTCAGGTCTGAGAGCGTCGCGCTGCGGGCGGTCGTCGGTGCGCACCGCGGCGCCTTGGAAAGGATCCTTGCTCGCTACGGGGCCACCAATCCCCGACTGTTCGGTTCCGTTGTCCGTGGCGATGCCAACAGCAGCAGCGACCTGGATCTCCTCGTGGACCTGCTACCCACACGAGGAAATGAGTTGCTGCGTGCGGCGGGCATCGCTGAGGAACTGAGCGACGTCTGGGGCCGGCGAGTCGATGTTGTCACCACCACTCTGCTTCGCGGTGGAGTGTCCGCCAGCGCCTTGGCTGATGCGGTGGCAGTGTGACTCGCCCCGAGCAGGAACGGTTCTCCGACGTGCCATGGGCGGCGATTGCGGGCCTTCGCAACGTCGTGGTGCACGAGTGCTTCCGAGTCGATCTCGATCTGGTCATCGATATCATCCAGAAACAGCTGGGCCCGCTGGCCGACCGCCCCCGCCACCTTTGAACACGCCAGGAGCGTCCCACCCCAATCGACTGACGTGGCTCGTGGCGAATGAATCTGAACCGTCGTTCGTTCCCAGGCGAGCGGGGACCTGGACCGACGCGGGTAACAGTTTTGGCAGCATTTCCTCCTCTTCCGCGGACGTCAGTGAGGGCGGTCGCCCACCGCTCGTGAGCTGCGCAGATAGACGTCCGACGACGCCAGCGGGTGGCGTACTGAAACGCACGCCGTCTGTCTGTGGTGCCGCAGGAGATCGCATTGTCAGTAGGTCACCTCCCGCAGCGCCGGCCCAGCCGAGTCGTGGCAGGTTGTCGATCCGGCTCAGTTGATGAAGCCCAACTGCCGGTACGCGGCCCGACGTTTGGAGTATTGCGTGTTGAGGACTGGGACGTCTGCGTCGACATAATCGTGGACGACGACTTCGGTCTTGCCTTCGTGTCGCCGCAGCGCGCGGCCGACCGCTTGGATCACCAGGCCGGGGTAGGAGATGGGCCCGGCGAGGAAGACGGTGTCGATGACAGGTGCATCGAATCCTTCACCGCCGTAGGGGACGGTCGTCATGACGAGTAGCGCCTCGTCTGGGGAAGCGTCGGCGATCCTGGCTCGGATCGCGGCCAAGGCCGTTGCGCCGGTGCCGCCGCGCATGATCAGCGCTTCTGCTTCCGGCAGCAGACCGGCGAGCGCGGTCAGGTGGTCGCGGCGGCGGGACAGGACCAGGCACTTGCGGCCTTGGGTGAGCGCCGTTGCGATGTCGGCGGCGATCTGGCGGTTGCGTTCCCGATCGTCGGCCAGCAGGCCACCCAAGAGCGTGATTGCTCCCGGCGCGGTCATCTCGAAATCGTGCGGGCTGCGGTATGCGGTCTTGTGCACGTGCAGCACGCGACGCGGTCCGTCGTAAGGGGTGACAAGGTTGGATTCGTTGGGAAGAGTGTCTCGGATGATGTGCCGGATCGGGCCGAGTTGCCAGTTCGTGACCTGCTCCAGTCCATCCTTGCGTTTCGGTGTCGCGGTGAGCCCCAGCCACCAGGCCGCGCCAATCTGGGATACGACGTTCTCGTAGGACCCGGCAGCGAGGTGGTGGCTCTCGTCGACGATGAC
>JBNJCY010000101.1:0-7252 GCA_051744325.1 Actinomycetota bacterium
GGTCATCCACGAGTTCGACCACTTCCAGGCCGAGCCGTTCATCGTTGCCGAGGCGACCGCCAACCCGAAGATCAGCTTCCTCATGAACCAGCGGGTGCTGGGTTTCACCGGGGAGACCGGCCTCCAGGCCGTCCGCACCGAGGACAAGGCCACCGGCGAGGTCCGCGAGGTCCCGGTGGACGGTTGCTTCGTGTTCATCGGATACGTCCCGAACTCCGAGGCCCTGGCCGGCCAGGTGGAGATGAACGCACGCGACGAGATCATCACCGACGACTCCCTGCGGACCGACGTTCCCGGAGTCTTCGCCGCGGGAGACGTCCGTACCAAGCGGGTCCGGCAGGTCACGACCGCGGTCTCCGACGGCACCGTCGCGGCACTGTCAGCCCTCGAGTACCTGAAGTCGGTCTCGTGACCGACTTCGTGACCGGAGTGTGCAGGGCGCTCGCCCACCCCGTGCGGCGAGCGCTGCTCCAGTCCCTGTCCGCCGGTGAGTGCGACGTGGGACACCTCTGCGCAGGTTCGGACCTGGACCAGCCCACCGTGTCGAAGCACCTCGCCGCGCTCCGACGCGCCGGGCTTGTCCAGGCCCGCGTCGACGGGCCGCGCCGCTGTTACTCCCTCCTGCACGAGGACACGGTGCGGCGCCTCCTCGAACTGCTGGACGAACTTGAGGCCCGCTTCGAGGAGGACACCACGGCCAACAGCCGCTGATCGCGCGCTCGATGTAGAAGCGTCATCACCGGTCTGGTGAAGGATGGGTGGAGAAATGCGAGACGTCTCACCCGCCGGGATAATTCATCTCACGTTCAGCCGCGACGTTCCCCCTCTCGATACAGTGATGGGTGGTCTTCGGGGACCACCACTTCACAGCTGTCCGGAGGAGTACGTGATGAAACGACGCCAGAACTTCATCGGCAACCGGTATGTCGACTCGCACAGCAGTGAGTTCTTCGACCTGGTCGATCCTGCCACCGGGGAGGTGATCGGGGAGTCACCCAACTCGAACCAGCAGGACATCGACGACGCCTACGCGGCCGCCAGCGCCGCGATCGCCACTTGGGGGCGCGCCACTCCGTCGGCACGGCAGGCGACCATCCTCAAGATCGCCGACGCGATCGAGGCGCGCTCCGACGACCTTGTCGAGGCGCAGTCCCGAAACACCGGCCAGCCGAAGTACCTCATCGCCTCCGAGGAGGTGGCGGTTGGCGCGGACCAGCTCCGCTTCTTCGCCGGCGCTGCCCGGATGATGGAGGGCACCGCGTCGGGGGAGTACATGGAGGGCTACAACTCCGTGATCCGGCGCGAGCCGATCGGTGTGGTCGGCCAGGTGACCCCATGGAACTACCCGCTCATGATGGCCCTGTGGAAGATCGGGCCCGCCCTCGCGGCCGGCAACGCGATCGTCCTCAAGCCCTCGGACACCACACCGGACTCGACCCTGCTGCTCGCGGAGATCGCCGCGGAATTCCTGCCCGAGGGCACCTTCAACGTGGTGCTCGGCAACGCCAAGGCCGGCGCCCTCGTGGTCAGCTCGACCGTCCCCGGCCTCGTCTCGATCACAGGCTCCGTGCGCGCCGGCATCGAGGTGGCCGCGGCAGCGGCGAAGAACCTCACCCGTGCACACCTGGAACTCGGCGGAAAGGCGCCGTGCGTGGTGTTCGAGGACGCGGACCTGGACGCCGCAGCGAGCACGCTTGCGGAGACCGGCTACTTCAACGCCGGGCAGGACTGCACCTCCTCCACCCGCATCCTCGTCCAGGAGTCCGTCCATGACGACTTCCTCGCCAAGCTGACCGAGGCCGCCACGGCAACCGCGTTCGGGACACCGGAGAAGGAGGACATCCTCTACGGCCCGCTCAACAACGCCAACCAGCTCGACCGCGTCCAGGGCTTCCTCGCGAGGCTGCCCGACCACGCCACGATCACCACTGGCGGCAAGCAGGTGGCGGACATGCCCGGCTTCTTCTTCGAGCCCACGGTCGTGGCCGGACTGAAGCAGGAGGACGAGGCGATCCAGAAAGAGATCTTCGGCCCCGTCATCACGGTGCAGTCCTTCGCCACCGAGGAGGAGGCCGTCCGGATGGCGAACGACGTGGAGTACGGCCTGGCATCCTCGGTGTGGACCACCAACCACGCCCGGGCGCTGCGCCTGTCCCGCGATCTCGACTTCGGGTGTGTGTGGATCAACTGCCACATCCCGCTCGTCGCGGAGATGCCCCACGGTGGCTTCAAGCACTCCGGCTACGGCAAGGACCTGTCGAAGTACGCCGTCGAGGAGTACACGCGGGTCAAGCACGTCATGAGCTCCATGGAATGAGTGAGGAGAGGGACATGACCGACATCCGCAGCCTCGTGGTCACAGCGGACCGCGAGCTGTTCACCGAGCACGACCTAACCACCCTGGAGCGCAACTTCTCGTCCGACTACGTGGAACACTCCCCGTTGGTCGCGAACGGGCTGGAGGGCCTCAGGGAACTCGTCACCGCCGCCCCGGACATGCGTCACGAGGTGGCGCGGGTGCTCGTGGACGAGGCCACGGGCCTCGTGGCCTTTCACGGCTCCTACCCGGGGCTGGACCCCGAAGCGCTGTACGTCGGCTTCGACATCTACCGCGTGGAGGGCGGGAAGATCGTGGAGCACTGGGACGGCCTGGTCACCGAGATGGCCCCGAACGCCTCTGGGCACACCCAACTCGACGGCACGACCGCGGTGGACCCCACCGCGGACACCGAGGCCAGCCGTGACCTCGTCATCCGGCTGTGGCAGTCCTTCCTCAAGGAACAGGACTACCGGGGCGTCACCGCCTTCACCCGTCAAGACGGCGCGTTCACCCAGCACTCGGCGGACATCCCCGACGGCGTGCAACCGATGGTGGACTTCCTCGAGAAGTTGAAGGTGGACGGCACCCCGCTCACCTACGACACCCTCCATCGCACGGTGGCCGAGGGCGACTTCGTCCTCACACACTCGGAGGGATCCATCGGAGGGGAGCGACACTCGTTCTGCGAGCTCTGGCGCGTGGAAGATGGCCACGTGGTCGAGCTCTGGGACGCTATCGGCCCGGTGCCCCCCGACGATCAGCTCGCACACCCCCACGGAGCCTTCCGGTCGGTCGCGGACGAAGGTTGAACGCCACGATGCCCGGGATCGCGTACCGCCTCCCGCAGGAGCGCCGGCTGGCCGGAGACCTGCCCGGTCCCCGGTCGGCTGCGCTCCACGAGCGACGGCGAGCGGCGGTGTCCGCAGCGGTCGCGTCGTCGTCGCCCTTCTATGCGGTGGACGCCGACGGCGGGGTCCTGATCGACGCCGACGGCAACTCCGTCGTGGACCTCGGCTCCGGGATCGCCGTGACCACCGTGGGGGCCTCCGCCCCCCGCGTGGCCGCGGCGATCAGGGAGGCTGCCGGACACTTCACGCACACCTGCTTCATGGTGACCCCCTACGAGGGGTACGTGGCCGTGTGCGAACGCCTGAACGGCGTCGCCCCGGGCACGGGGTCGAAGAAGTCGGCCCTGTTCAACTCCGGTGCCGAGGCCGTGGAGAATGCGGTGAAGGTCGCCCGCAAGGCGACCCGAAGGCCTGCGATCGCGGCCTTCGAGCACGCCTACCACGGGCGGACCAACCTGACCCTCGCCCTCACCAGCCGGTCGATGCCGTACAAGTCCGGCATGGGACCGTTCGCACCCGAGGTCTACCGCGTCCCCATGAGCTACCCATTCCGGGATCCCGCGGGGATGACCGGGGAGGAGGCTGCGGCTCGCGCGATCGCCGTCATGGAGAAGCAGGTGGGGGCGGACAACCTCGCCGCCGTGGTAATCGAGCCCATCCAGGGCGAGGGCGGATTCATCGTCCCAGCCAGCGGCTTCCTTCCGTCACTGGCGCGGTGGTGCCGCGAGAACGGCGTGGTGCTCATCGCCGACGAGATCCAGTCCGGGCTCTGCCGCACCGGACGGTGGTTCGCCGGCGACTGGGAGGACCTCGAACCGGATCTCGTCACCACGGCCAAGGCGCTCGCGGCCGGAATGCCGCTCGCCGCGCTGACCGGCCGCGCGGACCTGCTCGACGCCATCCATCCCGGTGGGCTGGGAGGCACGTACGGCGGCAACCCGATCTGCTGCGCCGCGGCGCTCGCCGCACTCGACACCATGGAGGAGTGGGACCTCTGTGGTCGTGCGGAGTGGATCGAGCAGGTGATCCGCGAGATCGCCGGGCCGCTCGCGTCCGGGAGCGACCACGTGGGAGAACTTCGGGGCCGCGGGGCCATGATGGCCCTCGAGTTCGTGCGGCCGGGTGGCACCGACCCCGACCCCGCCACCGCAACGGCCGTGCAGCGGGCCTGCCTGGCGCGCGGCGTAGTCGTCCTGGCCTGTGGCACGTACGGCAACGTGGTCCGGCTGCTGCCGCCGCTGGTCATCCCGGAGGATCTCCTGCGTCAGGGACTCGCCGTCCTGGCGGAGGAGGTCATGGCACTGTGACGTATCCCTCGCACGCACGCCGGTCTGGGGGCAGGATCGAGACATGGCAGACACATTCGAACTGATCTCCAGGCTACCGACGGCCCACCACATCAACGGTGAATGGGTGGGCGAGGAGGCGACCCTCGACGTCGTCAACCCGGCCACCGGCAAGCCCATCACCCAGGTGGCGGACGCGAGTCCCGAGGTGGCCATGTCCGCTCTCGACGCTGCCGTCGCCTCCCAGGACGACTGGGCGGCCACCGAGCCACGGGTCCGTGGGGAAATCCTGCGCGCCGCGTACGTGCGCATCATCGAGCGGGCGGAGGACTTCGCCACCACCATGACCCTCGAGATGGGCAAGACCCTCAAGGAGTCCCACGGAGAGGTGGCCTACGGGGCCGAGTTCTTCCGCTGGTTCTCGGAGGAGGCCGTGCGCGTGCACGGGCGCTACGCCGTCGCGCCCCTCGGTGGCTCGCGCCTCATCACGATGAAGCACCCGGTGGGTCCATCGCTCGCGATCACACCGTGGAACTTCCCCCTCGCGATGGGGACGCGGAAGATCGGGCCCGCCCTCGCCGCCGGGTGCACGATCGTGCTGAAGCCCGCCTCGGCCACGCCGCTCACCTCCCTCCTCCTGATGGAGGTGCTGCACGAGGTGGGAGTGCCGAAGGGCGTGGTCAACTGCTTCATGACCTCGCGGTCGAGTGCCACGACGGCGCCGCTCATCGCCGACCCGCGCCTTCGGAAGCTCACCTTCACCGGCTCGACCGAGGTGGGTCGCAAGCTCCTCGAGCAGGCGTCGCAGCGAGTGCTGCGCACCTCGATGGAGCTTGGTGGCAACGCCCCATTCATCGTGCTGGCGTCCGCGGACCTGGACCGCGCCGTCGAGGGGGCGGTGGCAGCGAAGATGCGGAACATCGGCGAGGCCTGCACGGCCGCGAACCGCTTCCTCGTGCACCGCAGCCTCGCTGGGGAATTCACCCGGAGGCTGGCAGAGCGGCTCGCGGCGATGCGCGTCGGCAACGGGCTGGAGGACGGCGTCGAGGTCGGGCCGCTCATCGACGAGGCGGCGCTGGCCAACGTGGAGTCCCTCGTCACCGAGGCCGTTGACGACGGCGCCGCCATCGCCACCGGCGGTGCGCGGCTGGACCGGGAGGGCTTCTTCATGCTGCCCACCGTGCTCGCCGACGTGCGGCCCACGTCCCGTGTGGTGCGGGAGGAGATCTTCGGCCCCGTCGCCCCTGTGGTGGCCTTCGACACCGCCGACGACGCGGTGCAGCTCGCCAACTCCACGGAGTTCGGGCTCATCGCCTACGTGTTCGGGGAGGACCTGTCCGAGTCCCTGCGTGTGGTCGAACGGCTCCAGACCGGCATGGTTGGCCTCAACTCCGGCGTCATCTCGAATCCGGCCGCGCCGTTCGGCGGGGTGAAGGAGTCCGGACTCGGCCGGGAGGGCGGCTTCGAGGGGATCGAGGAGTACCTCGAGACCAAGTACGTCGGCCTGGCACTCTGACAGCGAACCATTGCGCCGGGCGACCGTTCCCACGCCCCTCAAAGCATGCGTTGAGAGCGGGTAGGCTGCCTCCCCATGACGGTGATGGACTGGCTGATGGACTCGGATCCCTCGATCCGATGGCAGGTGATGCGCGACCTCCTGGACGCCCCGGAGTCCGAGTGGCAGGCGGAGCGGGAGAGGGTGGCGACCGAGGGCTGGGGTGCGCGGCTCCTCGCGCTGGCCGACGAGGCCGGCGGTTGGGCCGGTGGCGCCCACTTCCCGGCAGACTACGTCTGGGGCGGCGACGAGGAGGGCCAACCGTGGACCTCGACCTCGCACGTGCTCGCGCTCCTGCGCGAGTTCGGGCTGCCGCCGTCCGCGCTCACCCGCCAAGTGGAACTCATCGGGCGGCACGTCCACTGGGAGTACGCCAACGAGCCCTATTGGGAGGGCGAGGTCGAGCCGTGCATCAACGGCGCCCTGGTGGCCAACGGGACCTACTTCGGAGTCGACATGACCCCCGTTGTCGAGCGGCTGGTGGGAGAGCGCCTGTACGACGGCGGGTGGAACTGCGAGGCTGAGAACGGATCCGTTCGGTCCTCCTTCGACACCACCATCAACGTGCTGGAGGGCCTCCTCGAGTTCGAACGTGCCACCGGAGGTACCCCACCGTCCCGGGAGGCGCGCCGCTCTGCCGAGGAGTACCTCCTGGAGCGAAACCTGTTCCGCCGCCTCTCGACCGGCGAGCCCTCCGACCACCGCTACCTGTACCTCCTCCACCCCAATCGCTGGCACTACGACGTGCTCCGCGCCCTCGACCACTTCCGCGCGGCGGCGCTCCTCACCGGACGGACGCCAGACCCACGCCTCACCGAGGCGATCGAACACCTCCGCTCGCGACGTCTCGAGGACGGACGGTGGCCGCTCGACTGGAACCCGACGGGCCGGTCCTGGTTCGACGTCGATGACGGTGATGGCCAACCGTCCCGCTGGATCACCCTCCGGTCGATTCGGGTCCTTCGCTGGTGGGAGGGCGCTGCGACTCACTGACCACCTGTGCGGCTCGTGCTCCCACCACGAGGCCAACAGCAACGGCGACCAGGGCCGCCGTCGTGCCGGGCCACGCGATGAGCGACAGCCCGATCCCGGCGAGCAGCGCGACGGTCGCCAGTGCGAGTGTCACGATCCACCGCTGCGTGGTGCCGAGGGCCGAAGTCCGCAGGAACAGGACGAACAGCGCCACGCCCGTGGTGAGGGCGAGCCCGCTGAGGAGTTCCAGCATGGCCGCGAGGATAGGACA
>JBNJCY010000102.1:0-7246 GCA_051744325.1 Actinomycetota bacterium
ATGACGGAGGAGTGGGCGTCGCAGCCGCGGAGATGCTGCAGTTCGGCGAGCGCCCGCTTCGCGTGGGGATCGGCGTTCGCACTGACGGCGAGGGCGATGAGGACCTCATCGGTGTGCAGGCGGGGGTTCTTGCTTCCGAGATGCCGGGTCTTGAGCTCCTGGATCGGCTCGATCGCTTCGGTGGAGAGGAGCTTGACGGAGTCGTCGATGCCGGCAAGGGCCTTGAGGGAATCGAGCAGCATCGCGGAGCACGCGCCCAGCAGGGGTGAGGTCTTGCCGGTGATGATCCGGCCGTCCGGGAGCTCGATCGCCGCAGCGGGCGCCTGGGCGCGCTTGGCGACCGACAGTGCCGGCCCCACGACCGTGCGGTCCTTCGCGCCGATCCCCAGCGAGCTCATGAGCAGGGCGATCCGGTCGGACTCCGCGGGCTCGAGCTGGTCCCGCTTCTCCTCCACAAGGGCGGCATACCAGCGCCGGATCACCTCCTGCCGGGAGGCCTCGCGGCACACCTCGTCGTCCGAGATGCAGCTGCCCACCATGTTCACGCCCATGTCCGTTGGCGACCTGTACGGCGACTCCCCGAGGATCCGCTCGAACAGGAGATTCAGCACCGGGAAGATCTCGACGTCGCGGTTGTAGTTGACCGCCTGGACCCCGTACGCCGCGAGGTGGAAGGGATCGATCAGGTTGACGTCGTCGAGGTCCGCCGTGGCGGCCTCGTAGGCGATGTTCACCGGGTGGTCGAGCGGCAGGTTCCAGATCGGGAAGGTCTCGAACTTCGCGTAGCCGGACGGGATGCCACGCACGTGATCGTGGTAGAGCTGCGAGAGGCAGGTGGCCATCTTGCCGCTGCCCGGCCCCGGCCCCGTGACCACGACGACGTCGCGGGACGTCTCCACCCAGTCGTTCCGCCCGTAGCCCTGGTCACTCACGATGAGGGGGATGTCGTTGGGGTAGCCCTTGATCGGGTAGTGGCGATAGACCTTCAGCCCGAGCTTCTCGAGCTTGCGCTTGAAGGCACGGGCATGCCCGTTGTCCTCGGTGACCCGCGAGATGACCACGCTGCCCACGTACAGCCCGTGGGACCGGAACCCGTCGACGAGGCGGAGGACGTCCTCGTCGTAGGAGATGCCGTGGTCCGCCCGCAGCTTGTTCCGCGCGAGGTCCTTGGCACTGACCACGATGATGATCTCGAGGTCATCCTTGAGCTGCTTCAGCATCTCGATCTTGTTGTCCGGGGTGAAGCCGGGCAGCACGCGAGAGGCGTGGAGGTCGTCGAACAGCTTCCCACCCAACTCGAGGTAGAGCTTGCCGCCGAACTGCTTCCGCCGGGCGTCGATGTGATGGGACTGCAGCGCGAGGTACTTCTCGCGGTCGAACCCGATTCCGTGCATGCTTCTCCTCCCGACCCCCAGCGGATCATACCGAGCGACGCGACGAGACCGATGTCACACTGGAGAAGACCGTTCGACGCCGGCCGTTCCCCGGTCGCCGTCGACCAACCGACGGAAAGGAACCACATGGCACTCTTCGATCTGACAGGCAAGGTCGTCATCGTCACCGGAGCAGGCTCAGGGATCGGGCGCGCCACGGCGCAGATGGTCGCCGGGCAGGGGGCGACCGTGATCGTCTCGGACATCGCCGAGGGCCCCGCCCACGAGACCGTCCAGCTCATCACCGACGCCGGTGGATCGGCCCGCGCCTTCGTCGGGGACATCGGGGATGAGGAGACGTGCAACGCGATCGTTGCCGAGGCGGCGAAGGACGGGCATCTCGACGGCCTGGTCAACAACGCCGGCATCATGGACTACTTCGCCGGCGTCGGCGACGCCGAGACCGAGTTGTACCGCAAGGTGCTCCGCGTCAACCTGGACGGACCGTTCTTCCTCTCGCGCGCGGCCGTGCCGCACCTGCTGGAGTCCAAGGGCTCGATCGTGAACGTCTCCTCCGCAGCTGGCATCCGTGGTGGGGCCGCAGGTGTGATCTACACGATGTCCAAGCACGCGGTGGTCGGCCTGACCCGCAACACGGCGTACACCTACGGCAAGCAGGGCGTGCGCTGCAACGCGGTCTGCCCGGGCGGGGTCAACACGAACATCGGACAGTCCATGCCACAGGACAAGATCAACATGGCGGGCCTCAACGCGATCTCCCCTGTCCACCAGACCGCCCTCGGGATGGCCGAGTCAGAGCACCTCGCCTCGCTCATCACCTACCTCCTCACGGAGGAGGCAGCCAACGTCAACGGCGCCATCATCCCGAACGACGGCGGTTGGTCGGCCGGCTGATCCCTCTCACGTGACGGTGGCGGCGCGAGTCTCTCGCGCCGCCCGGTTCCGTGTTCAGATCTCCCGCACCACGCGGGCCGGGTTCCCCACCGCCACCACGTTCGGCGGTGTGTCCTTCACGACGACGGCGCCCGCCCCCACCACCGTGTTCTGGCCGATCGTCACGCCCGGGCAGACGATCACTCCCCCGCCCAGCCAGACGTTGTCCCCGATCGTGATGGGCTCGGCCGCCTCCCACTTGTCCCGCCGCGGCCCGGGGTCCACGGGGTGGGTGGGCGTGAGGAACTGGACGTTCGGCCCCATCTGAACGTCGTCTCCGATGGTGATCGCCGCGACGTCGAGCGCAACGAGGCCGTAGTTCGCGAAGCAGCGCGCCCCGATCGAGATGTTGCTGCCGTAGTCCACGTACAGTGGCGGCCGGATCTCCGAGCCCTCCCCGATCGAACCGAGCAGTTCCACGAGCAACTGCCGGCGCAACGGCCCCTGCCGCACCGACGTGGCGTTGTACGCGTCCATGAGGTCAAGGGCGCGGTTGGAAGCCTCGGCCAGTTCGGGGTCGTCCGCGATGTAGAGGTCGCCGGCGAGCATCCGCTCGCGCATCGAACGGGTGTCAGGGGTCTCGATCATGGCGTCCAAGCTACCCCCCGCGGCCAGCGTGTGGTCCGCGACGGGGGACACCACTGGATCTCGCGAAGGACCTGACGACGTACCTCTTGCATTAGTGTGTGTCGCACACTATAGTGATGCACATGTCAATGGACGAGACCACTGCCGGACACATCCAGGAGCTGCGCCGCGGCACCGTGGTGCTCGCCTGCCTGATGCGCCTGCGCACCCCCGACTACGGCTACGCCCTGCTCGAGACGCTCAACGACCTCGGCATCACCGTGGACGCCAACACGCTCTACCCCCTGCTCCGGCGCCTGGAGAAGCAGGGCCTCCTCACCAGCGAGTGGAACACCGACGAGGCGCGGCCCCGCAAGTTCTACCACACCAGCCCCACGGGCGATGCCCTCGCCCGCATCCTCACCGACGACTGGCACCGCCTCGACGACGCCGTCGCCCGCCTCACGAACGGAGACGCAGAATGACCACCACCCTCACCGACCGTTACGTCTGGGCCGCCGGCCGCAGCGTTCCGGAGGAACAGCGCGCGGAGTTCGCGCGCGAGTTGCGCGAGCGCATCGGGGACGCGACGGACGCCCTGCGCGAGACCGGCCACCCTGCGGCGGACGCCGAACGCACCGCCCTCACCGAGCTCGGGGATCCCGCCGCGCTCGCCGCGAGCTGGGTGGGCCGGCCACTGCACCTCATCGGTCCGCGCTACTTCCTCACCTGGTGGCGCGCCCTCAGGCTCGTGCTGTCCATCGCGGTGCCGATCGTGGCCGGCGCGGTCCTGCTCGCGAAGCTCCTCGCTGAGGCGCCGGTGTACGAGGCCCTGATGGATGCCCTCGCGGCCGGCTTCAACGTGGCCATGGGGGTCGCGTTCTGGATGACGCTGGCGTTCGCCCTCGTCGACCGGTACGGCGAGAAGGAACCCACCGAGCAGTGGACGCCGGACAAGCTGCCGGAGCGGAAGGAGGGCTCTGGCGCGGGCGAACTCGGGGAGCTGATCGCCTCGGTCGTGTTCCTGGCCATCTTCGCCGCACTCATCTTCTGGCAGCGCACCACCTCCCTCTACACCGACGCCGCCGGGGACCCCCTCCCGTTCCTGAACCCGGACCTGTGGTCCTTCTGGATCCCGTGGTTCCTGGGGGTCGCCGCACTCGAGGTCCTCTTCGGGATCGCGCTGTATCGCTGGGGCTGGTCGTGGGCGCTCGCAATCTGGAACATCGCACTGAACGCCGCGTTCGCCATCCCGGTGATCTGGCTCCTCCGCAGCGACCAGTTGGTCAACGACGCCTACCTCGACGCGGCCGGTTGGCCCTGGGGCGGCGCGGGTGACGTGATCCTCACGATCGTCACGATCGCAGTCGTCGCGGCGACCGCGTGGGACTCGATCGAGGGCGTCATCAAGACCGCGCGGGCGTCTGGCACCATGAGCTGATGAGGCTCCTGCGCACCAGCCGGTCGCACCCGCTCCGCGTCGACTCGTTCGCGGTGGGTGCGGCCGGCGGTCGCGTCGGGATGGCCTCGTGCCCGGGGAAGCAGGGCCGGGACGTGTGGGGCGGTCACTGGTCGCGAGACCTGACGGCGGACCTGGCCGCGCTGCGGGACTGGGGTGCCGACGTCGTCGTCACGCTGGTGGAGGACCGCGAGCTGGAGCTGCTCAAGGTGCCGCAGCTCGGGGAGTCTGTCCGTGAAGCCGGGATGGAATGGCGGCACGCCCCGATCCCGGACATGCATCCGCCGGACGAGCACTTCGAGGCGCTGTGGCCCACCCTCGCGGCCGAACTCAAGGAGATCCTGGAGCAGGGCGGCCGGGTGGTCGTGCACTGCAGGGCGGGGCTCGGCCGGACGGGTCTGGTGGCGGCACTGCTCGCCATCGAACTCGGGGACACTCCCCCGCAGGCGATCCGGCGGGTCCGGGCGACTCGGCGCCGGGTCATCGAGACGCCCGGCCAGAAGCACTACGTCACGGACTACCGGCCGGTGACCCGGGTCCCTCGGCCTTCGCGCACCACACCGAGTCTCGGCCGACGGCTGTTCCGCCTCGAGAACAAGGCGATGGTCCTGTGGTGGCGGACCTCGCATCGGCAGCTCGGGATGGCCAACCCGTGGGTCGGCTTCATCATGGTCCTCGTTCACACCGGCCGCCGCAGCGGGCTGCGCCGGTACACCCCGCTCAACTTCGCCGAGATCGACGGAGACATCTGGTGTGTTGCCGGCTACGGAACCTCCACAGACTGGTACCGCAACCTGCGAACCAACCCAGGAGTGGGGGTGTGGCTGCCGGACGGGCGGCACCTGTCCGCCGAGGCGACCGATGCCTCGGACCTCCCCGACGCCGAGCGCCTCCCCCTGGTGCGCGCAGTGCTGGTGAACTCGGGGTTTGCGGCGTACCTCGCCGGCCTCAACCCCCGGCGGCTGTCCGACGCCGAGCTCGCCGCCGCCACCGCCTCCTACCGCCTCGTCCGCCTCCACCCCACCGGGCCCGCCGACGACGCCGGACCCCCGGCCCCCGGCGACCTCGCCTGGGTGCGGTGGGCGGGGATCGCCGTCGTCGTGCTGACGGTGGGCGTTGCGATGCTGCGACGACATGTGACTCCGCCGATCCCAGGTGAATGAACACCGTCTCGCCCGTGGCGTCGTCGCCGCCGTGCCTGCGGATCGAGCTTGCCCAACTGCCTCGCGGCGGCGGTGCCAAGGCGATCCGATAGGTCACCGCAGGCCAAGATCGGCCTTGACCTGCTCCCACGGGGTAGATCGGCTCGTGCTCCACCCGCGCCGCATCAACCACGTCGGCAAGCCGGCACCGGAGCCCAGCCGCACTCACCCCCGCGGGATCCGAAAGGCCCGCGTGGCACACCACTGTTGGTCTATCGTTCTTGGCCCCTGCTACGAAGGAGGCAGCATGTTCGAACGCATCCTCTTCCCCACTGACTTCTCGGAGGTCTCACAGAAGGCAGCGGACCAGATCCTGCTGATCCCCGGCGTCAATGAGGTGCATGTGCTCCACGTCGTCGACAGCACCGCCCTGATCGGCCCCACCAGCACGCGCGGCGGAATCGGGGCGACGTCCGCCCATGGACAGCAGACCATCGATGCCTGGCACGAGACCGCCTCGCAGGACGTCGCAGAGATCGCGGAGTCGTTCGAGGCTGCCGGCCTGAAGGCCACGTACGCTGCCGAGTGGGGCGATCCCGCGCACGTCATCCTCGAGAAAGCCGACGCAGAGGGATCAACCATCATCGTGCTCGGGGCGTCCGGCAAGGGCCACCTCGCCGAATTCCTCCTAGGCTCGGTGTCGGACACGGTGGTCCGCAAGGCTCGGATACCCGTGCTCGTCATCAAACGCTGAGCACGTCCAAGAGGTTCTCCTGAGCGACGTCCTCGCACGATACTGGCGTGATGAGCATGCTGAACCGGCGCCCCAGCGGCGCCAGGCGCGTGTTCCTGCGGGCCCCCGTGTACCTCTACCGCGGGGGGTTGGGCTGGTTGCTCGGGCAAAGGTTCCTCTACCTCGTCCACCAGGGTCGCACCACCGGCAAGCGCCGTGACACGGTCCTCGAGGTGGTCCACTTCGACGAACGCATCCCCGAGGCGGTTGTCGTCGCGGCGTGGGGCACGCGCAGCGACTGGTACCGCAACATCACGGCCTCTCCCCCGCGCGACGTGTGGGTGGGCCGGCACCACTGGCGCAGCCCGCAGTTCCGCCTGCTCGAACCGGACGAGATGGTCGCCGTCCTGACGGACTACGGGCGCCGCCACCCCCGCTCCTGGCGCGTGCTCGCCCCGCGACTCGGCATGGACCGCGAGATGTCCCCGACGACGGCGCGCACCGCCGCAGCACGCTTCCCTGCCGTCGCGTTCCGCCCCTCCGGCAGCGCGTCCGTGTGACGATGCTGCACCCTGACCTCCGTGCCGCGAGGTTCATCCCCAACTTCTCGTGGAACCTGCCACTCGTGCGCCTCATCCGCCGTCTCCCGACGCCGCCCACCCTCGTCCCCGCAGGCCTCAGCATCACCAACCGCACCGTCCCCGGTCCCGACGGCGCCCCGGACGTCCGTATCCGCGTCCACCGGCCCACCGACCTCGCCCACCCCGCGCCCGCCCTGCTCTGGCTCCACGGTGGCGGCCACCTCATCGGGAAGCCCGAGCAGGACGACCGCAGCTGCCTCGAGTTTGCCCGCCGCCTGCGCCTCACGGTCTTGTCGGTCGACTATCGCCTGGCCCCCGAGCACCCCTTCCCCGCCGCCCTCGACGACGCCCACGCCGTCCTCACCTGGCTGGCTCAGCCCGACGGCGAGCTCGCCGTCGACGCCGACCGGATCGCCGTCGGAGGCGCAAGCGCCGGT
>JBNJCY010000103.1:0-7234 GCA_051744325.1 Actinomycetota bacterium
CGGGGGACAACCCGATGTACCAGAGGCGAACCTCCTCGGAGAACTCCACCGTCCATCGCACCCTCACAGTATGCGCCCTATAGGATATCTCTACAAGCATATATCCGATCTATCAGATTTCTCTGACTCTGTGCCCCCAGTTGTGGGCCGTCGGCCGGTCCGAGCCCGCTGCGTTCCGTAGGGGCGATCCGCGCGCTCACTACGGGCGGGTGGGGAGCTCCCTCATCCGCCCGAAGGGCCCGGTGAGGAACGGCAGGGTGGAGAGGAGCCCGATCGCCACCCCCACCCACATCGCCGGCACCGTGCCGAACGCGGTACCGAGCCACCCGGCGAGGAGGGCGGCCAGCGGCATCACCCCCCAGACCACGAAGCGCATCGAGGCGTTCATCCGCCCGAGCAGTCGGCGCGGACACATCCGCTGCCGTGCGGTGACCTGCACGATGTTGTAGGTCACCACCCCGAAGGATTGCAGCGCCATGGATGCCGTCAGCATCGCAACCGCGCTGCCCGGCACGAGCGCGGCGGCGGGCAGCAGCGCCGCACTCGCGGCGAACAGGATCGTGGAGGCGCGCAGCGTCTGCCCCTCACCGAACCGCCGCGCCAGCCTGGTGGTGGTCACGGAGGCCGCGAGCCCTCCCACCGCGGCCACGGACAACACCATCCCGAGGACCTGCGGCGTGATCCCGAGGATGCGGAGCACGAGGATGGGCATGAGCGTGAAGAGGATGGTCGAGGCCAGGTTGGACGACGCCGTCGTCAGCAGGACGCGCCGCAGCAGCGGCTGGGAGAAGACGAACGCCAGTCCATCGCGGATCTCCGCCACGAGTCCCTGCCGGTCGGACCGGGGTGGCGGCACCTCCTCGTCCCGGATGATGGCGAGCGAGGCCGCCGACGCCGCGAACCCCACCGCGTTCGCGACCAGCAGCACCGGCGCGCTCACCACCTTCAGCAGCGCGCCGGCGACGGCGGGGCCACCGAGGCGCGCCACCTGTGCGGTGGACTCGAGCTTGCCGTTGGCGTCGCCGATGACGTCGTCGTCCACGAGAACGGGGATGAAGCTCTGGTAGGCGACATCGAAGAACACCGTCGCGACCCCGACCGTCCCGGCCACCAGGTAGAGCTGCCAGATCTCGAGTTCGCCGGCGAACCACAGCAGCGGGATCGCCAGCACGACGACGGCGCGCACCACGTCCGAGGCGATCATCACCCGCCGCTTCCGCCACCTGTCGACCCAGCCGCCGGCCAGGAGGCCGACCAGCAGGAACGCGGCGGTGGACGCGGCGCCCAGGTAGCCCATCTGCGCCTCGGTGGCGTTCAGCAACGTGACGGCAATGACCGGCATCGCGAGGCCCTCGAACTGGAAGCCGAGCTGGGAGAGCGACTGGCCGATCCAGAGGGGGAGGAAACCGCGCTGCCCGAGGGCGGAAGGGGTGGTGTCCCGCCCGCCGACACCTGGGGGAGGAATGGTGTCGCGGGCGGGATCACTCACCAACCAATGGTGCAACAAGTGATTGGGCGCGTCAATCAGTATCGGGAGGTGTGTCTGAGGCAGTTGGGCCACAATGGGGTATGGGCGAGGTCGAGGCGGCGCGCGCGGCTGCACTGTCGTCTCCGGTGCGGTGGCGGATCCTGCGGCTCTGCCTCCACGAGGCCCGCACGAACAAGGAACTGGCGGAGATCCTCGGCCTCAACCCCGGGAGCGTGCTCCATCACGTGCGCCTGCTCGTGGAGACCGGCTTCCTCGCCGCTGAGGAGCCGCGCAAGGGCGCCCGCAACGCCAAGGAGATCCCCTACCGTGCCACCCGCCTCACGTGGCACGGGTCGCCGCAGTCCGTGGCGCCGGTCCTGGTCCACACCCTGCTGGACGAGATCGCCCCCGTTGAGCCGGAGGACATCATGGTCTGGCGCCTTGGGATGCGGCTCCTGCCGGAGGATCGCGCCGAGCTCGAGGAGCGGATCGACGAGATCCTCGGGGACTTCGTGCGGCGGGACACCGCGGACCCGGCTGCCGAGGCCTGGTCACTCATGGCCTTCCTGCACCCGGACCGGCAAGGATCTCCGTCAGACACCTCAGACACCTCAGACACCTCAGCGGACCAGGTGCCCGAGCATTACGAACCCTCCCGGGAGCGCCAGTAGCGGAATCCGCTACAAACGCTCCCGGGAGGATTTGCTCGTGAGACCGTCGGCGACGGTTGTCTCCCAGAGTCGTCGATGGACGCACCTATCCCACTCCGCCCATGCCGCCGCGTGGTCGTCCTCCAGATCCGGCGTCAATCGGGGGCCTCAGCCGTTGACCTGCGCCAGCAACTCGTCGAGCTGCTCCCGCGGGAGCGCACCGGGAATCATGGCCGGGACCTTCACCACCGGTAGGGACATGACGAACGCCGCGAAGGCGGGCTCCGCCTCTGGACCCACCAGCGCAGCGAAGTCACCCAGCGCCTCCTGCATGAGGGGCCCGCCCACCGGGTGGTCCAGCCACTCGCCGATCGTGGAGTGGTCGTGCAGCGGTAGGTGCACCGCGGGAGCGGCCAGGTCCACCACGGCGCGCAGCGGCAGGTTGCGCGAGTTGTCCCCCACGGCCACCTCCACCGCGCCGGGCTCCACCACCCAGCCGTGCACCCCGACGTCCCAGTGCGCGAGGTCCCGCCGCGTCAGGCCGAACTCGACCACCCGGGACTCGCGAGCGGCCAACTCGATTCGCTCGAAGCCGTTCAGCTCGCGCAGCGCGCGGGCGAAGGCCGAGTCCGGCCGGCCCACGTAGAGCTGCGGGACCGCCACGCCGGTGCGGCCCCCCGCGTTGGTGACGCGCGCCGTGACGCGCACGACGACGTCGTCGTCTTCGGTCCCGTCCGTCACCTCGCCGGCGTCCACCGTGAGGTCCGAGTACGCGAACGTGGTGTAGGTGAGACCGTAGCCGAAGGGGTGGGAGACCGGGACGCCGACTGCGTCGAGGCCGCGGTAGCCGATGAACAGACCCTCTCCGTAGCGCACCGCCCCGCGCTCGCCGGGGAAGTTGAGCTGGGCGGGAACGTCCACCAGGCGCACGGGGATGGACTCCGCGAGCCGGCCGGAGGGGTCGACCTCTCCGAGGAGCAGCTGGGCCGCGGCGGCGCCTCCGGCCTGGCCGCCCAGCCAGAGCTCGAGGATGGCGTCCGCGTCCGCCTCCCAGCCGGAGACCGTCACCGCGGAGCCGTTGGACAGCACCACGATCACCTTCGCCGCGACTGCGCGCACCGCGTGGAGCAGGTTCACGTGGGATTCGGGCAGGTCCATGTGCGCGCGGTCGTAGCCCTCGGACTCGTCGATGGCCGGCAGGCCAAGGAACAGCATCGCGGTCCTCCCGCGGGCGAGGTCCACGGCCTCGGCGCGGAGCTCCGCGTCGGTGCGTTCCTGGCCTTCCTGCCCGGCTGCTTCGGCGAGGACGTACCCGGGTGCGAATTCCAGCTCGGGGGCGCGCTCGCGCAGTGCCTCCAGCGCGCTCTCCAGCCGGGTGGGGTTCACCTGGGAGGACCCGGCACCCTGGTAGCGCGGGGTGCGTGCCATCTCCCCGATCACGACGGCGCCCGCAGCGTCGGCCGGAAGGGGGAGGGCGCCGTCGTTCTTCAGCAGGACGGCGGTCCGGGCGGCGACCTCGCGGGCGAGGGCGTGGTGGGTGACGGCGTCGAACTCGACGGGCTCGGCGAGGGCGGGCGACGCCTTCGCGACGAGGGTCAGGACGTGGGTGGCGACGGCGTCGAGGGCGGACTCGTCCAGCTCGCCGGCACGCACCGCCTCAACGATGCGGGCGTCGTTCAGCCCGCCGGAGGAGGGCATCTCGAGGTCCAACCCGGCCGCGACGCCCGCGACGCGATCATCGACCGCACCCCAGTCGGAGACGACGAGGCCCTCGAAGCGCCACTCGTCGCGGAGGACCTCGGTGAGGAGCCAACGGTGCTCGGAGGCCTGGGTGCCGTTCACCTTGTTGTAGGCGCACATCACCGTCCAGGGCTGGGCTTTCCTCACCACCCGCTCGAAGGCGGGAAGGTAGATCTCGCGCAGTGTGCGCTCGTCCACCTGGGCGTCCACGCGCAGGCGGTCGGTCTCCTGGTTGTTGGCGGCGAAATGCTTCAGGGACGTGCCCACGCCCTGGGACTGGATGCCCCGGACCAGGGCCGTGGCGAGCTCCCCGGCGAGGAGCGGGTCCTCGGCGAAGTACTCGAAGTTCCGGCCGCACAGCGGGGAGCGCTTCATGTTCACGCCCGGGCCGAGAAGGACCGAGACGCCGTTCGCGCGGGTCTCGCGCCCGAGCGCCTCACCCACACGTACCAGGAGGTCGCGGTCCCAGGTGGAGCCGAGGCCGGCGGCGGTTGGGAAGCAGGTGGCGGGGACGGCCTTCGCGAGGCCGAGGTGGTCCGTCTTCTCGGCCTGCTTGCGCAAGCCGTGGGGGCCGTCGGCCACCATGATTGCCGGGATACCGAGCCGCTCGATGGCCTGGGTGTGCCAGGAGTCGGAGCCGGAGCAGAGGGAGGCCTTCTCCTCGAGTGTGAGCTCGGAGACTAGGCGAGGGATGTCGGCGAGGGTGAGAGTGGGCATGACCGTCCTTGGGCTTGCTTTGCTGTGGGCTGCCTTCCAGTCTGGCACAGAAATCGACCGAGCGGTAGATTTGATTCCATGATCACAGAGCAGCCTCTCCGCCGCGGCCCGGGTCGGCCGCCCTCCGGAGGTGAGGACACCCGCGAGCGCATCCTCGCTGAGGCGCTGCACCTCTTCAGCGCAGGTGGTTTCCGCGGCACCTCACTGGCCGAGATCGGGCGGGCGGCTGGGGTCTCGAAGGCCACCGTGCTGCACCACTTCGATTCCAAGGAGGCGCTCTTCGTCGAGCTGTTGCGCCGGCGCGACGCGGGTGATGGCACTCGCGACGCCACCGGCGCCACCGCTCGCGGCACGGTCGGCGTCGGCACCCATGACACCCCCGGCGTCGGCAGCCGTGACGCCGCTGGCTCCGGTGCGGCGGTTCCCACCCCCCGGGAGTTCATGGAGGGCTGGGTCAGGCTCGTGGCACGCAACGAGACCACTCCAGACCTGGTGGCGCTCTACGCCTCGATGTCCGTGGGCGCCCTCGACCCCGCCCACCCCGCACACGTCTGGGTCCGCGAGCACTGGGACGCCGCCGTCGCCGCGATCGTGCGCGTGCTCGAAGAGGGCAAGGCCGCCGGACTGGTGCGGGAAGAGGCGCCGTCGGGACTCCTCGCCCGCATCGTCGTGGCTGCCGCCGACGGGCTGCAGCTCCAGTGGCTCGGAAACCGGGCGGACGAACGCCCCGCGAGCATGCTCGCCGAGACCCGTGAGCTCCTGGACCTCATTGCCGACCGCTGGTTCGTCGACTGAAGTCTCCGCGTCCATAATCTCCTCCGCCGCGCTGACACCTCCCCAAGTGCGCCCGCAGTCTTGATCACCTCCCCAAGTGCGCCCGCAGTCTTGATCACCTCCCCCAACTGCGCCCGCAGAACGTTCCTGCGGGTGTTATACCGTGCGCAGGATCGTCCAGGACCCGCAGGATCGTTCTGCGTACGCTGGGGTGAAAATAGCGGTGACGTGATGGATCGAGGCAGCACGGGGTGGCCCCGGTGGATTCGGCGAGGTCGCAGCGGGGCGGGGTGCGGGTTGTGTGGTCAGGCTGCGGGTGGGATGGCGGTGATGCCGTCGGGGGTCTCGGTGATGGTCCAGCCCAGTGCCTTGAGGTTGTTGAGTTGTTGGCGTGCCCGCCGTTGGGGGCTGGTGCGTCGCTGGAAGTAGTCGCCACCCAGGTCGGCGTAGGGGATGCCACCGGCCAGGATGTGGAAGGCGGCGACCAGGATGGAGTGTCCGACTGCTTTGCGGGCCTTGCGTTTACCGCGACGGCCGACCAGGCGGCCGTACTTGGCGGCCAGGTAGGTGTTCTTCGTCCTGGCCGCGGCCATCGCCGCGACCGCCAAATGCTTCTGCAGGTGGGTGTCACCGTACCGGGCACGCCCGGTCTTGGACTTGCCGGCCGACTCGTGCTGGCCCGGACACATCCCGGCCCAGGACGCCAACCGGCCCGCAGTGGCGAACACGGTCATGTCCACCCCGATCTCGGCGATGATTGCCTCAGCGAGGCGCTGGTCCACCCCGGGGATCGTTCTCAGCAGGTCACGCTCGATGACGAAAGGGCTGATCACCTCATCGATCTGGGCGCTGACCCGCCCGATCGCCTCGTCCAGGTAGTCCAGGTGGGCCAGGATCTCCCCGATCACCAGGGCGTGGGTGGGACCGAACCGGCCGGTCAACGCCTGAGTCAGGGCCGGGATCTTGGCCCGCAGCCGACCCCGTGCCAGCTCGGCCAGCACGTCGGCGTCCCGGGTCCCGGCGACCAGGGCATCGAGCATGTCCCTCCCCGACCTGCCCAGGATGTCCGAGGCCACGCTGGACAGCTTCAGCCCGGCGTCCTGCAGGGTCTTGTCCAACCGTTGCGCCTCCCGGGAACGTGTCTCGATCTGGGTCGTGCGGTAACGGGTCAACTCCCGCAACTCCCGGATCGGGGGCGGCGGCACGAAAGAGGGCCGCACCAGACCGTGCTCGACCAGTTGGGCGATCCACACCGCATCGGCCACATCGGTCTTACGGCCCGGCACGTTGCGCAGGTGCGCCGCGTTCAACAACCAGGTCTCCTCCACTGCGTCTTCCAGCACGTAGAACACCGGCCGCCAGTACACCCCGGTCGACTCCATCCCAACCCGCCTCACCTGCTGGGCGACCAACCAGTCCCGCAACGCCAGCAACTCCACCGTCACCGTCCCGAAGGTACGGACCTCACTGACCCGCCGCCCCCGCGGTCCCGGGGTGCGCACGCACGCCACCACCGTGTCCTTGTGTACGTCCAGCCCAGCGCACCGGGCCACCACCACGTCCACACCAACCACCTCCAGTCGACTTCAACCGCCCACCGGTCGTGGGCCAGCCGTCACACTGGCCGGAGGAGCCTGTCAAAACCGAAGTCTGGGGTACGTGCTCGCAGCAACAATCCAGGGTGCTCAAAGGCTCCCACGTCATACTCTTGGGCGGGCTCGTAGCACCAAGCGAACTCGACGTCACCGGCCAGCACCCCCATTTTCCCGCTCCCAGGGCGGCCCGCAAGGGCCCCGAATACTCTTGGGGCCGAGGACACCATCGCCGTCCCCAACGGCGGGCGCAGGATCGTTTTTCGTCCGCAGTTTGGGAACGGGGTGGGCCC
>JBNJCY010000104.1:0-7146 GCA_051744325.1 Actinomycetota bacterium
CTCCCTTCGCGAAGTACACGGCGCTGTAGACGAGCACGAGCGAGCCGATCCCGCCGACGATCAGCATCATGAGCCAGGAGAGCGCATCCAGGCGGAACGCCAGGTGCATCCCGAGGCCGCCCACCCACAGCACCGTCTGGGACGGGAGCTCGCCGGAGAGCACCGCGCCCGTGTTGGCCGCCGCCCAGACCGCGGCACTCGCGGGCACGGCGGCGAGGACCAGGAAGGCCCGCCGGCCGAGCCAGCCGACCAGCACCGGGGCGACCAGCGCCGCCAGGGCGTGGAGGATCAGCAGCTGCAGCATGGCGCCCCGTCCGGGGTCGATCATCGGGAGATGGCTGACATCCTATCGGCGGCCAGCCCCGCGCCGAAGGCTCAGAGGTCCGGCATCGTCTCGTCGAAGGGCGAGGCGTAGTCGGGGACGTTGCCGAGGATCTCCTCGATCCGCTCGCCCGTCATCGTGACGCGTTCCTGCTCCGCCCGGATCGCGAGCCGCAGGAGGGAGGTCTCGCCGGCGGTGGCGATCCCGGTGACGTACGGGTCGGCAAGCACCCAGGCGATCGCCGCGGTGACCTCCTGCTGCCGATCGAAGGGGCGGTACCACGTGTTGTAGGACTTCTCACCCTCGTGCCAGTTGCGGCGCGCGATCGCCTTGATGATCATCAGCGCGACGTCACGGGCCCGCATCTCCGCCACCAGGGAGTCGAAGTCGGCGTGGTAGGCGGGATCCTGGGCGAGCTTCCAGTTCCAGGGGGTCAGGACCGAGTCGAAGTCGAACCGCCGCAGTGCCTCCAGGTGGACCGACGGCGCCGCGTGGGTGTGCCCTGTGACGCCCAGATGGGTGGTGAGCCCCTCGTCGCGCGCGCGGACGGCGGCCCGGAGCGAGCCGTCGTCGGCGGTGACGGCGTCGAGGGTGGGCAGGTCGTTCACGGCATGGATCTGGAGGAGGTCGAGGTGGTCGGTCCGGAGCCGTTCGAGCGAGCGGTTGATCGAGGCCCAGGCCGCCTCAAAGGAGCGCTCGGTGACCTTGGAGGCGAGGAAGACCCGGCCCCGGATGTCGGCCATCCACGGTCCGAGCCGGTCCTCGGAGCCGCCATAGGCGGCGGCGGTGTCGATGTGGTTGATGCCTGCGTCGAGAGCCTCCTGGATGGCGGCATCCGCCACCTCCTGCGTGCAGTCCCCCAGGGCCGCACCCCCGAAGATGAGTACTGAGCTCTCGTGTCCGATCCGGCCGAGTCGTCTTGTTTCCATGTCCCAAGCATCCCCCTCCGCGAATGCCCGTACCACTACGCTCGGGGGATGGATCTCGCCCGCACCGAAAGGCAGGCAATCTGCGATACCCTCCTCGCGTCCGGCCCCCATGCACCGACCCTCTGCGGGGACTGGACGACGGGCGACCTCGCCGCCCACCTCTGGGTCCGGGAGAACGAGCTGCCGGCGATGGCGGCGATCATGATGTCCCGCGAGCGCCAGGCCGCGCTCCGCATGGCCGAAGCGAAGGCCCGGACAACGTTTTCCGAGCTGGTGGCCGATCTCCGGCGCGGCCCACGCATCCTCTCGCCGTTCCGGCTCCCGGGCGTGGACGAGCGCGCCAACGCCCTGGAGTTCTTCGTCCACCACGAGGACGTCCGCCGGGCCGGCCCCGAGCCCCCGCCACCTCGTGAACTGGCACCGGAGATGGACGACGAGCTGTGGATGGTGGTGAAGCGGTCCTCCCGCCTCCTCTTCCGCAACGCCCCGTTCGGCGTGGACCTCGAGACCCCGGACGGCCGGATCCTGCCCGTCCGGCGACGGCGCCACGTCACGGTCGTCGGCGAGCCCGGCGAAATCCTGATCTTCGCGACGGGTCGCACGACGGCGGCGCACGTGCGCGTCCTCGGCGAGCCGGCCGACGTCGCCCGCCTCACCGCGCGCCTCGGGATCTAGGCGACCGGCGCGTATCGGCACGGTCGAGCACTCACCGCTGAGTTCGGCGCCATCCAGGTCCCCGAACCATCCCCTGGAATGTCCAGGTTCCGAGCAGTCGCGCACACCGCGCAGGCTGGGGGAGAATGGCTGGAGGAGGCGAACATGGCACTGACACCCAGGCGAATCACGCTCCTCACCTCGGCTGCCCCTGTGGTCATCGAGATGGTGCGGAAGTACTGGCCGCTGATCGAGCAGAAGCTCCGGGAGAACCCTGAACTTCTCGCGGGGGTGCAGGCTCAGTTGCACAAGCTCGCCGAGCTGCGCAAGTCGGGCAACAGTCCCGAGGCGCTGCATGAACGCATAGGCATCCTGCGGGAGCAGGTCTCCTACCTGCGCGCCTCGGCCGACGACGACGGGGAGGTCCGCCGTGCCGCCACCTTCACCAAGCAGCTCGACAAGCTCGAGGCCTCGATTCGAGTGACCGACGCCGCCACGCCCCGGCGCCGGGCCAAGGACCTCCGCATCATCTCGCACACGCTGGACACCCTGACCGAGAAGGTCATGACGGCGTTCATCGAGGAGAAGTCGCAGGACTCCTACCCGCAGTGAGGGCTCAGTCCCGGAGGGGTCGCCCGGTGGCGTCCATCGAGTAGCGGCCGGTGCGCTGGGTGAGGAACATGATCCCCTCCACCAGCCCCCAGACCGCGATGCCCGGGATCACCACCGAGGAGACCGGCGCGAACAGGCCGAGCGTCATGACCGTCAGGACCACGGACCCGATCGTGCTTCCCAGCTGGATCCACGCGAACTGGTTGTACCCGGTGTAGAAGTTGTGTACCCCGAGCGCGCCCAGCAGGATCCCGAGCACGCCGGCCACCACGCGGGACCTCGCCTGCGGGTCCTGGCCGTACTGCTGGCCCGGACCGCCCCAGCCCTGGGAGCCGGGTTGCTGCTGCCAGCTCTGCGGCCCGGGCGGCTGCTGCTGCCAGCCCTGCGGCCCGGGCGGCTGCTGCTGCCAGCCCTGCGGACCCGGCGGCGGCTGCTCCTGCCAGGGGCCCGGTCCTGGCGGATTGGGCTGTTGGGGCTGCTCGGGCTGCGGTGGGCCGAACGGCTGGTTCGGGTCGCGCCCGTTCTGCGAACCGCCCGTGGGCTCCTGCGGTGTGTTCGTCATGGGTCCTCCTCGGTCCAGCATCCGCTACTTCCGGCCGGGACGTCAATCCGCTCCCAGCGCGACGAGGAACGCGTCGTCGTCCACGACGACCCCGCCCGCGAGCCGCTGCACCTCACGCGCGATGCGCTCGACCTCGGCGATGACCTCCGCCCGCACCCGCCGCTGCGCGAGGGAGAGCCGTCCCGCGCGGTACTCGACCGGAGGGTGCCAGCGGATCTCGTAGCCGCGCGCTCCGGGGGCAGCCCAGCCGAAGGCCGCGATGGCGAGCGGGGGCATTGGGTGGCGGTCCGAGATCACCTGCAGGATCCCGGCGGACTCCACCGCGCTGGTGATGGAGGCACGACGGCCGCGCCGCGTCGTCGGCAGCCTCAGTGCGGGGGCGGCCGGCATGGAGATCGACCAGGTGCGCCGGGTGCGGCCGTCAAGGGAGACGTCGTCGCGGCCGATGGCCTCCACCACAGCCTCGACGGCGAGCGTCACGGGAGAATACACGGCGAGGTCGACTGCGGACTCGGGATCGGGCTGGAGCAGCACGGCCGTTCCGGCCAGGTGGAGGGCCCCGGCCAGCCGCCGCGCGGCCGCGTGCAGGAAGCGCAGCACCTCGAGTTCCCGCCCGTCCGGGATGCCGGCCGGGTAGGCGTCGAGGATCGGATCGGACCCGAGCAGTTCGGGCGGCAGTTCGCCGGCGCGTTCCTGCGGGCACAGGGCCAAGTAGGCTGACGTGGCCCACGGTGGCGCGTCCAGTTGCCCACGGATGCGCTCGCCGACCGTCCACGGACCGGTCAGGAACAGGCCAGGGCCGAGGGTGATCGCGTCGAGGGAGATCTCCCCCGCCAGGGGAAACCGCGAGCGCGCGAGGGAATCGAGGTCGGCGCGGGAGATCTCCTCGTCCGTGAGGAGCAGATGGTGAAGGTGTGCGGCGCTCGGGTCGAGGTCAGTCATCGAAGTCAGTCATCGACGCGGAGGCGGCTGAAACCGAGGTGTGAGCGTGAGGCCGTGGGGCCGCGCTGGCCCTGGTAGCGCGAGCCGCGGGCACCCGAGCCGTACGGCGCCTCGGCGGGACTGGAGAGCTGGAAAAAGCAGAGCTGTCCGATCTTCATGCCGGGCCACAACCGGATGGGCATGGTCGCCGTGTTCGACAACTCGAGCGTCACGTGACCGGTGAAGCCGGGATCGATGAAGCCTGCGGTCGAGTGCGTGAGCAGCCCGAGCCGTCCGAGTGAGGACTTCCCTTCGAGGCGGGCGGCGATGTCATCCGGGAGGGTCACCACCTCGTGCGTGGCGCCCAGCACGAACTCCCCGGGATGCAGGATGAACGGCTCATCGGGTCCGACATCCACCATGCGGGTCAGGTCCGGCTGGTCCTCGGCGGGGTCGATGACGGAGTACCGGTGGTTGTCGAACAGCCGGAAGAACCGATCGAGTCGGACATCCACGCTGGAGGGCTGGACCATCGCGGGATCCCAGGGGTCGAGGACCACGCGACCCGCGTCCACCTGGATGCGGATGTCGCGGTCGGAGAGGAGCACTCACCCATCCTAGTGAGGGCGTGGACCGCTGCCGACACCCCGCAGGCCCACCCCACGACCCGTTTTCCCGTGCGCCCGCTCCGCGGCTATAGTGGGAGGGCCGCTGCGCGGCGCCGCGGGTGTAGTTCAATGGTAGAACTTCAGCTTCCCAAGCTGAGAGCGCGGGTTCGATTCCCGTCACCCGCTCCAAACGGGCAATGAGGCCGGGGTCGTCGTGACACCGTTTGCCCATGGGCCTGCTCGCGTGGACGGCGGTCTTCCTCCTCGCCGCGGCCCTCGTGGTGTGGGCGGGAATCCGTCTCGCCCGGGCGGGCGACGAGATCGCCGAGCGTGCCAATCTCTCCCGGCTGTTGGTGGGCATGCTCCTCATGGCGACGGCCACGTCCCTGCCCGAGATCGTCACCTCCGTGGCTGCAACCCTCGACGGCGCCCCCGACCTCGCCGTCGGCGACCTGCTGGGGGCCTGCATGGCGAACATGGCCGCGCTCGCCGTCATCGACCTGGTGCACCGTCACAACGTCTGGCCGAGCGTGGAGATCGGACACGCTCGCGTCGCCTCCGTGGCCATCGCACTCGTCGCGATCGTGGTCATCGCGATCATGCGCCCGCCTGGACTCGCCGTCGGATGGTTCGGGGTCGAGACCCTGATCGTGGCCGGAACCTACGTCGCCGCAGTGATCTGGATGCGGCGCTCACCCGTCAGCAGGTTCAGCACCGTCGAGCTCGTCCCGGTCCCGACCGGGTGGTCGCGGGAAGGCCGGGGTCCACTCCGCCCCGCCGTCGTCCGCTTCGCTCTGGCCGCCGCCGTCGTCCTCGTGGCAGCGCCGATGCTGGCGCGCTCCGGCGAGGCCGTCGCGGACCTCGCGGGCATCAGCCAGACCTTCGTGGGTGCTGCGTTCCTCGCCCTTGCCACGACATTGCCCGAACTGGTCGTTTCGCTGACCGCGGTGCGCATCGGCTCGCACGACCTCGCGGTCGGGAACCTCTTCGGGAGCAACGCGTTCAACATGTTCGCGCTCGTCTTCGTCGATGCCGCGCATCTGGACGGGCCGGTCCTCGCAGCGGTGGACCCCTCTCAGGCGCTCGCAGGGGTGGGCGCCATCCTCCTCATGAGCCTGGCTCTGGCCGCGCTCGTCCACGGAGTCGAGACTCGCGTGCGCCGGCTGGAGCCGGACGCCGTCGTGCTACTGGTGATCTACGTGGCGCTCCTCGGTGCCATCTGGACCGGGAATCCCACCTGACCAATGCAACACACCTCGCGGGGTGGTTACTTCATTTCCCAGCAATCGATGCACATGATGCTGGCACTTCCGGGCTGCCCCTCGATGCTCACCAGACCGCCGATACCGAGCAGTCCCGCGAGGCTGAGCGCCACAAAGAACTTGCGGAACATATCCGTTCATCTCCCCTGCATGAGACCAGTGGGGACATCCCACCATGTCCCTATAGTAGTGCCCAGCAGCACTTTTGGACCCGCCGGGCTCGCGATTCGATGGGAGGCGCCGAGTGATCGAAGGACTCGGGCTGACCACGACCGAGTGGCTCCTCTACCGCGAGTTGCTCTGGAACCCCCGCGCCTCGCTGGCGGAGCTCGCAAAGGCACTCGGCGGCGAGGCCACCACCCTCGAGGCCGACCTCACCCGGCTCGAGATCCTCGGGCTCGTGGTGGAGTCCAACTCGGCGCCGAGCAGGCTGCGCCCCGTGTACCCCCAGGTGGGCCTGCAGCGCATCCTGCACGCCAAGCTCAACGAGCACGACGAGGAGTCACATCGCCTGCGCTCCCTCGACGAGGAGATCGCCCAGTTCACCGACGAGTTCTCTGCGCACCGGCGCGACTATGAGGTCTCGCTGCTCAACGAGATCTCGGACCCCGCGGAGATGACGTCCAGGGTGAACGAGCTGACCCGTGACGCCCGCGAGGAGATCCTGTCCTTCGTCACCCACACCGTCGCCCCGGCCTCCCTCGAGCAGGCGCGCCGCGGCGATCGCGAACTGCTGGACAGGGGGGTCCGGGCACGGGTGATCTACCTCGCCTCCGCATTGAGCGATGAGCCCACCCGTGAGTACCTGCACTGGCTGGAGGGCGAGGGGGCGTTCGTCCGGGTGGCGCCGTCCCTGCCCATCCGCATGATCATCTTCGACGGCGCCGCGGCCGTGGTCTCCCGCCGCGCCCTGGATCCGGGCCACGGGGCGCTGATCGTCCAGTCCCCCGGGTTGATCGCCGCGCTCGTGAGCCTGTTCGAGGCGTACTGGACCCATGCGGATGCGCTCACAGCGAATGGCATCCCCGCCGGATCCGCACCCACCCGGGTGGAGCAGGACATCCTGGCGCTGCTCGCGCAGGGAATGAAGGACGACGCCATCGCCCACCGGCTCGACCTGTCGGTGCGCAGCGTGCGCCGGGTACTCAATCAGCTCTACGAGCGCACCGGCTCGGAGAGTCGTTTCGAACTGGGGGTGAAGGCCACCCGGTTCGGCTGGCTGTGAGGAGGGACGATGCGCGCGCTGGTGAAGCCGAACGCGGGCCCGGGACTCGAG
>JBNJCY010000105.1:0-7138 GCA_051744325.1 Actinomycetota bacterium
TGTGACGATCGGTGGCGAGGAGGCGGAGGACCGCCTGGCATCACGCCGCTCGGTCGCCGTCGTCGAGGCAGTCCTCGCCGGCGCGCTCGCCGTCGCCATCGGCTGGGTCACCGTCACAGCCACCCCAGCGGGGGAGACCGCCGGGAGCCAGGTGCTCGCGGAACTGCCGGGAACCGGGCTCGGGAACCCCATCACCGGCGTCCTGCTCGTCTTCCGGAACCTCGACACCCTCCTCGAGATGGTCGTCCTGCTCGTGGCGTTCCTGGGCGCCCGCGCGGTGCGGGCGGACGTGCCCCCGGACGACCTGGTCACCATCCCCCGTTCCACCCCGGTCCTGAACGGGATGCTGCTCGTGGTGGTCCCGCTGGCCGTGGTGGTGGCGGTCCACCTCCTCGTGGTCGGCGCCGACCAGCCCGGTGGTGCCTTCCAGGGCGGCGCGGTCCTCGCAGCCGCCGGCGTGCTCCTCGTCCTGAGCGGCCGGTTGCTGCCCGCGGTCGAGAGCGGCCGCCTCACCTCCCTGCTGGTGGTCACCGGGGTCGGCGTCTTCATCCTCGTCGGCATCGGCGTGACCCTCTTCGGGCGCCCGCTCCTGGACATGCCCGGCAAGTGGGCGATCTACCTCGTCGAGACCGCCATGATGATCTCGATTGCCGTGACGCTCACGCTCCTGTTCGCACGCTCCGACCACCTCCGGCGAGGTGCCCCGTGAGCGGCGCGTACGTGATCGCGGCGGCGGCGGTGTTCGCCGTCGGGCTCTATGGCGTCCTCATGTCCCGCCACCTGCTGCGGAAGATCATCGCGCTCAACGTCATGGGCAGCGCCGTGTTCATCCTCATCGTGGCCGCGGCCGGCGGAACCGGCCCTGATCCGGTCGCCCAGGCCCTCGTGCTCACCGGGATCGTCATCGCGGTCGCCTCGACGGCGTTCGCCCTCGCCCTGCTCGTGCGGATCTTCCGCGAGACCGGCCGGACGGACCTGGACGAATGATCGTCACCATGCCCGCGCTCCTCGTCCTGCTCCCACTCTTCGCGTCCCTGGTGGTGCTCGTGGTGCGGGGCCGGGCGGCCCTCGCGGTCGCGCTGGGGGTGCTGCTGGCGATGCCGGTGCTGCTGGTACCGCTGACGGCGGAGATCTGGGCGGGCGGCGTCGTCGAGCTGGCGATCGGCGGCTGGGAGCCGCCGCTGGGGATCCGGTGGAGGGTGGACGCCCTCGCGCTCCTCATGCTGTGGCTGAACGCGGTGGTGGGGCTCGGCGTCACCCTGCACTCGGTCACCAGCTTTCGCATCGGCGAGGCGCGCAGCACCACGTTCTGGGCGCTGTGGCTGGTGCTCGTGGGAAGCATCAACGCGCTGTTCCTCTCGGCGGACCTGTTCAACCTGTACGTGACGCTGGAACTGGTGACCCTGAGCGCCGTCGGCATGATCACCCTCGCGGGCCGGCCCGCCGCGATGTTCGCCGCGATGCGCTACCTGCTGCTCGGGCTGCTGGCGTCGCTCCTCTACCTCCTGGCCACCGGCATGCTCTACGGCCAGGCGGGCACCCTCGACCTCTACCAGCTCGGCGACCGCCTCCAGGGTGGGCCGCTGGCCGTCGTGGCCATCACCCTGCTGGTGATGGGGTTGCTCCTGAAATCCGCGATCTTCCCGCTGCACGTCTGGCTGCCCGCGGCGCACGGCAATGCGCCCGGGCCCGTGAGCGCGGTGCTGTCCGCGCTCGTGGTGAAGACCACCCTCTACATCCTCGTGCGCCTGTGGTTCTGGACGGGGGAGACCTGGGCTCTCGACGACGCCGGTGTGGTCCTCGGCGCGTTCGGCGCGGCGGCGATCCTCTACGGGTCCATGGCGGCGTTCACCCAGGAGCGCCTGAAGATGATGGTCGCCTACTCCACGGTGGCGCAGCTCGGCTACATCATGCTCGTCTTCCCCCTCGCCAGCGCGCAGGGCTTCCGGGGCGCCACGCTGCAGGTGGTGTCCCACGGCATCGCGAAGGCCGCCATGTTCCTCGCCGCCGCCAACATCCTGCGGGCCTTCGGCACCGACGAGCTGCGGCGGATCGGCAATCTGGACCGCAGGACGCCGCTCGACCTGTTCGCCTTCGGCCTCGCCGGCGTCAGCATCATGGGCCTGCCCCCGAGCGGGGGCTTCCTCGCCAAGTGGCTGCTGCTGACCGCCGCGTGGGAGCAGCAGGGCTGGTTCTGGATGGCCGTCCTGCTGATCGGCAGCCTGCTCGCCGCGGCCTACGTCTTCCGGGTGATCGTGCTGACCTCGTTCAGCTCCGCGGAGGTCGACGCCCCGGACTTCGTCGCCCCGCCGCGCACCGCCAGTCTCGCCGCCCTCGGGCTCGCGCTCGGTGCCATCGCCCTGGGGGTCATGGGCGCCCCGCTCGTCCAGCTCGTCAACCTGGGCCTCCCACCGGGGGTCAGCCCGTGAGGACGACTGTCGACTCTGTCCTCCCACTGGCCGTCATGTCCGTCTCGCTGCTCGCCGGCGTGCTGATCTTCATCGCGGGGGAGAAGCGCCAGGTCCTGCGCATCACGCTCAACATCGGTGCCGCCGTGGTCAAGCTCGTGCTCATCGGCGTCATCGCGATGCTGGTGCTGGATGGGCGCGAGCCCGAGTTCCGCGTCGCCCTTCTGCCCACCCTCGAGCTGGTCCTCCGCACGGACGCCCTCAGCCTGCTGTTCTCCACGCTGTCCGCGGTCCTCTGGCTGGTGACCACGGTCTATGCGATCGCCTACCTCGAGAACTCCCCGAACCGGGCCCGGTTCTTCGGCTTCTTCAGCCTCTGCGTCGCGGCCACCATGGGCGTGGCCTCCGCGGGCAACCTGTTCACGTTCTTCCTGTTCTACGAGCTGCTCACGCTTGCCACGTGGCCCCTCGTGGTGCACAACGGGAGCAAGGCGGCCTTCAGGGGCGGGCGGACCTACCTCCGCTACACGCTCGGCGGCAGCGCGGTGTTCCTCTTCGCCATCATCTGGCTCTACGGCCTCAGCGGGATCCAGGACTTCACGGTCGGCGGCTACCTCGCCGAGGTCGACGTCGCCCGCCGCGGCGAACTGCAGATCATCTTCGTCCTCCTCGTCATCGGCATGGGCGTCAAGGCCGCCCTGTTCCCGCTGCACTCGTGGCTGCCGAAGGCCATGGTCGCCCCTGCCCCCGTGAGCGCGCTGCTCCACGCCGTCGCCGTGGTCAAGGCCGGCGCGTTCGGGCTGGTGCGCCTGGTCGAGGACGTCTACGGCCCGTCGTTCGCCCGCGAGCTGGGCATGGACACGTTCCTGGCCGTCACCGCCGCGATCACGATCATCTACGGCTCAACGCTCGCGCTCTTCCAGTCCGACCTGAAGAAGCGCCTTGCGTTCTCAACGATCAGCCAGGTCTCCTACATCGTGCTCGGCGTGGCGGTCGGCGGCGCCATCGCGACCACGGGAGGCATGGTGCACCTCGTCCACCAGGGCCTCATGAAGATCACCCTGTTCTTCGCCGCCGGCATCTTCGCCACCATGCTCGGGGTGACGCGGATCGACCAGCTCGACGGCGTCGGCCGCCGCCTGCCCTGGACCTCCACCGCGTTCACGGTCGGCGCGCTGGGCATGATCGGGCTGCCCCCGATCGCCGGGTTCATCAGCAAGTGGCACATCGGCCTCGGTGCCGTGGACAGCGGCCAGCTCTGGGTGGTGGGCGTCCTCGTCACGAGCACCCTGCTCAACGCGGCCTACTTCCTGCCGATCCTGAAGCGCATGTGGCTGGAGCCGCCGCCGGAGGCGTGGCCGGGCGCCCACGCGGTGAGCCGCGCCGAGGTGGTCGGACTCGTGGCCCCAGCGGTCACGACGGCGGCGATGGCACTGGCCGCCGGCGTCCTGACCGGGTTCACGCTGAGCCCGCTCACCTGGGTGATCGACGTCGTGGAGGTGTACGTCCCGTGACCGCCGCCGTCGTCCTGGTTCCGCCGCTCCTCGCCGTGCTCGCGGTCGCGTTCGGGGGCCGCGCGGCGCGCGGCGCCGTGTGGCTCGCCCCCCTCGTCCCGCTGGCTCTGCTCGCCCCGCTGGCGGGCGGCGAGCCGGCGCAGCTCGACAAGGTGCTCCTCGGCATGCGCCTCGGGGCCGACGACGTCTCGCTCCCCTTCCTCGTCCTCACCGCCCTCGGGTGGGGCCTCGCCGGGTGGCTGGCCCGCGACCGGCTCGCCGGCGCCTCCCGCGGCTTCTGGCTCGGATGGTTCCTGAGCCTGGCGGGGATGGCCCTGGCGGGGATGGCCCTCAACCTGAGCGCCTTCTACGTCGGCTACGTGGCGGTCAGCCTGTCCGCCTACCTCATGGTGGTGGAGGCCCGCACCGCGGCGGCATTCCGGGCCGGCCGCGTCTACCTCGTCATGGCGGTGGCGGGCGAGGCGGCGATCCTCTCCGCCGTGCTGATCATCGCGGGCCGCTTCGGGAACGTCGAGTTGGAGGCGCTCCTCCAACCCGAGGCGGCCGCCGGTCGCACCGTCCCAGCTGCCCTGTTCCTCGCGGGGTTCGCGGTCAAACTCGGCATCATCCCGCTGCACTTCTGGTTGCCGCTGGCGCACCCCATCGCCCCGGTGCCGGCGAGCGCGATCCTCTCGGGCGTCATCGTCAAGGCGGGCCTGCTCGGGTGGCTCCGCCTCGCGCCGGGGGCGGGCCTGGAACAGCCCGGTGCGGGGACGTTCCTGCTCGTGCTGGGACTCGTCACGGCGTTCGGCGGGGTGCTGCTCGGCCTGACGCAATCGCGACTGAAGACCGTGCTCGCCTACTCCACCGTGAGCCAGATGGGGCTGGTGCTCGCGGGCTTCTCCGCCGGATACCTCGGAGGTGCCAGCACCGCCCTCGTGGCCTCCACGCTCGGACTGTTCGCCCTGCACCACGCGCTGAACAAGGGGGCGCTCTTCCTCTCGGCCGCCTGCGCGCCCGGCGCCAGCCGGTTCCGCCTCGCCCTGTTCGCCGCCTCCGCCCTCAGCCTCTCGGCGGCACCGTTCAGCTCCGGCTACCTCGCGAAGACCGCGCTCAAGGACACCCTGTACGAATCCGGAGTGCCCGGCATCGTCATCACGGTGCTGGCGCTGAGTTCCGCGGCCACCGCTCTGCTGCTGTGGCGGGCCTGGCGGATCGCCGCCGCGGACACCTCGGACGCCCCGCTGCACCCCTCGTGGCCGGTCCTGGCCGTCGCGGGCTGGGTGGTGCCCTGGGCATGGGCGGCCTCCCAGGGCCTGGCCGAGGCGCCGAGCCTCGCCAAGACCTGGGAGGCCACCTGGCCGCTGCTGCTCTCCGCCGGACTGGTTCTCGTGCTGGCCCGGTGGCTGCGCGCCCCGTCGATCCCCGAGGGGGACATCGTGGTGCCGCTGGAGCGACTGGCGGGCGCCGTCGTCGGCGGTTTGGGAGCGGCGGGACACGCACTGGGTGACGTCCGCGTCCCCCCGCCCTCCGTGCCAGGCGGGCTGGGCGACCTGGTCGGCCGGTTGGAGGGACGGCTGCGGCACCTGCCGGTCACCGGGCTGGTCCTCCTCGGGGCGGGCGCCGCCGTGTGGCTGTTCCTGCGGCTGATCGAGTTGTGACGGCTACCGGCCCGGAAGCGGGATCACCGGGCACACGAACTGCGCGACGACGCCGCCGTCCACCGCGTCCCCTGCGGCCATCGCCATCATGAGCTCGTGGTCGGAGTCGAGGACGCCGTCACCGTCGGCATCGCCGGAGGCGAGTGCGGCGGCATAGCCGCCCGGGAAGGTGACGGCGTGGACCATCCAGCGGCCGCCGTTGTAGTCCCGGTCACCGGGGGCCGCGTTCGCCACGTTCGCCTGGTGGGCCCCGAGGTCGTAGATGACGTCGAACGAGTGGGCAGGTGCCCCGGTGTGGGACAGGTCCGTGGGCGTGGCGACGGTGCGGTACATGGCGCCGTCGACCCAGAACGCCGGGCCCGTCACCCCGGCGGAGGCGGCGGCGGGAAGTGCGAGCGCTCCGGCTGCGATCGCGGCGCCGGTGGCGATCCTGATCATCCTTGACATGGTGATTCCTTTCGGTGCTGCCGGACCCGTGTCGGCCGGTCACTCCCAGTCAAGGCCCACAACCCGCAGCACTCCATGACAGGCGCCTTACCCCCTCCTTACGAGGATCTGACGTGCCGGCCGCTGCTGCGCCCCCGCGACCGTGCCCGCCCTACGATGGCCAGGTGGCCCGCGTACTGGTGGTCGAGGACGACGCCACCGTCGCCGAGGTGGTGGTGGCGTACCTCCGGCGCGCTGGACTCGAGGTGGAACACGCCGGGGACGGTCTCGCCGCCCTCACCGCCGCGGCCGCGCGGCCACCGGACCTCGCCATCCTCGACCTCATGCTGCCCGGGCTGGACGGACTCGAGCTGTGCCGTCGCCTGCGCCTGGGGCGGGCCGACCTGCCAGTCGTCATCCTCACCGCCCGCGGCGAGGAGGAGGACCGGATCCTCGGCCTCGAGGTGGGTGCCGATGACTACGTCACCAAGCCGTTCAGCCCGCGCGAACTCGTGTTGCGGGTCCAGGCGCTGCTGCGCCGCGCGGCCGGCAGGGTGGCCACCCCGCGGGACATGGAGGGGTCGACGGCGGCCGGCGCCCGGTCCGGCGAGCCGGCTGCACCCCTCACGGACGGCGACCTCGCCCTGGACGTCGTGGCCCACCGGGCCCGGCGCAGCGGGAACGAACTCGCCCTGACGGCCCGCGAGTTCGACCTGCTCGCCTGGTTCCTCACCCACCCCGGCCGGGCCGTGGGCCGGGAGGAACTGATGCGCGAGGTGTGGCACTGGGAGTACGGCGACGAGTCCACCGTCACCGTCCACGTCCGCCGGCTCCGAGAGAAGTTGGAGCGGGATCCGGCCCATCCGGAACGCCTCGTCACGGTGTTCGGCGTGGGGTACCGGTGGGATTCCGCTGGGCGGGGGAGTGGCTGATGGGTCCGGTGCTCATCTCCGCCCTCGCCGCCGCGGCGGTCGGCGTGGTGGGGACCGTCGGGGTCCTCGTGCTGGCGCGCCGGTCGGTGGTGTGGGCGGCGGTGGCGAGCCCGTTCGTGGTTGTCGCCTCCCTGGCGGTGGGGATTTTCGCGAGCGTGCGCACGATGGCCCTCCCTGCCGGCGACTCGGGCACGATCATGCTCGTGCTCGCCGCCACG
>JBNJCY010000106.1:0-7080 GCA_051744325.1 Actinomycetota bacterium
CCGGGTCCACGGCGAACAGGCCGAAGGGGTAGCCCTCCCTCATGTCGGCCTTCGAGGTGAAGGGGAGGCGGGCGAGGTCCACGAGCTCCCGGACGTCCCCGGGAGCCACGCCGAGGGCCGTCATGCGCTCCCGGTAGAAGGGAACGCGCTCGTGCAGCACCCTGACGAGCCGATGGAGCCGGTCGAGCTGCAGCGCGGCAAGGTCCTCGGGCGGCATGGTCTGGACCGCCTCATTCCACATGGGTGGCTCCCACCTGTTCCGCGGCCACGTCCCGGCCGATGGTGAATCCCTCCAGGTTGACGCCGGCGGTCCCGTCCGGGCACAGCCCCGGGATCACCGCGTGGAAGGCGTCCAGCGCGACACCGGGCGTGAACAGCGAGACCGCGCCGAGCAGCACCGTGTTCTTCACCTTGGGGGAGATGCGGGAGCGGATCGCGTGCGGATCGATCCTGACCACGGTGCCGAACAGCCGGTCGATCTCCTGCTCCACGCCCTCGGGGTACTCCTTCACCCCGAACGGGAGCGTGTCCTGCTCCAGCAGGCACGCGGTGGCGCCCGGCCGCGCCCACGCCGCCCAGCGGAGGAGTTCCATGCGCTCCAGGGCGTAGAGGACGTCCGCCTCGCCCCTCGGGATCATGGGGGAGTGGACCCGCTCCCCGTAGCGGACGTGGCTGAACACAGCGCCGCCGCGCTTGGACATGCCGTGGATCTCGCTCTTCTTCACGTCGAAGCCGCTGCGCAGGGCGGCCTCGGCGAGGATGTCGCTGGCCAGCACAATGCCCTGCCCGCCGACCCCCACCATCAGCACGTTGGTGGTCACAGCATGTCCCCCTCGTCGCAGCACCCCGCCGAGGTGGCCAGTGGCGTCAGCGGGATCAACGCCCGCCGATCCTTCTTCTGCTGGTAGCCGCCGATCTTCCGCAGTTCCTTGGCCTCGATCACGCACATCGCGATGACCGCGAGGAAGCGCACCCCGGACTTCCCGGCGAGGTCGTCGATGGCCTCCTCGATGACGCGCCTGCTGCCCCCGTCGATGATGCGGACGTTCTCGGCCGGGATGCCCACGGCCTTCGCGAGGTGCCAGTAGTCCAGCGCGGGTGCCTGCTCGCGGCCGATGCGCTCCCCGCTGAGCGGGTTGGGCTGGGTGCCGGTCATGGCAGTGGTCGCGTTGTCGAGCACGATGTAGAGCCCGTCCCGCTTGTTCCACACCGCGTTGAGCAGCCCGGTCAGTCCCGAGTGCGCGAAGGTGGAGTCGCCGATCACGGCGGCCACGCGCCGTCGGTCCGCGCCCTCCGGCAGGACGGCGTCCATGCCCTGCGCCATGGTGAGGGATGCCCCCATGTCCACGAGCGTGTCCATCGCCCTGTACGGCGGCAGCACGCCGAGCGAGTAGCAGCCGATGTCCCCGGAGACGATCATGTCCCGGTCGCGCAGCGCAGTGAACACGTTGCCGTGCGGGCACCCGACGCACAGGCCCGGCGGCCGCGGTGGAACGGGCAGCCCGGCCGGCGCACCCCCGGCGGGCAGCCCGAGCGCGGTCCGCAACACCTCTGGGCTGAACTCGCCGATCGCGGGGAAGATGTCCTTGCCGTGGCACTCGATGCCCCACGCACGCACCTGCGTCTCGATCACCGGGTCGAGCTCCTCCACCACGTACAGGGTTTCGTGACGGGCGGCGAACTCCTCGACGAGGCGCCGGGGGAGGGGGTGCACGATCCCGAGCTTCAGCACGGCCGCGTCCGGGAGCACCTCCCGCACGTGCTCATAGCTCACGCCCGAGGTGATGACCCCGATGCCGCTGGTGCCCTCCTCCACCCGGTTCGCCGGGTGGGACTCCACCGCCTCCCGCAGCCGCACCCAGCGCTCCTCGAGGGCCACACGGCGAGGGCGTGCGTTCGCGGGGATCATGACGTACTTGCGGGGCTGGTGCCGGAGCTCGGGGTGGTGACGCGGCGGGGAGGAGGGATCGTCGTCGACCTCCACCACGCCCTTGGCGTGCGACAGGCGCGTGGTGGTGCGCAGGAACACGGGGGTGTCGAACTCCTCGGACAGCTCGAAGGCGGCTCGCGTGAACCCGCGGGCCTCGGCGGAGTCGGCGGGCTCGAACAGCGGGATCTTCGCCGCGATCGCGTAGTGCCGGTTGTCCTGCTCGTTCTGGGAGGAGTGCATGGACGGGTCGTCCGCTGTCACGCAGACCAGCCCCGCCTCGACCCCCGTGTACGCAGAGGTGAACAGCGGGTCCGCGGCCACGTTGACGCCCACGTGCTTCATCGCCACCAGCGCCCGTCCCCCGGCGACGGCGGCGCCCAGGGCGACCTCGTAGGCCACCTTCTCGTTGACCGACCATTCCGTGTAGACGTCCGGGTACCCGTGCAGGGCTTCGATGATCTCGGTGGCCGGTGTTCCCGGGTACCCGCACCCGAGGGCGACTCCGGCCTCCCACGCACCGAGTGCGATGGCCTCGTTCCCGGACAGCAGCCTTCGTGCCACGTGGCGATCCCTTCCTCGCGATCCGCGGCCAATGTACTCTCACTTCCCTCGCGAACGGAGCCTCCGTTCACGTTTGGAGGGGTGGTTCTGGGCCTCCGGATGTGACTGGAGCCTCCGTTCGCGGGTGGGGCCTCGAAGTCGCGCCCGTTGACACGCAGACGGGCGGGACGAATGACCGTCCCGCTCGCCTCGGTGGGCGGATCAGCGACGCGTGGGGGGTGAGCCCGGGGTGGGGCCCGCCTCCTCCGCGGGCAGCGGGTGGGTGAGCAGGTAGCGCGTGGAAACGGCGAGGCCGCCCCAGATCAACGTGATCGCGACCAGCATCATGACCATGGCCGTGGCGGTCATCGCCGGCCTCCTTCGTCGTCGTCGGACAGGATCTCGAGTCGTTCGACTCGCAGGGGTTCAGGGGCATCGACGAGGGCGTCGTCGCCGCGCTCGTGCACCCGGACCGGATCGAAGTCGTCCACCGGGGTGCGCCAGGGGATCGCGGTGAGGGCGAACGCCGCCGCCACCATGAGGAGCACCATGCCCCAGCCGAACCAGCCCACGAACGACGTGGGGTAACCGCCGTAGCCCTCGCGCACGAGCGCGGTCACGGTGATGGCGAACATCGTGGCCAGCATCAGTGGGTTGACGATGCCGACGGCGATGTCCCACCACTTCCCGATCCGCAATGTCGACGTCCGGTTGAGGTGGGCGCGCAGCGTGGGGAGCATCCGCAGGCCGAGGCCGACCACGACGGTCATGGCGATTGCGGCGAGGACGACCCCGACCTCGTTGGCGAACTTGTCGACGACGTCGAGCGCGTTCAGCCCGTTGGTGGTGGAGAAGAGGACCACGGACAGCAGGCCGGTGGTCCCGGTCACCACGAGCGAGGCGGTCTGGCGCCGAATCCCGAACTTCTCCTGCAGCGCGGCGGAGACCACCTGCAGCAGGCTGATGAGCGAGGTGAACCCGGCGAGCACGAGACTGCCGAAGAACAGCACGCCGAAGACCGGGCCGCCGGGCATCATCGAGATGACCTGCGGGAACGTCATGAAGCTGAGTGCCACGCCGGTGATCCCGGAGAGTTCGTCCACCGCCAGGCCCTGCTGGAAGGCCATGAAGCCCAGGGTGGCGAACACGCCGAAGCCGGCAAGGAGCTCGAACGAGGAGTTCGCGAACGCCGTCACGAAGCCGGTGGGGGCGAGGTTCGACCGCCGCGGCAGGTAGCTGGAGTAGGTGATCATGATGCCGAACGCGATCGACAGCGAGAAGAAGATCTGGGAGAACGCTGCGATCCAGACGCCCGCGTCGGTGAGCGCACCCCAGTTGGGGGTGAAGAACTGGTTGAGGCCGTCGGCCGCCCCCGGGAGGAACATCGCCCGCACGACCAGCGCGAGGAACATGACGGAGAGCAGCGGGAGGAACAGCCGGTTGGCGAACTCCACGCCGCGGGTGACGCCCCGCGCCATGACGACGCCGGCGATCAGCCAGATCGCGAGCAACGGCCAGAAGATGCCGCCGACGACGTCGAGGTTGAAGCCGGGATCGCCGACCCGTAGGTACTCGCCCACGAAGAAGCCCACCGTGTCATCGCCCCACGAGAGGTCCACGGAGAAGATCGTGTAGCGGATCGCCCACGCGAGGATCACCGCGTAGTAGGTGATGATGACGAAGCTGAGCGCCACGTGGAACCAGCCGAGCGGCTCGAACCTCTTCCCGATGCGCCGGAACACCGCGGGAGAGGAGCCGCGGAACCGGTGCCCGAGGGAGTAGTCGAGCAGCAGGATCGGGATGCCGGCCACCAGCAGCGCCACGAGGTAGGGCACGAGGAATGCACCGCCGCCGTTCTCGTACGCGACGCCGGGGAAGCGCCAGATGTTGCCGAGGCCGACCGCTGAGCCGACCGCGGCGAGGATGAAGCCGTACTGGCTCGTCCACTGTTCGCGAGGGACGAGCTTCTTGGGAGGGGGTTTCTCTGTGCTCATGAGGTCATCCTGCCGTGAACCTGCCGTGGACGACGGCAGTGACCACGATGTCGTCAGGGCGCAGGTCGATCGCGTCCGGGTCGATCTGGCCGCCACCCCCCATCGAGGCCTCCGCCCGCACAGTCTCCAGGGGTCGGGCACCCTCCGGCGGGGAGCCGATGAGCAGCCCGGGGTCCGCGAGCTCGTTCGGCATCACGTAGGTGAAGCCGGCGGCCTTCGCCATCACCAGCGCGCGGGACCGGGCGTGCACGACCGCGGCGGCGCTCGCCGTCTCCCGGGTCCTGCGCAGGGTGGTCTCGGTCAGCTGCCACTCCACGTGGCCGAGGGCCAGCCCATTCCGGGCGGCGCAGCGGGACGCGAAACGCGAGAGCTCGTCGAAGTCCTCGAACCGCACCATCACCGGAACACTCGCGGAGTACCGCAGAGGCAGGACCTGGCCGAGCTCGTTCTGCGGCCTCCAGGAGCGGGTCTGGAGGGGGCCCACCGTGTAGCGCGAGGCCGGTCCCTCCCCGGAGGTGAGCTCTTCGATCTCAGCCGACAGCTCCCCGACCAGGTCCACGGTGGCCTCGACCACCCGGCCCTTGTCCTCCCCTTCGAAGCCAGCCGTGAGATGCAGCTCGCCGCGCTCCGGCGGGATCCGGACGGCCTGCTCCCCAACCACCGAGACCTGCATGTTCTACGCCTCCACGTCCGGACGGAACGCGTTCACCGCCTTCCATGCGGAGGGCAGCAGCAGCGCCGCGGCCGCCACCTTGATCGCATCGCCGGCGAGGAACGGGATGACGCCCAGCGCCAGGCCCTCGCGGAGTCCCACGCCGAGGAACGCCATGAGCCACGCCGTTCCCACGAGGTAGACGAGCGCGGAGGCGGCGACGGCGGCGAGGAGCATCGTGGGGACCCTGCGGTCCGAGCGACAGCGGGCGCCCCAGCCCACGAGCATCGACGCGGGAACGAACCCGAGGATGTAGCCGAAGGAGGCGAACGCCCAGCCGGCGTTGCCGTCGGCGAAGAGCGGTGCGCCGGCGAGGCCGAGCGCGAGGTAGAGCACCGTCGTCGCGGCCGCCCGCGCGGGACCCAGCGCCGCACCGGTCAGGACGACGGCGAAGGTCGCCAACGAGAGTGGCACGGGCGTGAAGGGCAGGGGAATGGCGAGCTGCCCGGCGACGGTGAGCAGCGCCGTCGCCGAGACGACGAGCGCAGCGTCGCGCACGCGGTTGGCGGGGACGAGGTCGGCGAGGACAGGGGCCGCGGCCAGCGTTGTCATGGGGACTCCTCGGGATTGGCGTCGTCGTGGCGGTTCCCACGCTAGCGCCGGCGTCGCGCGGGAATCGGTGCGGGCCCGCACAGCGACCGGTCCGCATCGTTGTCGGAATCGTACGGGCATCAACCCCTCGGCAGGGAGCGCATCACGCCCTCACCCGGTCCCAGACCAGCTCGTTCAGGTCACGGCACATCTGCTCCGAGGCGCGGTCCGCCGCCCGGGACGCTGCCGCAGCGGAGAACCACCCGTGGCCGAGCGTGGGGAACAGCCGGAACCGCAGCGGGACACCGGCGGCGCGGAGGTTGTGGCCTAGCCGGAACAGGTCCTCCGTGATCGAGTCCAGCCCACCGGAACCGAGGACCACCGGCGGGAGTCCGCGCAGGTCCGCCCGGCCGGGCGAGACCCGCGGGTCCGCGGCGAGCGCCTCGTCCCCGCCCAGGTAGCTGGTCCGCAGCCCGGCGGTCCGGGCGGTCGTCTCCCACTCCACGGTCGGGTAGTTGAGGAACAGGGCATCCACGGGGATCCCGTGATCGCGGGCCCAGAGCGCGACGGCGAGCGCCAGATTCCCGCCGGCGCTCTCGCCGGCCAGCACCAGGGTGTCCGAGCCGAACTCCTCGAGGTGTGAGGCCACCCACGCGGTTGCCGCGACCGCGTCGTCGTACGCTGCCGGGAAGGGGTGCTCGGGGGCGCGGCGGTAGTCCACCTGGAACACCGTGGCGGGAGTGGACTGGGCGAGGCGGGCGGCCTGCTTCTCGTGCGAGTCCAGGTCCCCGACCACCCAGCCGCCGCCGTGGAAGTAGACGACCACGGTGCGTGAAGGCGCCACCGGGTCCTGGATGCGCACCGGCAGGACGAGGCCCTCGGAGTGGATCTCGGAGTCGTCCACCGAGGCCACCCCGTAGTCCACGGCGTTCAGTTCCTTGCGGAACTCGAAGGTGCGCTGGCGGGCCTCCTCGGGGTCCGCCGCGGTGAGCCCGGGGCGCACCCCGGCCTGCTCCATCCGGGCGTACCATTCCGCCAGCTCGGGGTCCGGCACCGGGCCCCGGACGTGTCCGAGGTGCTCACACAGGAAGTCGAGCGTCAGCGAGGTGACCTCGGGAACCACCTCCTCGGAACGGCGGCCCTCGAAGACGTGTCCGCCGTCGGCCTCCACGAACCGGTGCGGCACGCCCAGTTCGGCCAGCCGCGTGGCCAGGCGGACGCTCTGGTCGAGGGGGACGACGACGTCGTCGCGGCCGTGGACGATGAGGGTGGGTGGCAGCGTGGCGGTGACCGCGTGGAGTGGCGACGCCTCGGGTGCCAGCCACGCGTGCTCCTGCTCGGGGAGGTCCTTGTCAGCGAACAGCGCGGGCAGG
>JBNJCY010000107.1:0-7064 GCA_051744325.1 Actinomycetota bacterium
TCCTACCCGAGGCGGCCACATGGGTGTCGAGGGCGAGGAGCGGCAGGAGTGCCGACTTCGTGACCGTCCGCACCTGCTGCGCGGCGGGCCGGGAGGAAGCGGCGAGCCCGGCGTCCACGGCTGCGAGCGCGGTGAAGGCGAGGGTGGTGGGGCGGGGCATCAGTCCTCCAGCGGGTCGATTCCGGCGGCAGCGGCCACCTCGGCGTAGGCCGCCGCGAGGCTGGCCACGGTCTCGTGGGCGTTCAGGCCGGACGGATTCGGCACCACCCAGAGCTCGGCGTCGGCGAGGACCTCACCCTGGCGGCCCGCCATCGCACGGGGACGCCGGAACGCGGTGCGGTACGCGGTGATCCCAGCCACCGCGACCACCGCCGGCCGGAACTCCGCCACGAGCCGTGTCAGCCGGGCGACGCCCTCGCGCAACTCCGCATCCGACACCTCGTCCGCGCGGGCGGTGGCGAGGGGGTGCAGGTTCGTGATGCCGATGCCGCGGGACAGGAGGTGGGCGCGGTCAGCCTCCGAGAGGCCGGCGGAGGCGTCGACCACGTACCCGGTGAGTCCCGCGGCGTGCAGGGCCGGGAAGAAGCGGTTGCCGGGGCGAGCGAAGTGAGCGCCGGTCGCGCCGGACCACAGGCCGGGGTTGATCCCCACGAACAGGAGCCGCACACCGGGCCCCAGCAGGTCAGGGACGGTGCGCCCGTGGGCGGCCCGCAGCTCCGCGGGGGTCGGTCGCATGAACCCACCCTGCCACACCTGTCGCCGAAGCTCGCGGGGAAGGATTGGCGGGCACTCGAGATGTATCCACCCCACGAGGCCGCCGCGGGGCAGCTGCGCACACGCGCTACCAGCGTTGGTGAACGTCCTCCGCCCAGCCGAGGATTCCCGTGAACTCCATGTGTTCCCCCGCGCTGTCCATCCAGCCGGACCAGTGTCCGAAACACTGGTCCGTGTGCGCGGCGATCAGGCCGAGGTCCGTGCGGGCACGGCGGTCATGGAACGGCTCGAAGGCCAGGTCCACGGTCTCGCCCCACACCCGCCACGGCTTCAGGTAATCGCTGGAGTCGTACTCCCAGACCAGCTCTTCGCTGATCCTGTGCAGCCGGCCGTCCACCACGAGCGCGTTCTCCACGGATCCCGTGCCATCGGTCCACCGGCCGCCCACCTGCACGCCGATCACCCGGCCACCGGAGATTCCGGAGCCCGCGCCCCAGTTCCACGCCACGTCGTAGGGCCAGCGGCCGCGCCCGTGATCGAGCACCGCCCAGGACTTCCCCGCCGGCACCTCCACCCGCCGCCCGTCCAGCCAGAGCGCACCGCGCGCCGGCCGTGCCACGTCCTTCACGGTGTACTGGAACAGCCGCTCGCTCCACGGAACCACCACCCCGAGGCACTCGTGCCCTTCAGGGCGTTCCGCCAGGACGTCCAGCCGCACCCCGGGGGCGACGACGCGCAGCCGGGTACCGCCGTCGACCTCGTCGACGGCGATCGCCAGACTCCCCCTCCGGCCGCGGACCGGGCCCTCCCCCAGCGTCCCGGGCACCTGCGCGCTGCCACCGAGCACCCCGATCTCGCTGCGGGCGGTCTCGACGCCGGTGGCGCGGTCGAACACCCAGAGCTCGTGAAGCGCGGCATAGTCGATGTCCGCCACCGTGAACGCCACGATGTGCGACGGCGTCGTCACGGCCCAGTACTCCCAACGCTTGTTCCGACCCCAGCCGTAGCGTCCGCGGCCGACGCCGTCGGTGCGGTGCAGCGGGGTGCGGGTCCAGCCGACCGCGGCCGGGTTGAGCCGGCCGTCCGGCGTCGTGAGGCTGACAGGGACGGTGATCTCGCGTTCGGTGACGCGCACGGGCTTGTCCTTCACCCTTCCTGACTACCACGGCGGGACACCCCGCCGGGAGAGTGTGGGGCTTGGCGGGTCGGGCCGCACGCGTGGATCAGTAGATGAAGATCGAGAGCCAGTGCGGGTTGTGGGCGTGGATGATCGCGAGGAAGACGATGACGTCGAACAGCAGGTGGACCACCACCACGTAGGTGAGGGATCTGGTGCGCGTGAAGATCCACCCCTGCAGCAGGGCGAACGGGATCGTGAGCAGCGGGCCCCACGAGCGATAGCCCAGCTCCCAGAGGAAGGACACGAAGATGACCGCCTGCAGCACGTTGGCGGTCCACAACCCGAAGTGCCGCCGCAGCAGGGCGAAGCACGTGATGATGAAGAACAGCTCGTCCCACAGGCCCACGAAGTTCACGCCGAGGAAGAACCGGACCAGTTCGCTGCCCGTGGTGATGTGCGGCCAGTTCTGGTAGGCGCCGGAGCGGATGAAGTAGAACGGCAGGATCGCCCAGCCGAGTATCGGGACGGCCACCACGTAGGACTTCTGCATCTTCGTCCACGGCTGGCCGGTGCGCCACGGGAAGGTGATCGCGCGGCGGCGGTACACGAGCCGGTCAACCGCCAGAGGGACCAGGAACGCGAGCGTGAGCACCGTCCCGATCGTCAGGAAGCGATCCCAGCTCACGTCGGCCTCCACGGAAGTGGCACTCACGATCGCGATGCCCAGCCCGATCAGGGTGAGGTCCTTCCCCAGCCCCCGGTCCAGCAGCCACGCGGCGCCCACGCTGACCAGCAGGACCGCATGCCCCCACCCCGGTAGCAGCAGCGCGAACAGCAGGAACGCGGACAGGGACACGCCCCCAGCGGGCAGGAGCTTCCCCCACGACACCACGGGACGGGATGGGGCGGGCACGGCCACCAGCATGCCAGACCGGCGCGGTACCCTCATGCCCGTGCCTTCCGTCCTGCTCACCGGCCTCACCGGGTTCGCGGCGGGTCTGGCCCTCATCGTGGCGATCGGTGCGCAGAACGCCTACGTGCTGCGGCAGGGGCTGCGACGGGAGCACGTGGGCGCCGTCGTCGCCGTGTGCCTCGTGGCGGACATCGCCCTGATCGCGGCAGGGACGCTGGGGATCGGCACGCTCGTGGCGCGCGCGCCCGTGATGCTGGACGTGCTCCGCTGGGCGGGAGCCGCCTACCTGGCATGGTTCGCGATCCGCTCGTTCCGCTCGGCGGCACAGCCCGGCCAACTGTCCGGGACGGAGCCGCGGTCGCGGGGATCGGTCGTCCTCACCGCCGCGGCCCTCACCTTCCTGAATCCGCACGTCTACCTCGACACCGTGGTGATGCTCGGCAGCCTGGCCAACACCCACGGCGCCCTGCGGTGGGCCTTCGCCGCCGGTGCGATGGTGGCCTCCGCGGTCTGGTTCACCGGGCTCGGGTTCGGCGCCCACGCCCTGTCCGGGCCACTCGGGAAGCCGACGACGTGGCGTGTCCTCGACGTGGTGATCGGCCTCGTCATGCTCGTGCTGGCGGCCTACCTCGTGCTCTCCTGAATCGCCTGCGCTCCGGCCGCGTCGCGTCCGCCCCGCGGTCCGTTCGCGCTGGTGGAGTATCGTGCGGGCAGACAGGTCCCACCTGCGACGACGTCCGACCGGGAAGGCCATGCACTCAGCTCTCGACAGCCCCGCCGCCACCGTGGCCGGACTCGCTGCCACGGGGGCGCCGCGGCTCGTCGTCGTGACCGGGACCCACGGGGCGGGCAAGACCACGTGGTGTTCCGAGCTGGTCCGCGAGGCGCGGGCGCACGGCCTGGCGGTCGCGGGCGTTCTCTCGCCGCACGTCCTTCACGACGGCGTCCGGGTCGCCATCGACCTCGTGGACATCACGACGGGCGAACGCCGCCGGATCGCGGCGCGGCGTGACCCGGGTGCACCGCCACCCCCCGGACTGCCGCGAGCACACTGGCTCTTCGACGAGGACGGCCTGGCGTGGGGCAACGCGGTGCTGGACCGCGCGGCCGGCCCCGACCTGCTGATCGTCGACGAGCTGGGCGTGCTGGAATTCGGGACCGGCAACGGACTGAGTTCCGGTCTGCGGCTCGTGGACGAGGGGCAGCACCGGCTGGCGTGCGTGGTGGTCCGGCCCGCACTGCTGGCCGCCGCGAACTCCCGCTGGCCGTGGGCCGAGACGCGCTGGGCAGGTGACGCATGATCCGGCTCGACGAGGTATCCGTCTCCTACGGGGACGTGCCCGCTCTGCAGGACGTCTCCCTGCACGTGGAGGCCGGGGAGTGCGTCCTGGTGACGGGGCCCTCCGGCTGCGGGAAGAGCACGCTCGGCAGGGTGTTGGCGGGCCTCATCCCCCACGCCATCGACGCCACGGTCCGCGGCGGCGTGACGGTGGACGGACTCGACCTCGCCGCCCACGCCATCCCGGAGATCGCACAGCACGTGGGGATGGTGTTCCAGCGGCCCGCGTCCCAGCTCTTCCACCTCACCGCTGAGAACGAGGTGGCGTTCGGCCCCCGCAACCTCGGCCTGGAGGAGGTGGAGGTCCACGCCAGAGTGGAGTGGGCGCTCGCGGCCACCGGACTGGAGGACCTGCGGGACGCGGCGCCGTCGAGCCTGTCCGGCGGGCAGAAGCAGTGCCTGGCCATCGCCGCAGCCCTCGCGATGCGCACGCGCGTGCTCGTGCTGGACGAGCCGACGGCGTCGCTCGACGTGCCGAACACCGAACGGGTCATGGAGGTCCTGGGCCGTCTCCGGGACGAGCACGGCATCACCATCGTCCTCATCGAACACCGCCTCGCGGAGGCGGTGCACCTGGCGGGGCGCGTGGTCCTCATGGACGACGGCCGCATCATCGCCGACGGCGAACCCGACGCGGTGTTCGCCGACCGGAGACTCCGCGACCGGCTCGGCCTCCGGCGCCCGACCGAGGTGCCCGCGGTGGCCTGGGAGTCCCTGATCGAGACGGACGGCGACGCGCCCGCCGCCGTCGGCGCACTGCTGACGCTGGACCGGGTCACAGCCGGCTTCAACGGCCACGCGGTCATCCACGACGTCCGCCTCGCGATCCACCCCGGGGAGTTCATCGCCCTCGTGGGGGACAACGGGGCCGGCAAGTCGACGCTCGCGATGGTCGCAGCCGGGCTCATCAAGCCACAGTCCGGGACCGTCCGCTTCGCGGGCAGAGCACGTCCCAAGCCGGGCCTGGACGTCGCGATCCTCTTCCAGGATCCCCAGGAGCAGCTGTTCACCGACTCGGTGGACGAGGAGGTCGCCTTCGCGCCCGCCAACCACGAGCGCTTCGATCCCGAACTCCACGAGCGGATCCTCACCGAGGCGGGCCTCTCCGAGCTGCGCGGCCGGCGTCCCCTCGCCATCTCGGTGGGGCAGCAGCAACGCACTGCGCTTGCCTCCTGCCTTGGACTCCGGCCGCGGCTCCTGATCCTCGACGAACCGACTCTGGGCCAGGACTGGGGCCACCTCTCCCGTCTCATGGACCACGTGGCCACACTCAACCGCGCGGGGACTGCGATCCTGCTCATCTCGCACGACTACAAACTCGTCCACCACTACGCCCACCGCCTCGTCCTGCTGCGCGACGGCCGGATCGACCAGGTCGGGACCACCCCCTCCCGCATCCGTGAGAGAGGCACCCCGTGAAGTTCTCGACCCGCGAACTGGCCACCCTGGCGGTCTTCGGAGCCCTCTGGGGTCTCGTGGAGATCACCCTCGGCGCGGTCATCAAGACCCTCAACATCCCGCTCAGCTCACTGATTCTCGTGAGCATCGGGCTGGCCGTCGCGCTGGTCGGCCGGGTCTACGTGCCACGGCGCGGGTCCACGCTGTTCATCGGTGTGATCGCGATGCTGCTCAAGCTGTTCAGCGTGGGCGGCGTGGTCCTCGGACCGATGGTGGCGATCCTGTTCGAGGCCCTGATCGCAGAGCTCGTGCTGTCCTCGATGGGGCGGCCACGGCGTACCTCCTTCGTGGTGGCGGGCGCGGCGGGCGTGGCCTGGCTGCTCGTGCACCCCTTCCTCACCGGGCTCCTGTTCTTCGGGCGCTCGCTCTTCGTGGTCTGGCAGGACCTGCTGGACCTCGGCAACCGCGTACTCGGCCTGGACCCCTCCGCGGCGGTCTGGATCGTGCTCGCGCTCGCGATCATCCACTTGGCGATCGGCGCCGTCGTCGGGTGGGTGAGCTGGGACCTGGCGCGCACTCTGAAGAAACGAACCGGAAGGTAGGTCCCCATGAAGCGCCTGCTCACTCTCTTCTCCGTCCTGCTCCTGGCACTGGTCTCGGCCTGCGGCTCGGACAGCGGCTCGGACAGCAGCGACGCCGGCACCACCGCCCTCGTGGTCTCCGGGGGTGACGTCAGCGAGAGCTACGGCCCGGCCGACCTCGAGGCGCTGGGAACCACCGACTCCGAGTTCAACGGCGCCGCCTACGTCGGGGTGCCCGTAGCGGACCTGGTGGCGGACGCGGGCTTCGACCCCGCCGCCGTCAAGTCCGTCAAGGCCGTGGCCTCCGACGGGTTCACGGTCAACTACGACCCGGGCCAGGTCTTCACCGACGGCGTCATCGTCGCCTACGCCCTCCCTGACGGTGACATGTCCGCCGCCGACGGCACGTTCCGCATGGTGCTGCCCGATCAGGAGGGCAAGCTCAACGTCCGGATGCTGGTGGAACTCCAGGTGACGCAGTGACCTCGGCGGCCGGCGTGGAGAGCCCTCCTGCCACCAGGCTGGGCACGATCGGGCACCTCTCGATCTTCGCCTCCACGCTGGCCGCCGTCATGCTCGCGCCCGCGGCCCGCCTGCCCTGGGCGGCAGCCGCGTGCCTCCTCGTCGCGTGGATCGTCACGCCCCGGGCCTTCCGCTCCCTGCTGCGGTGGCGCTGGCTGGTGATGCTCCTCATCCTCGCGTTGCCGCCCCTGTTCATCGTGGGCGCGGTCGATTCGACTTTCTGGGTGATCCCCTACTCCTCGGAGGGGCTCCGGCTGTCCACCCAGGTGGTGCTGCGCATCCTTGTGATCCTCGTGGCAGTGAAAGCGGTGACCTCCTCGGTGGACATCACCTCGGTGGCGGGCCTGCTCGAGCGGCTCGGGCTGCGGGGACTCGGCTTCTCGATGGGAGTGGCGCTCAACCTGCTGCCCGCCCTCTCCGTGTCCGCCCAGAATGCGTGGCGCAGCCTGCAGATGCGGGGCGGGCTACGGCGCCGCA
>JBNJCY010000108.1:0-7045 GCA_051744325.1 Actinomycetota bacterium
CACGTCGCCGTCGGCACGCAGTTGGTGGCGGGCGCGGTCGACCCCAAGAAGGTGCTGCGGATCCTCGGTCCCCGGGCAGTCCAGAAGCACCTCGTGGACCAGGTTCAGGAGACGTACCGGTCGCAGGGAGTGGACATCCATGACAAACACATCGAGGTCATCGTCCGCCAGATGCTGCGCAGGGTCACCGTTCTCGACTCAGGAGACACCAACCTCCTGCCTGGAGAACTCCTCGAGCGTTCGCGTTTCGAGGCGGAGAACCGGCGCGTCGTGTCCGAGGGCGGTCAGCCCGCCTCAGGCCGGCCCGAGCTCATGGGAATCACCAAGGCGTCGCTCGCCACGGAGTCCTGGCTCTCGGCGGCCTCCTTCCAGGAGACCACGAAGGTCCTCACCGAGGCTGCGATGTCCGGGCGCACCGACCCGCTGTTCGGGCTCAAGGAGAACGTGATCCTCGGGAAGCTCATTCCTGCGGGGACCGGCCTGCCGCGGTACCGCGACGTGACGGTCGAGCCGACCGAGGAGGCGAAGGCAAGCGCCTTCGGACGATTCGGCTACTCGGAGATCGACTTCGCATCCGGGTCGTCCTCCGAGCCGCTGCTGCTGGACGACCTCGACTTCAGCGACGGCGGGTACGGGATCGACCCGAGCAGCTGGACCTGACAGGGGATGGCCGGATTGACGCGTCCGGCCATCCGACCGTCCACGTGGCGAAGGACACCAACCAGCCCGTCGCCGCGCTTTTGACGCCCCGCCGCCACGGCGAGTAGTCTGAGCGGCGGTGCCCGCGACAGCGGGCCCCTTGCACGTGCCCCTGAAAGTGCGCCGTCACCGGCGCGCGGGGATTCGGCCGGCTGTTGCCCCCCGGGGACTTGTGGCCCCCGGCGGCAACGTGGATGGGGTCCCGGTGGCGAGCAGCGGGGAGCGATCCCCGTGGCCGCGCCGTGCGGCAGGGAAACCGAGCAACAACGAGAACTTCGAGACGGAGAAGTAGTGCCCACGATTCAGCAGCTGGTCCGGAAGGGCCGCAGCTCCAAGGCCGTCAAGACCAAGACGCCGGCCCTGAAAGGCAGCCCGCAACGCCGCGGGGTGTGCACGCGCGTGTACACCACCACCCCGAAGAAGCCGAACTCGGCGCTCCGGAAGGTGGCACGTGTCCGCCTGTCCAGCGGCATCGAGGTCACGGCCTACATCCCCGGGGTCGGCCACAACCTGCAGGAGCACTCCATTGTGCTGGTTCGCGGGGGCCGTGTCCGCGACCTGCCGGGCGTTCGCTACAAGATCGTGCGCGGCGCGCTCGACACCCAAGGTGTGCGCGGCCGCCAGCAGGCACGCAGCCAGTACGGCGCCAAGAAGGAGAAGAAGTAATGCCTCGTAAGGGACCGGCGCCCAAGCGTCCGCTCGTCATCGACCCGGTCTACGGCTCGCCCGTCGTCACCCAGCTCGTGAACCGCGTGCTGCTCGACGGCAAGAAGTCCGTTGCCCAGTCCATCGTCTACGGCGCCCTCGAGGGTGTTCGTGAGAAGACTCAGTCCGACCCGACCACTGTGCTGAAGAGGGCGCTGGACAACGTGCGCCCCGCACTCGAGGTTCGGTCCCGCCGCGTCGGCGGTGCGACCTATCAGGTGCCGGTCGAGGTACGGGCGAGCCGTGCCCAGACCCTCGCGATGCGCTGGCTCGTCGACTACGCCCGTCAGCGCCGCGAGAAGACCATGACCGAACGCCTCATGAACGAGATCCTCGACGCGTCCAACGGACTCGGTGCCGCAGTGAAACGTCGCGAGGACACGCACAAGATGGCCGAATCGAACAAGGCGTTCGCCCACTACCGCTGGTGATGTGCCGCCCTGGCGTCACGCCGGGTCGTATCCTCCCCGTCCACCCGACGAAAAGAGATCACACGTGGCACTTGAAGTGCTGACCGACCTGAACAGGGTCCGCAACATCGGGATCATGGCGCACATCGACGCCGGCAAGACCACCGTGACGGAACGAATCCTGTTCTACACCGGCATCAACTACAAGATCGGTGAGACCCACGACGGCGCCTCGACGATGGACTGGATGGAGCAGGAGCAGGAGCGCGGGATCACCATCACGTCCGCTGCCACCACCTGCTTCTGGGAGAACCACCAGATCAACATCATCGACACTCCCGGTCACGTTGACTTCACGGTGGAGGTCGAGCGTTCGCTGCGCGTGCTGGATGGTGCCGTCGCCGTTTTCGACGGCAAGGAGGGCGTGGAGCCCCAGTCCGAGACGGTGTGGCGCCAAGCGGACAAGTACGGCGTGCCACGGATCTGCTTCATCAACAAGATGGACAAGCTCGGTGCGGACTTCTACTTCTCGGTACGGACCATCAAGGAGCGGCTGAAGGCCACTCCGCTCGTGCTCCAGCTTCCGATCGGCGCAGAGTCGAGCTTCGAGGGTGTGGTCGACCTGGTGTACAACCGGGCGCTTGTCTGGAAGGGCGAGGTGAAGAAGGGCTCCGACTACCAGATTGAGCCGGTGCCCGCTGACCTCGAACTGGCAGTGCTGGAGTATCGCAGCAAGCTCGCCGAGGCGGTCGCGGAGACCAGCGAGGAACTCCTCGAGAAGTACCTGATGGGCGAGGAACTCACGGTCGACGAGCTGAAGGACGGCATACGAGCTCTCACGGTTTCCGGCGAGGCGTTCCCCGTTCTGTGCGGCTCGGCCTTCAAGAACAAGGGTGTCCAGCCCGTCCTGGACGCCGTCCTCGACTACCTGCCGTCGCCCCTCGATGTCCCGCCCATGGAGGGTCACGTGCCGGGGCACGAAGCTGAGGTGCTCGTGCGCGAGCCCTCCGAGGACGAGCCGTTCTCGGCGCTGGCCTTCAAGGTGGCCGTGCACCCGTTCTTCGGGAAGCTCACCTACGTGCGCGTCTACTCCGGCAAGGTGTCCCAGGGTGCCCAGGTGGTCAATTCCACCAAGGGCAAGAAGGAGCGCATCGGGAAGATGTTCCAGATGCACTCCAACAAGGAGAACCCTGTCGCCTTCGCTCACGCGGGCCACATATACGCCTTCATCGGGCTGAAGGACGTGACGACCGGTGACACCTTGTCCGACCCCGCGCACCAGATCGTGCTCGAGTCGATGACATTCCCCGAGCCCGTGATCCACGTGGCCATCGAGCCGAGGACCAAGAACGACCAGGAGAAGCTCTCCACCGCGATCCAGAAGCTCGCGGAGGAGGACCCGACATTCACGGTGCGACTCGACGACGAGACCGGCCAGACCGTCATCGGCGGGATGGGCGAACTCCACCTCGACATCCTCGTGGACCGCATGCGGCGTGAGTTCAAGGTGGAGGCGAACGTCGGCAAGCCACAGGTCGCCTACCGTGAGACCATCCGCAAGAAGGTCGAGAAGGTGGAGTACACCCACAAGAAGCAGACCGGCGGATCTGGGCAGTTCGCGAAGGTGCAGGTCACCTTCGAACCGCTCGACTCACCGGAGGGCGAACTCTACGAGTTCGCGAACGCGGTCACCGGTGGGCGGGTGCCCCGGGAGTACATCCCGAGCGTCGACGCCGGTATCAAGGACGCCATGCAGGTGGGCGTGCTCGCCGGGTACCCCCTGGTGGGCATCAAGGCGAGCCTGACAGATGGCGCCTACCACGAGGTCGACTCCTCCGAGATGGCCTTCAAGATCGCAGGCTCGATGGTGCTGAAGGAGGGCGTCAGGCGCGCCAGCCCGGTGCTGCTCGAGCCGGTCATGAAGGTGGAGGTGCGCACCCCCGAGGAATACATGGGGGATGTCATCGGTGACCTCAACTCACGGCGGGGCATGATCCATGCGATGGGCGACGCCACCGGCGTCAAGGTCATCACCGCCCTCGTCCCGCTCAGCGAGATGTTCGGCTACGTTGGCGACCTGCGTTCCAAGACGCAGGGCAGGGCTGTGTACTCCATGCAGTTCGACAGCTACGCCGAGACTCCCCGGAATGTCGCCGAGGAAGTCATCAAGAAGACCCGGGGCGAGTAGTCCCACTGGTCGAATCCCAGCAATCACAACCCGACCCGTAGGACCCGACTCGGACCGCAGCAGGTACACTGGACACCTGCCCCAAGGCTGAGAGACAACTACCCAAGTCCCAGGAGGACACAAAGTGGCCAAGGCCAAATTCGAGCGCACCAAGCCGCACGTCAACATCGGAACCATCGGTCACGTGGACCATGGCAAGACCACTCTGACGGCCGCCATCACCAAGGTGCTGCACGACCAGCACCCGGACCTGAACCCGTTCACGCCCTTCGACGCGATCGACAAGGCGCCCGAAGAGCGCCAGCGCGGCATCACGATCAACATCGCGCACGTCGAGTACCAGACCGAGAAGCGTCACTACGCCCACGTCGACGCCCCTGGGCACGCCGACTACATCAAGAACATGATCACAGGTGCTGCCCAGATGGACGGCGCCATCCTGGTGGTTGCCGCGACCGACGGGCCGATGGCGCAGACACGCGAGCACGTCCTGCTCGCCCGCCAGGTTGGCGTTCCCTACCTGCTCGTGGCGCTCAACAAGGCCGACATGGTCGATGACGAGGAGATCCTCGAGCTCGTCGAGTACGAGGTGCGCGAGCTCCTCAGCACCCAGGGCTTCGATGGCGACAACTGCCCGGTTGTGCGCGTCTCGGCGCTGAAGGCGCTCGAGGGCGACCCGGAGTGGAGCAAGTCGATCGAGGAGCTGCTCGATGCTGTGGACAACAGTATCCCGGACCCGATCCGCGACATCGAGAAGCCCTTCCTGATGCCGATCGAGGACGTCTTCACCATCACCGGCCGCGGCACCGTGGTCACCGGTCGCGTCGAGCGCGGCCAGCTCAAGGTGAATGCCGAGGTCGAGATCGTCGGCATCAAGCTGAAGTCGATGAAGACCACCGTCACCGGCATCGAGATGTTCCGCAAGCTGCTCGACACCGCGGATGCGGGCGAGAACGTCGGCCTGCTGCTGCGTGGCATCAAGCGCGAGGAGGTGGAGCGTGGCCAGGTCGTCTGCAAGCCCGGCTCGATCACGCCACACACCCAGTTCGAGGCGCAGGTCTACATCCTCGCCAAGGACGAGGGCGGCCGGCACAACCCCTTCTACTCCAACTACCGTCCGCAGTTCTACTTCCGGACCACGGACGTCACCGGCGTCATCCAGCTCCCCGAGGGGACCGAGATGGTCATGCCGGGCGACAACACCGAGATGACGGTCGAGCTGATCCAGCCGATCGCCATGGAGGAGGGTCTTGGTTTCGCCATCCGTGAGGGTGGTCGGACCGTCGGCTCCGGCCGCGTCACCAAGATCATCGCCTGATCCGAACCACGCCGAGAAGGGGCCCCGCTCGTGGCGAGTGGGGCCCCTTCCGGATCGTGCCAAGTGTCACAACTGCGGGCGGCTGGGACGGCTTCGCCAGGTGGCCATGCACTGTTAGGCTTGGCAGGCTGGTCTGGGAGGTCGCGCCACGTGTGCGCCACCTGATCGGGGAACGTGGAAACACGGATTGGTCAAGTGCGCCCCCGGTCTGGCACACTGGATCGGTTGCCCGGGGTCCGTTCCCCGGAGCATGAGGGTCCGGCGAAGTGCTGGACCGGCAACGACAACCCAGCCCCACCCGTGCGAATCGGAGAGCGGACGAGTGTGTGCGCCGAAGGCGACACGCCCGAATGCGGGGGCCGGACGGAACCCAAGCGGTACGAGAGAGGTAAACGACGCCATGGCGGGACAGAAGATCCGCATCCGGCTCAAGTCCTACGACCACGAGGTCATCGACAGCTCGGCGAGGAAGATCGTCGACACGGTGACTCGCGCTGGTGCAACGGTCGTGGGTCCGGTGCCGCTGCCGACGGAGAAGAACGTCTACTGCGTGATCCGTTCGCCACACAAGTACAAGGACAGCCGCGAGCACTTCGAGATGCGCACCCACAAGCGGCTGATCGACATCATCGACCCGACGCCCAAGGCTGTCGACTCGCTCATGCGGCTCGACCTGCCCGCTGACGTCAACATCGAGATCAAGCTCTGAGGAATCAAGCAATGACCACTCTCTCCCAGCAGGGGATCGACAGGCGCGTGAAGGCGCTGCTCGGCACGAAGCTCGGAATGACCCAGGTGTGGGACGACTCCGGGCGGCTCGTCCCGGTGACCGTCGTGCAGGTCGGCACCAACATCGTGACCCAGGTCCGCACCCAGGACACCGACGGTTACTCCGCCGTCCAACTCGCATACGGCGAGATCGACCCCCGGAAGGTCACCAAGCCACTCAAGGGCCACTTCGAGAAGGCTGGCGTCACCCCGCGCCGTCATCTCACCGAGATCCGTACCGCGGACGCCGGCGAATACTCAGCCGGCCAGGAGTTGACCGCCGCGGTCTTCGAGCCGGGCCAGCCGGTCGACGTCGTCGGCGTCACCAAGGGCAAGGGCACCGCTGGTGTCATGAAGCGCCACGGCTTCCACGGTGTCGGCGCGTCCCATGGTGCGCACCGGAACCACCGCAAGCCGGGTTCCATCGGCGCCTGTGCCACTCCGTCCCGCGTGTTCAGGGGCATGAAGATGGCCGGCCGCATGGGCAACGTGCGCCAGACCACCCAGAACCTGACCGTGCACGCGATCGATGTTGAGAACGGGCTCGTGCTCGTGACCGGCGCCGTCCCCGGTCCCAAGGGCGGGATCATCGTGATCCGCAACGCCGCGAAGGGAGCATGACATGGCTGAGTCCCTCACCATCGACGTCCTCGACCCGACGGGGAAGAAGTCCGGCACTGCCTCCCTGCCCGCCGAGATCTTCGGCGTCACCACCAACGTGCCGCTGATCCACCAGGTCGTGACCGCCCAACTCGCCGCTGCCCGGCAGGGCACTCACGCGACGAAGTCCCGTGGCATGGTCTCCGGCGGAGGACGGAAGCCGTACCGGCAGAAGGGCACCGGTCGCGCCCGGCAGGGTTCGATCCGCGCACCCCAGTTCGCCGGCGGTGGAGTCGTCCACGGTCCGCAGCCGCGAGACTACTCGCAGCGCACCCCGAAGAAGATGAAGGCGGCCGC
>JBNJCY010000109.1:0-6996 GCA_051744325.1 Actinomycetota bacterium
GTCGGCAGGGCGTTCGCCGCACGGGGCGAGGCCAGCCGTGCTCCGACGTCGGAGGCCAGGAGGCCGGTGCGGTGCGCCCACGCAGTGAAGGTCCTCGCCGTGGCGGCGCGCCGCGCGAGCGTGGCCCGGGAACGCCCGTCCTCGGCGTCGCGGGCCAGCCAGGCGCGAAGAGCGACCAACGTCACCTCCGCGGGCTCGAACAGCGAGGCATCCGGGCCGAGGACGAAGTCCAGCAGCGAGCGCAGGTCGGCACGGTAGGCACGCACCGTGTGCTCGCTGAGGCCACGTTCGAGGCGGAGGTGGCCGGCGAAGGTGTCCACCACCGCAGCCGGAGTGCGCGCACCGTCCTGCTGCTCCATGGAGTCAGGATGCCACCCTTCCCCAGCGGTTCCCGGAACGGCGCACCCTCCCGGCGAGTTCGAGGAGTCCGAGGGCGCTGCGCACCTCGCGTGGCGAGAGTCCCGCCGACCGTGCGATCGAGTCGACCTCGGCGGAGGCCCTCACCGGGAGGGCATCGAGGACCCGCGACTGATCCTCGGCGAGGCCGTCCAGGAGCCCTGCCCCGAACAGCGGTTCCTCGGCCGGCGCCTGGCCCACGGGGGCGATGAGTTCCTTCACCTCGGCCACCGACGTGACGCACACCGCCTGTCCCCCACGGAGGAGTTGGTGGCACCCCTCGGACGCGGCCGAGGTCACCGGTCCGGGGATGGCCCCGAGCGGGCGGAGCAGTGCGGAGGCATGGTTGGCGGTCGAGATGGCGCCCGACCGGCGCCCCGCCTCGACGACCACCGTGCCACTCGTGAGCGCGCCGATGAGGCGATTGCGCGCCAGGAAGCGGTGCCTGCTGGGGACCGAACCGGGCGGAGACTCCGCCACGAGTGCGCCCACGACTGCGATCCTCCGCAGGAGGTCCTCGTTCCCCGCGGGGTACAGCCGGTCAACTCCACCCGCCAGCACAGCCACGGTCGGCGCGGCCTTCGCGGCGAGCGCCCCGCGGTGGGCCGCGGCATCGATGCCGTACGCACCGCCGGAGACCACTGCCACGCCGTCCTCGGCGACCCCGAGCGCCAGTTCGGCAGCGAGGGTCTCGCCGTATCGGGTGGAGGCCCGCGAGCCGACGATGGACACCGAGCCTCCCGGAGCGAAGTCGAGACCGAACCCCGCGGGCGAACGGATCCAGAGGAGGAACGGGGCAGCGTTCCCGAGGTCCGCGAACCCCGCTGGCCAGCCCGGTTCGCCGGGGATGACGACCCGGCCGCCGAGACGGGCGAGCACCTCCAGTTCGCGGCGGACGTCGAGGCCCTCCAGTCGGGGGGCCCAGCGCTCGATGCGCGTCCGGGTGTGCGGCGCGAGGGAGCCGGGACTGTCGATGCCGTGGCAGAGCCAGTCGAGGGCTCCGGCCGGTCCGAGCGTCTCGACGGCGGCGCCGGCGGCCTCGTCGCCGGGTTCGACGATCCGGCTCCAGGCGGCTCGTGCGAGCACTGGGTCCGAGGTGTCAAAGGGCAGTCGCATCGTTACCTCCGGTTCGCAGCGTTAGGGCCTCGCCGACGTGGGCGAGGTCGGGCCGGTCCTCGCCGGCGAGGTCCGCGAGCGTCCACGAAAGCCGCAGGACCCGGTCGAGTCCCCGCATCGTGAGCGCCCCGGAGTGGACCTGTTTCTCGAGCAGGACTCGCACGTCCTTCGCCAGCCCGTCCCGCAGCCAGCTTCCCGGCGTGGCCGAATTGAGAGCCCAGGGGAGGGAGGCGAAACGCTCCGCCTGGCGCAGGCGGGCCGCCGCGACCCGGCCCGCCACCGCGGTGGAGTCCTCCCCCGTGTCCCCGAGCAGCGCCATCGCACGGGTGACCCGGCGGACGTCCACCCGGATGTCCACCCGGTCGAGCAGCGGGCCGCTGAGCCGGGCGAGGTAGCGTCGGCGCACGCCAGCCGCGCACTCGCAACGGATGCCAGCACCACACGGGCAGGGGTTCGCAGCCATGACGAGCTGGAACCGGGCCGGGTACCGCGCGGAGGCATGGGCCCTGTGGAGCACCACCTGGCCGCTCTCGAGGGGCTGCCGAAGCGTCTGGAGCACCGAGGGCGGGAACTCCGGTGCCTCGTCGAGGAAGAGTGCGCCGCAGTGCGCCCGGGACACGGCACCGGGGCGGGGCACCCCGGAACCGCCTCCGATGATCGCCACCGGGGAAGCCGTGTGGTGGGGAGATTCGAAGGGGGGCCGGCGGACCAGGCCGTGCGATGGGCTGAACGTCCCCGCGATGGAGTGGATCGAGGTGACGGCCACGGCGTCGTCGTCGCCGAGGTCCGGGAGGAGCGAGGGCAGGCGGCACGCCAGCATGGTCTTGCCCGCACCGGGCGGCCCGACCATCATCATGTGGTGGCCGCCCGCTGCCGCCACCTCGAGGGCGAACCGGGCCTCCGGCTGCCCGACGACGTCCCGCAGGTCCGGCTGGTCGGTCGCCTCCGGCTGCCCGACCCGCGGCGCGAGTTCGGCAGCCACCACCTCCGCGGACAGCTCCAGCGAGATCCCGTAGGCGGCCATCACCTCCGCGAGGTGGGTCGCGGCCACGACCTCGGCACCCGGCACCAGAGTGGCCTCCGCGGCGTTCCCGGCGCTGACCACGATTCGTGGATGGCCCGACTCGACGGCCCGGGCCACCATGGGCAGCACGCCACGCACCGGGTGCAACCGGCCGTCCAGCCCGAGTTCGGCGATGTGGACCGTCTGCCGGGCCAGGGCACGGCCGGGCATCGTGCCGGTCGCCACGACAGCCACGGCGATCGCGAGGTCGAACCCCGCGCCGGACTTCGGCACGGACGCCGGGGAGAGGTTCACCGTGATCCTCCGGTCGGGGAGGTGGAGGCCGCAGCTCTGGAGCGCGGCCCGTACCCGTTCGCGCGCCTCGCCGAGGGATGCGTCCGGGAGCCCGACGATACGGAACGACGGCAGCCCCGAGGACACCTGGGCCTCCACCTCGACGATCGTCCCCTCCAGCCCGACGAGCCCCACGGCCCGGGCCCGGCCGAGGCTCACCAGCCCACCGCCGGGATGTGCTCCAGATACGGGGTCCCCCGCAGCGGAAGGAGGATGCTGATCACGTCCACCTGGACCGCACCGGGATGAGGGTTCTCCGCGAGCCACGCCCCGCACAGCCGCCGCAACCGTGCGAGCTTCCGGGGCGTCACGGCCTCGGCGCCGGAGCCATGGCTCCGCGAGCGCCGCGTCTTCACCTCGATGACGCGCAGCACGCCGCCGGGATCGGCCGCCACGATGTCGATCTCGCCATGGCGGCAGCGCCAGTTCCGGGCGAGGACCGTGTAGCCCCGGTCGTCCAGGTAGCGACAGGCGAGCTGTTCGCCGTACTGCCCCACGTCCTTGTTGTGATTCGGCATCCGTGCACCTCCACACCAGATGCTCGTGCACCGGATCGCGTGGCGCGGCCCGGGGAGCGCGGGCCTGTGGACGTGGGGCCGGTCAGTGGCCTGTGGATGACGGGCTCACAGCCCCATCTCCGGGCGCTGCAGCTCCTCGATGTTCACGTCCTTGAAGGTCACCACGGAGACGGACTTCACGAAGCGCGCGGACCGGTAGACGTCCCACACCCACGCGTCGGTGAGCTTGAGCTCGAAGAACACCTCGCCTCCGGCGCTGCGGGGCTTCAGGTCCACCTGGTTCGCCAGATAGAAGCGCCGCTCGGTCTCGACCACGTAGTTGAACAGGGATGCCACATCCCGGTACTCGCGGTAGAGCTCCAGTTCCAGGTTGGTCTCGTAGTTCTCAAGGTCCTCGGCGCTCACCCGTCAATCATGCCACCCGGGGCCGACATCTCCCCGCAGGGCAGGTTCCACGAGCGCCGGTGCTGCTCACAGGGTCCGAGACGGGCGAGGGCCTCGAGGTGGTTGCTCGCCCCGTAGCCCTTGTTCCGGGCCCAGCCGTAGCCGGGGTCCTGGAGGCGGACCATGAGGGAGTCGCGTTCCACCTTGGCGAGCACGCTGGCCGCCGCCACCACTGCGCACTGGGCATCGGCCTTGACCCGCATCACGACCTCGTCGAATCCGAGGGCGGCGCGGCTGGCGTCGTCGGCGAACAGGTCGGGCACAAGCCAGTTGTGGGTGCCGTCCAGGATGGCGGCCGTCGGATCGAGTCCAGCAGCCCGGACCGTTGCCAGCGCACGCGCAGCCGCGAGCCGCAGGGCCACGATGATGCCGACGTCGTCGATCTCGCCGGACGTGGCGTGCCCGACGGCGGAGCCGGCCACCCATGCCCGGATCGGATCGCACAGGTTCTCGCGCGCGCCGGCGGCAAGCAGCTTCGAGTCGCGCAACCCGTCCGGGAAGCGCCGCCGGGTGGCCCGCCCCACGACGGCGACGCCGACACTCACCGGTCCGGCCAGCGCACCGCGGCCCACCTCGTCGATCCCGGCGACGAGTTCGTGCCGCCCCAGAAGGCGGCGTTCGACCTCACGGGTGGGCAACAGCACCCTCGACCCCCGCGAACGCGTCCTGCTCGCCGCCCAGCGAACCCACCCGCTCCAGGGGCCACATGATGACGACGGCGCGGCCCACCACGTGCTCGAGGGGCACGAAACCTCCTCCGGGGTCCCCCATGTGGGCACGGGAATCCGCGGAGTTGGGGCGGTTGTCCCCCATGAGCCACACGGTCCCCTCAGGGACGACCACCTCGAACTCGTAGGAGGAGGGAGCGACCCCGGGCTTCAGGTAGGGCTCGTCGACCGGGGTGCCGTCGACGGTGAGGCGGCCCTCGCTGCCGCAGCACGCCACCGTGTCACCCGGAAGCCCGACGACGCGCTTGATGAGGTGCTCGCCGGCGTCGTGCGGAATGATCCCCACGAAGGTGAGGACGTCGATGACCACCTGCCTCAATCCGTCGGATTGGGGGGAGGGGTCGTCCAGCCACCCGCCCGGGTCGGTGAACACGACGACGTCGCCGCGCTGGAGTCCGCCGACGCCGGGGGCGAGCTTGTTGACAAGTATCCGGTCGTTGATGGCGAGGGTGTCCTCCATCGAGGAGGACGGGATGTAGAACGCCTGGATCAGGAAGGTCTTGACCAGCAGCGACAGGGCGAGCGCGATCGCGATGACCGCGACCGTCTCCTGGAGCCACGCGAGGCCGCGGCGCACACCCGAGGACCGGTCGTGGCGAGGCTGCTCGCCGAGCGGGGGACGTTCCGCCGGCGTGAAGCTCCGCGGCATCTCGTCGCTCACGATGTCAGCCTAACCGAGCCGCGGAAACACTCCAGCCGCCCAGAGGTCGCTCCGGACGGCTGGCGTGCCGCGCTCACTTCGAGACGCGCTTCTCCTTGATCTTGGCTGCCTTTCCGCGCAGGCCACGCAGGTAGTACAGCTTGGCGCGGCGGACGTCGCCGCGGGTGACGACCTCGATGTGGTCGATGGACGGGGAATGCACGGGGAACGTGCGCTCCACCCCCACGCCGAAGGAGATCTTGCGGACCTTGAAGGTCTCACGCACCCCCGCGCCTGAGCGGGCGATCACGACGCCCTGGAAGACCTGGATGCGGGACCGGGTACCCTCGACGACCTTGACGTGCACCCGGACGGTGTCGCCGGGACGGAAGTCGGGGATGTCGTCGCGAAGCGACTTGGCGTCGACGTGGTCGAGCTTCTGCATGTCGTGTCACTTTCCGCCGTGCCGGGAGGTCACGCGCGCTCTGGGGCGGTGGTCACCGCCCGGGGAAATCGGCTGGGCGTCACACGTGGCGAGAGCGGTCCCCTCCGGCAGACCCGTTCCCCGGCGCGCAAGGCACCGATGACGCCGGTCCAGTCTGCCACAGGTCAGGAGGCGCCTGCCACCAGCGGCCGCACGAAGACGGCGTCGTCTTCGACACGTCCGCCCACCGTGAAGTGCCGGGTCCCGACGAGCTCCCAGCCGGTGCGCGCGTAGAACGTGCGGGCTCGCCGGTTGCGCGCGTTGGTCCCGAGCCATGCCGCCGCCAGCGGCCGTCCCTCCACGCTGTGCGACGCGAGCGCCGCGAGGGTCGCGTCCATGAGCGCCTGGGAGATCCCGCTGCCGTGCACCGCCTCGCGGACATAGATCTTGGACAGCTCCGCGGCCGGGCGCACCGTCACGACCTGCTCGACGTCCGGGGCGTAGGGCGGCTCGTCGGCGGTGCGGGGAAGGACGGACAGCGTGTACCCGGCGAGCGCGCCGTCGAACTCGGCGACGAGGACGAGGTACCGCTCGCCGTCGCGGAGGTAGTCGCCGAACCGCTCCGGGCTCAGGTTCGCCCCCACGAACGCCGCGATGTCCTCGGCCGGGAGGTGGTCGGGACAGGCGAGCGGGAACGTCTCGGCCGCGAGCTCCGCAAGGGCGTCGACGTCGTCCACGGTCCCCTGCCGGACCCTGAGGGGCCGTAGGCCGGCGGGCGTGGCCACCCAGCCGAGCCGGGCGAGGACCTCCCGGTCACCCCGCTCGAGCTGCACACTTGTCAGGGCGGCGAACATGTCCGGACGACGGGTCGCGGTGCGTTCCAGCGCCCGATCCCGCCGCCAGCGGGCGATCCTGGCGTGGTGCCCGGACAACAGCACCTCGGGGGCCGCGAGCCCCCGCCACCGTGCCGGCCGGGTGTACACCGGGTACTCGAGCAGGCCGGCGGCACCGTGTGACTCCTCCGCGAGCGATTCCGGGTTGCCCACGACACCCGGGAGCAGGCGGGCGACCGCCTCCACCAGGACTAGGGCAGCGGCCTCCCCGCCGTTCAGGACGTAGTCGCCGATCGAGTACTCGAGCACCTCGACACGCCCGGCGTAGTGCTCCGCGACGCGGGCGTCGATGCCCTCGTAGCGGCCGCAGGCGATGACGAGGTGGTCCGCGCGGGCGAGCTCCTCCACCCGTCGTTGGTCGAGCGGAGTGCCCGACGGCGTTGGGATCGCCAGCACGGTACGCCCCTCCGCGCTGCAGTGGCTGACCCCGAGGGCGAGGACGTCCTCGAGCGCCCTCCCCCAGACGTCCGGCCTCATCAC
>JBNJCY010000110.1:0-6987 GCA_051744325.1 Actinomycetota bacterium
GTGGCGGCCGCCGGCATCCCCCCTGCGCCGATCACGCCAACGAATGCGAACTGCGATCCCCCGGTGAACATCAGCAGGCTGAGCGCGCAGGTCTGCGCACCGTCAGGCCCGCGGCCACCGACAGCGCCCCGAACGAGATGCCGTACAGACCCGTCGCCACCGGAGATCGCCAGGCCCATCCGCAACGCCGGCGTCAGTGCGCGCGAGGACGGGAGAGGCGAGGGTCACCCCTCGAGGTCACCTGCGCTCGCGCAGCGGGACTCCACCGGTTGCCTTGAGCAGGCCGTTGTTCGGCCGGTACTTCAGCACCTTCAGGCCCGCGGACATGAGGCTCGCCCACCGCTCCGCCCCCATGCCGTGCGGCGCCCGGATCGTCATGGCCCGCTGGACCGCCACGGTCTGGGTCTCGGTGTACTTCACGATCCCCTCCCGGCCGTGCCGCCGCCCGACCCCGGAGGCCTTCCACCCGCCCATGGGGGCGTCGAAGGAGCCCCAGGCCGCGGCGAAGCCCTCGTTCACGTTGGCGGTTCCCACCTGGAGTCGGGGCGCGACCTCGGACCCGTGACGCGCGGACGACCAGATCGCCGCATTCAGCCCGTACTCCGAATCGTTCGCCCGGGCGATCGCCTCCGCCTCGTCGCGGACCCGGTAAAGGGAGACCACCGGCCCGAAGGTCTCGGCGTGCGCCACCTCCATGTCCTCGGTGACGCCCTCCAGGACGGTGGGTTCGAAGAACAGGGGGCCGAGGTCCGGCCTCGCCCGCCCGCCGGCGAGCACGCGCGCCCCCTTGGCGACGGCGTCGCCCACGTGGCGGCCCACGATCTCCAGCTGGGCCTCGCTCACCATCGACCCCATGTCCGCATCCCAGTCGAGTCCGGGAGCAAGGCGCATCGCCCGCACATGGCCGGCGAACGCGGCGGCGAACCGGTCGTACACCGCTTCCTCCACGTAGATCCGCTCGATGCTGATGCACAGCTGCCCGGAGTTGGAGAAGCAGGCGTGCACCGCGTGGCGGGCGGCGGCCTTGATGTCGGCGTCCGCGAGCACGATCATCGGGTTCTTCCCGCCGAGCTCGGCGGAGAAGCCGATGAGGCGGCGTCCGCACTGCTCGGCGATGATCCGCCCGGTGGCGGTGGAGCCGGTGAACATGAGGAAGTCGACCGAGCCGATGATGGTCGGACCCAGCACCGGACCCTCACCGGTGACCACCTGGAACAGGTCCCGCGGCAGACCCGCCTCGTACAGCAGCTCCACCGCGGCGAGCGCGGTGAACGGGGTCTGGCGGTCCGGCTTCAGCACGACGCCGTTCCCGGCCAGCAGCGCGGGGAGGGCGTCCGAGGTGGCGAGCGTCAAGGGGTAGTTCCACGGGCTGATGATCCCGACGACGCCCTTCGGGTGGTGGTGGACGACCGTGGTCGTGAGGAAGGGGACGGCACCCTCGCGCCACCGCGAGCGCAGGTGGATCGCTGCGGTGCGGGCGTAGTAGATGGCCGTGGCGGCGAGGTCGGAGACCTCCTCGTGCGCGCTCGCCCGGGACTTCCCGGACTCGAGCTGGACGAGGTCGAGCAGCTCCTCCTGCCGAGCGAGCACCAGGTCGTGGTACCGGCGCGCCACGGCGGTGCGTTCCCGCATCGGGCGGGCGACCCAGTCCCGCTGCGCGGCGCGGGCACGTGCGACCGCGGCGGTGACGTCGCCGGGCATGCAGATGGGGACCTCGCCGATCACCGAGCCGTCGAACGGGCAGTGGTTCGCGCGGCGCGCGCGATCGTGCGCGGCGGTGACGAGGGCGGCGAGCTGAGCAGCGCGCGTGACGCCCAGCGGGCTGGTGCGTGCAGCGGGCACGGTGTCGGCGGTCATGGCCATCTCCCGGTCGTGTGGTGGTGTTCTCTCTCCATCATGCGTCGCCGAATCGCTCTGCGCAGGCGGAAGCACCTGCAAAGACGGCGGTGGCCGCGTCACGCGACCACCGCCGTCGGGGAGGTTGAGGCGAGGACGGCGGCGAGGAAGCCGCAGCCGTCCGGGGACCTCTCGTCCAGCCATTGGTGGCGAACCCGGACTCGCCGGCGTTGAAGCCGTCCTTCCCGGACGCGATGGCGAAGAGCAGCGTGGCTCCGGCCGTGCCACCGAGGACCTGGGCCACGATGTACGGCCCGACCGCGGCCCTCTCCACGCGCTTCGCGACGGTGAGGCCGAGGGTGACGGCCGGGTTGAAGTGCCCGCCCGAGATGTGTCCGAGCGCGTAGGCACCGGTGAGCACGGTGAGGCCGAAGGCGAGCGAGACGCCGAGGTGACGACGGCATTACGACACGGCGTCGCAACGGTAGCGAGCGCGGCTCCGGGGCAACCGGTGGCGGCACTCCGCCTCACGGGTTCGCGAGGAGGAAGGCATCGAGGTCCGGGTAGCGGGTGATCGTGGCGCCGGCCTCCTCGACGAAGCGCACGAGTGCGGCCTCCGCCTCGTCGGCGCGTGCACGGAGCCGGGAGAGATCCTGCGGGTCGTGGGCGTCCATGAGCCCCGGGAGCGCGGCGGCCACCGGGACCTCGGCGTCGAGGCAGTCCTGCAGTATCACCGCGTTCAGGAAGGCCAGTGCCGCCTCCCCGGCGTCGCAGTTGACGCGGACCTTGGTGAAGGACGAGGTGATCTCCTCGTAGAGGCTGGCCAGCGCACCGGGATCGACGACGGCGGGAGCGCCGGCGGGCGGCGAGGACGCCGGCTCGGCCGACCCGCCGTCGTCGAGGAACTCCGCGGTGGCCGCGAGCAGGACCTCGCACCGGGCACGTACTGCGTCGGCATCGGTCGCGGCAGCCAGTTCGAGGAACCGCGGCAGGAAGTCCACCGGCGTCTGGTCGAACCGGTGAAGGCCAGCCACCATCCCCTTCGGTCCGCGGTGGAAGTACGTGCCGTTGGCGTACGCCACGGCCTGGGCGAGCTCAACTGCGACGAGGCCGGCCCGGGTGCGGAGCCTGCCGATGTCCTGAACGCCGGTGGCGCCGGCCCACATCGCCACGGCAAGGCGCAGGCACTCCACCGCTCGGCGGTGCATGAGATCCCCGTCCGCGAGGTTGACCGTGAGCCGGGTGCGGAGCCCGAGGAACCGGTCCTCCTCGGCCGGCGACGCGGCGAACAGGACCGCGGAATCCCCCAACAACGGTGCGAGGGGCTCCCGGAGCTCCGCCAACCCCTCCACCCGCTCCCACTGCATCGGGAAGATGTCGTACCCGATCCCGTCGATGATGAACGTTCGCGCGAACGCCTGTCCCCGCTCGGTGCGCGGGATGAAGAAGCAGTCGATGTCCGAGCGCGGGCCTGCCGTCCCGGTCACGTACGAGCCGTAGATCGCCACGAGAGCGACGTCGTCCCGGAAGTCCCGTGCGGCCGTGGCGCGGATCCATGTCACCAGTCGCTCGCTCACCCTCCGAGAGTAGGCGCCAAGCGGATGCGATCAGGTGAGCTGCCTGTTAGATTGGTCACACTTGTAGCCAACGCCTCACCCTGAAAGGCACCCCACATGCGTACCTACGTCATCACCGGCGCCGCCTCCGGCATCGGCAGAGCCACCGCCGAACTCCTCCGCGAGCGCGGCAACAGCGTGATCGGTGTGGACCTGAAGGGCTCGGACATCGACGCCGACCTCTCCACCGCCGAGGGCCGCGCCACCATGGTCGAGGCCGTCACCGAGAAGTCGGGCAGCTCCATCGACGCGGTCATCGCCTGCGCAGGTCTCTCGACCCCCACGGTGGCGACCGCGAAGGTCAACTACTACGGCGCCGTCGGAACGCTGGAGGGCCTGCGGCCGCTCCTGGCCCGCTCTGTGGCGCCGCGCGCCGTCGCCGTCGCCTCCATGGCCTCGCTCTTCCCGCCGGACGAGGATCTTCTCTACCTCCTCCTCGACGGTGCCGAGGAGGACGCCATCGCCCGCGCTGAGGTCCTCGCCGCCGGTGACCCGCAGGCCGCCAACCAGATCTACGGGACCTCCAAGCGCGCCCTGTCGCTGTGGATCCGCCGGCACGCCGCCTCCCCGGAGTGGGCAGGCGACGGCATCCCGCTCAACGCCGTGGCACCCGGCGTCATCCGCACGCCGATGACGGAGGATCTGATCGCCACCGAGGAGGCCGAGCAGCAACTCCTCGAGCAGGTACCCATGCCACTGAACGGTGTCGCGGACGCGATCGTCGTCGCCCGGCTGATCGCGTGGCTGACCAGCGAGGAGAACACCCACCTTTGCGGGCAGGTCGTCTTCGTGGACGGTGGCTCCGACGTCGTCATCCGGGGGGAGGGCACCTGGTGAGGTGACGTCGGGCGTAGCCTGAGAGGTGGAAGGGAGATTCCAATGACGTCATCCCCGAACCTCACGATCCTCTCCGACAACTACGCTTCAGTCCCCGGACTCGCGAGCGTGTGGGGGTTCGCCGCCCGCCTCCGGGCGGGCGGCCACACCCTCCTCTTCGACACCGGCAGCAACGGTCGCGTGCTCCTGAAGAACGCGGCGGTGCTCGGCGTCGATCTGGGCGCCGCCGAACTGGCGATCTTCTCCCACATCCACTGGGACCACATCGGTGGCATGGACTCGTTCATCGAACTGAACCCGCACGCCACCGTGGTGGTGCACGACGGCTTCTCGAAGCACCTGGTGGCGGACCTGCGCACGATGTGCGATCGGGTGCTCGTGGTGGGTGAGGAGCCGGTCGAGCTGTTCCCGGGGATCCTCTCCACCGGGATGCTCACCGCGGAGCCCCCGGAGCAGTCCCTCGTCCTGGACGTGGACGGCGTCACCGCCGTGATCAGCGGCTGCGCGCACCCCGGGATCGAGCGGATCGTCGCACGCGGGGTGGAGATGCTCGGCAAGCCGGTCGACTGGGCGATCGGAGGCTTCCACCTGATGTACTCGGATGCGGACGAGATCGAGCGGACCATCCGGATGCTCCAGGACCTCGGGGTATCCCACGTGGTTCCCACCCACTGCACCGGCAACGTCGCCCGGGCCCATTTCCAGCGCGTCTACGGCCCGGGCTACGTGGAGGGCGGAGTGGGGCGCGAACTCACGCTGACCCCACACTGAGCGCCGCGACCTCCCGCGGACCGGTCACAGCAGGTTCGACGCCAGCCGGTAGGCCGAGTCCCGGAAGCGCTGCAACCTCGTCTGCGCGGCGAACTCCTCCAGCGTGAGCTCCCGCGAGCCGGCGATGTCCGCCTCGAACAGCTCGTCGTGCTGCCGGGTGAGCTCGGGGTCCAGGAGCCACACCATCAGCTCCTTGTGGAGCTCGAGGCTGCGGATGTCCAGGTTCAGCGTGCCGATGACGAAGACCTTCCCGTCCAGTGTCATGGACTTGGCGTGGAAGAAGCCGGCCGTGTAGTGGTACACCCGCACGCCCGCTCGCAGGAGCGGCTCGATGTAGGTGTTGGCCGCGTACCATGCGCTCCGCTTGTCCGGGATGCCCGTCATCATGAGCCGGACGTCCAGCCCGGCGAGCGCCGCGTTGATGATGGCCGCCTGCACCTCGGCCGTGGGCACGTAGTACGGCGACTGGATCCACACGCGCTCGCTCGCCTCCCCGATGCCCACCACGTGCGCGCGCCGCGCCACCTCCCACACCGCGTCGACGCCGGTGCTCACCGTGAGTGCCGGCGTCGCGCGGGTACCCGGCGGGTACTCCGCGGGGAAGAACCGATCGGAGAACAGGTCCTCCTTCTCCACGTCCAGCCACCGCGCCGCGAACATGGTCTGCAGGGCCGCCACGGCGGGACCGCCATAGACCACGTGGGTGTCCCGCCACGCCGGGTAGCGCTTCCCGCCGTCGATGTACTCCTGTCCCACGTTGCAGCCACCGGTGTAGCCGAGCACGCCGTCGATCACCACGATCTTGCGGTGGTTGCGGTAGTTGGCCTGCCCGAGGTCCCGGACGTCGTAGGAGACCTGCCCGCCCGCCGCGGTGAGCTGCTTCAGCTGGTCCTTCCGGTAGATGATGTTGCCGATGTAGTCGTTGAGCATCCGCACCTCGACTCCCGCGCGGACGCGTTCGGACAGGATGTCGATGATGTCCTGGGTCAGCTCGTCCCTCTCCCAGATGAAGTACATGACGTTGATCGTGTCCTGGGCCGCGGCCAGGTCCTTCTTGAGCTGCTCGAACTTCTCGCCCCCGGAGGCGAGGATCCGCACGTCGTACGCCGGGAGCGGGAACGAGCCCTCCCCGGTCTCCGCGAGCTCGAGGACCTCGTTGAAGCCGAGCACGCGTGCGATGTCCTCGCCCTCGGCGATCTCGGCGGCGTAGCGGTCGCGGATCCGGGCGTGCACCGGTCCGGACCTCTCCGCCAGGCGCTCCCACCAGCCGCTGCGCATCGTCCGCTTCCGATGGTTGCGCCCGAGGAAGAAGTAGAGCACGAGCCCCACGCCGGGAAGCAGGTAGATGAACAGCAGCCACGTCAGCGTCCGCGTGGGGTCGCGCTGGTCGTTGATGAGCACCACCGCCATGACGACCACGTACACGAGGAACAGGATGGGAACCAGCGTCGCCGCGGAAACCAGCAGGGTACCCGGGTTCATCATGCCTCCTCGACGATGGTTTCGCCGCAAGGTACCACCCGCACCCCGTCACCGGGGCTGCTGCTCATCCCCCGTTGGGGGTGACCTCGAGCTGCGCCAGCGAGGTGATCACCGGGACTCCGTCGCCGCGCGCAGTGGTCCCGCAGTGCTGCCGGTCCAGCCACACCCCCGTGAGCCCCGCAGCCCTGGCCCCGCCGACGTCACGTTCCAGCGAGTCCCCTACATACACCGCTTCCTCCGGCCTCGCGCCGAACGCCGCGAGGGCAGGCGCGAACATTCGGCGGTCCGGCTTCCGGTACCCGAGGTCGCTCGAGACCACCATGACGTCGAACATCCCCTCCAGCCCGGTCTCGCGCAGCTCCGCCTCGAGGAACACACGCTGCGCGTCGGTCACGATGCCAAGTCGGTAGTGCCGTCCCAGCTCCGCCAGCACGGGTTTCGTGTC
>JBNJCY010000111.1:0-6986 GCA_051744325.1 Actinomycetota bacterium
CCTGGAAGGTACGCAAGGAGGTGCGCAATGATCTGGGGATTGCCCCAATCTGGAGTGTGTCGCCCAGTAAACTCGTGGCCAAGGTAGCCTCCAGGGTAGTCAAGCCGTCCGGTGACCCTCGCACTCCTCTCCCAGCCGTTGTTCGCGTCCGCAGGAGGCAGCGACCTGCAGGAACTCTCCGCCGAGGAGATCGTGGCGCGGGCGCTCGAGGCCGAACCCACGGCGCTGTCCGGGACGGTCGTGCACACCGCGCGTCTCGGGCTGCCTGACATGACGATGACGGAGGCCATGGGTGCGGACCCGCTCGCCCTGCTGGGCGGCAGCTCCACGCTCCGCGTCTGGACCGATGGGGAGGAGCGCTCCCGCGTGTCGCTGCTGGGGACGATGTCGGAGTGGTCGGTCGTGACGGACGGCCCCGAGGCATGGACCTACTCCAGCGCGGACGACGAGGTGGTGCACTACACCGTCAGCGACTCCGACCGCGACCGGCTGGAGTCGATGAGCGAGGAGGCCCGAGCGGAGGCGCTTGCGCGGCAGGCCGAGCTGCCGACGCCCCAGGAGGCGGCCACGGAGGTCCTCTCCCGCGTTGAGGAGCACTCCACTGTGTCCGTCGACTCGCAGACCACGGTCGCCGGCCGCGACGCCTACCAGCTCATCGTGACACCGGACACCGACGGCACCCTCGTCGACCGAGTCGTCATCGCCCTCGACGGTGAGACCATGACCCCGCTGCGGGTCCAGACCTGGAGCATCCAGGACCCGGGGGCTCCCGCCGCGGAGGTCTCGTTCACGGACGTCGACTTCGGGACCCCGAGCGACTCCGTCCTGGCCTTCTCGGCGCCGGCCGGCGCGTCCCAGCGCGACGTCGTCGTGCCTGTGCCGTCCGACGAGGAGTTCTCTTCGAGCGAGAAGCCGGAGGTGGAGAGGCCCACGGTGACAGGGACCGGGTGGGAGACCGTCGTCGAGTTCTCGAGCCTGGACCTGCTGGCGCTCATGGCCGGTGACCCGGCGGCGCTCACCAGCACCCCGGAACGGTTCGTCGGTTCCGCACGCGCTCAGGAGCTCGTCGGGGAATTCGTCCCCGAAGACTCGGAGGGCATGGAACTCGACATGCTCGTCCTGTTCGAGCAGCTCACGACCGAGGTCGAAGAGGGCAGGCTCCTCAGCTCCGCCCTGCTCAGCGTGCTCGTGACCGACGACGGGCGCATCCTCGTTGGGGCGGTCCCCGCCGAAACCCTCCGCGCGATGGCGTGAGCGGCCCGACCGGCGCCGCGATCCGCACTGACGGGCTCACCAAGAAGTTCCGAACGGGCCAGGTGGCCGTCGATGGCATCGACCTGCTCGTGCCCCAAGGCGCCGTGTACGGCTTCCTGGGGCCGAACGGGTCCGGCAAGACGACGACCATCCGGATGCTCCTCGGGCTCGTCCGCCCCACCGGGGGGCGGCCCTGGCTGCTTGGTGAGCCAATGCCGCAGGCCGGGGCGGACGTCCTGCCCCGCGTGGGTGCACTTGTCGAAGGGCCCGCGTTCCACCCCTACCTGAGCGGCCGTGACAACCTCCGCCGGCTCGACCAGTGCGACGCCACCGCGGACCCCACCACCTCCCGGACCCGCATCGGCGAGGCGCTGGAGCGCGTTGGGCTCTCCGCCGCGGCCGGCAAGCCGTACCGGCAGTACTCCCTCGGCATGAAGCAGCGCCTCGGCCTCGCCGCGGCGCTGCTGCGCCCGCGCGAGCTCCTGGTGCTCGATGAGCCGACCAACGGCCTCGACCCCCAGGGGACCCGGGAGGTGCGCCACCTCATCAGGGAACTCGCCGACTCCGGCAGCACGGTGCTGGTCTCCTCGCACCTCCTCGCCGAGATCGAGCAGGTCTGTACGCACATCGGGATCATGGGACGCGGTCGGCTGCTCGCCCAGGGCGAGCGCCACTCGCTGGCCACCGACGACGACGCCCGCCTCACCGTCACCACCGGGGAGTCCCAGGTGGGTGCCGCGACCGCGGTGCTGCACTCGCTCGGGCTCACCGACGTGGGTACCGACGGCCCCACCGTGCATGCCCTCCTGGACGGGATCGCTCCCGAGCATGTCTCCGCTGCACTCGTCCATGCCGGGGTCGACCTCGTGGGCCTCGAGGTGCGGCGGCGCAGCCTGGAACAGCTCTTCGTCGAACTCACCGGGGAGGGCTTCGATGTCGCACGCTAGGCTGCTGCGCAGCGAACTGAGGCTCCTGTTCGGGCGGAGGCGCACCATCGCCCTCCTCGTCGGCCTGGGGGCCGTGCCACTGCTTCTGGCCCTTGTACTGTTCCTCGCCCAGGGCTCGGCGATGGCCGGCCAGGGCCCGGGCTTCATCGGGCGGGTCACCGGCAACGGGCTCTTCCTCGTGGTGGCCGCGCTCTTCCTGTGCCTGCCATTCCTGCTGCCACTGACCATCGGGATCACGTCCGGCGATTCGGTGGCCGGGGAGGCACAGTCGGGCACGCTGCGCTACATGCTGACCCTGCCCGTGCCACGCACCCGGTTGCTGGCAGCGAAGGCCATCGCTGCCCTCGCCTTCGCCGGCGCGGCCGTGGCGGTGATCGCGGCCGTCGCGCTCGCCGCGGGGGGCACGCTCTTCGGACTCACGGAGATGACGCTCCTGTCCGGCTCGACGGTCGGCCTCGGCAACGGCGTGGCCCGGATGCTGGGGGTGACGGCCTACGTGGCGCTGTCCCTCACCGGGCTGGTCGCGGTGGGCGTCTTCTTCTCAACACTCACCGAGGTCCCGGTGGGCGCGATGGCGGCCACCACTGTGGTTGCGGTGGTCTCCTCGGTGCTCGACTCCCTGCCGCAACTCGCGGCCATCCACCCCTACCTGCTGACCCATCACTGGTTCGACTTCGCGGAGTTCCTCCGGATCGAGGTCGACTGGGGGGTGATCGCCAGTGGTCTCTCGGTGCAGCTCGGCTGGGTGGCAATCTTCGCCTCGCTGGCGTGGGGCCGGTTCATGACGGCAGACGTCACTTCCTGAGCGTCACGCCCAGCCCGTTCAGCCGGGCGGTCATCACCGCTCGACCCAGAGGTCCCGCCGGGCCGCGTAGGCCGCGCGCACCTGCGGGGCCGAGGGCGCGGAGCGCACCACCGTGGCGCTGGTCTCCCAGGTCGGCAGCTCCCCGGTCAGCACCCACGCGGCCTGGCGGGCGGCACCGTCGGCCACGTATTCGCCGGGCTCGGGCAGGAGCACGTCCCGCCCGAGGACCGCGGGGGCGATCTCCTGGACGGCCCGTGCGCGTGCGCCGCCACCGATGAGGCGGACCCGCTCCACGGGCACGCCCTGGGCGAGGAACGCCTCTAGCCCGTCGGCCAGGCCACAGAGGAGACCCTCCACGCTGGCCCGGGCGAGGTTCTCGCGGGTCAGGTTCGCCATGGTCATCCCGAGGAGGGAGCCGGTGGCGTGCGGGAGGTTCGGGGTGCGCTCGCCCTGATAGTACGGCACGAGCGTGAGGCCGCCCGCGCCGGGCTCGGCGGCGAGGGCGAGCTCGTCGTACTGGGCGTACTCCACCGCCAGCAGCTCCATCACCACGTCCAAGGACTGGGACCCGTTGAGCGTCACGGCGAGCGGGAGGAAGCGCCCGGTGGCGTCGGCGAAGCCGGTCAGCGTCCCGGACGGGTCCGCGACCGGGTTGTCGGTGACGGCGGCCACCACCCCAGAGGTGCCGATGGACACGGAGATGTCCCCCGCCGTCATCCCGAGCCCGAGCGCCGCGCCGGCGTTGTCACCGCAGCCGGGCCCGAGCACGATTCCCGACGGCGTCTCCCCGGCCCGCTCGTCCGGCCCCAGCACGCGGGGCAGGACGACCGCGGAGGCGTCCCGCCGCAGGGCGAGGTCGAGGAGGGCGCGGTCGTAGACCCCGTCCGCGGTGTCGAAGTACCCGGTCCCGGAGGCGTCGGACCTGTCGGTGGCGAGGTCCTCGAGCCGGCCGGTATCGAGCAGCTTCCACGTCAGCCAGTCGTGCGGCAGCGCGACGGCGGCCACGCGGGCCGCGTTATCCGGCTCGCTGTCCGCGAGCCAGCGCAACTTGGTGACGGTCAGGGAGGCGACCGGGACGGAGCCGGTCGCCTCGGCCCAGACGCGCGGGCCGTCGTCAGGCCCGCTGCCGCGCTGCTCGCCGAGTTCGGCGATCAGGTCGCGGGCGGCACCGGCGCTGCGGGTGTCGTTCCAGAGGAGAGCCGGGCGGATGACCTCGCCGGAGGCATCGAGCACCACCATGCCGTGCTGCTGGCCGCCGACGGCGAGCGCGGCGACGTCGTCGAGGCCGCCGGCCGCGGCGATCGCCACGTGGAGGGCTTCCCACCAGTGGTCCGGGTGGATCTCGGTGCCGTCGGGGTGCTTCGCGGAGCCGGTGCGCACCAGCGCACCGGTGCCCGCATCACGGATGACGACCTTGCAGGACTGGGTGGATGAATCGATGCCGGCGACCAGCGCCATGGCGGCCCTCCTCGGGAGCGGTCGGTGGCCTCAGCCGAGCAGGTGCTCGACGGCCAACTGGTTGAGCTTCACGAACCCGTAGTCCCGCTCGGCGGCGGGAGTGGGGTCGTAGTCCTCGAAGACGGAGCGGTCCGCCAGGAAGGTCTCGAGCGTCTCACCCTCGCCGAGGGTCGGGGTGGCGAGGTCGAACACGCCGGAGTACTCCATGGCTTCCTTGACGCGCGGGTCCGCACGGTAGGCCTTCGCCTTCTCCTTGAGCATGATGTAGGTGTCCATGTTCGCCCTGGCGGAGGCCCACACGCCGGGCATGCCCTCGGTGCGGGACGGCTTGTAGTCGAAGTGGCGGGGACCGTCATACGTCGGGCCGCCGCTCGGGAAGCCGTTCTCGACCAGGTCCACGGTGAAGAACGAGGAGATCAGGTCGCCGTGGCCGAACACGAGGTCCTGGTCATAGCGGGGGCCGTGCTGGCCGTTGAGGTCGATGTGGAAGAGCTTGTCGGACCACAGCGCCTGGGCAAGCCCGGTGGTGTAGTTCAGACCCGCCATCTGCTCGTGGCCGGTCTCGGGGTTCAGGCCGACGATGTCGCCATTGTCCATCTCCGCGATGAAGCCCAGTGCGTGCCCGACCGTCGGGAGCAGGATGTCACCGCGGGGCTCGTTCGGCTTCGGCTCGAGCGCGATGCGCAACCCGTAGCCCTTGTCCTTGATGTACCCGGCAACCGTGTCGATGCCCTCGCGGTAGCGGTCGAGAGCCGCGTTGACATCCTTGGCGCCGTCGTACTCCTGCCCCTCCCGGCCGCCCCACATCACGAACGTGCTGGCGCCGACGGACGCGGCGAGGTCGACGTTGCGCAGGATCTTGCGCAGCGCGAAGCGGCGGACGCCGCGGTCGTTCGAGGTGAACGCGCCGTCCTTGAACATCGGGTGGGAGAAGGTGTTGGTGGTGACCATCTCGATCACAAGGCCGGTCTGGTCGCAGGACTCCTGGAGCTTGCGGTAGATCTCGTCACGCTCGGCGTCGCCGGTGCCGAACGGCACGACGTCGTCGTCGTGGAAGGTGATACCCCAGGCTCCCAGTTCGGCGAGCCTCGCGGTGTACTCCCACGGCTTGAGGGCCTCGCGGGTCGGGCTGCCGAACGGGTCGTTCGCGAGCCAGCCGACGGTCCAGAGACCGAACGAGAACTTGTCTTCCGGGGTGGGCATGCGGGTCATGATGGTTCTCCTCATCGAGATTTGTTCTGTCACGAAACCTACGTCCGTTTCGGGTATCGCCAAGACATGAGTCCTCGAGACCCGCAGCAGGCGGAGCGCCAGCGTGTTCCGCCAACCGTAGCGCGCCAGTCGTCGCTCCGGAACCAGAACCTGTCCGTCGTCGGCCGGACATTGTCTTCCTCCCGGGGGGCCACGTCCCGGACCGGGCTCGTCGAGTCGACGACGAACACCTTCTGCTCGCCGCCGCGACCCTGTTGCGCGGACGCCTCGCCCCAGACCCGACGTTCCTCGTCGTCTCTGGCGACATCGGTATCGGCTCGGCCATCGTTGTCGATGGCCAGATCCAGGGGGCCGGCATGGCTGGACAGGCGAGCTCGGGAACATCTCGTTCGAGGCGGCCGACCTGCCGCTCGATTCGACACCGGGCGAGCTCATTCGGCGTATCGAGGCGGGCGACGAGCCTGCGCATCGGGCGGTGCAGCCCGCGGGCGGAACGCTGCGGGCCCTCGACTCGGTCATCACCAAACCCGCACAGTGGCTGGGCACCGTCGGCCAATCTGATGCTGTATCGATACCTCGCGGCGCTTGCCAAGCGCCCGGCGGCCCATATGCTTCTAGATGTAGCAAGCCGCGCAAGGATGGCTCGGCCGCGGGACATGGCAGTCCCACCCCCGTCGTCGTTGCCCGGGCTGTTCACTCCGGGACCGAAGAAGGAGAAGACACCAATGTCGACACGATTCACAAAGGCTGCCGCCGTTCTGGCGGGTGCCGCACTACTGCTGGCCGGCACGGCCGCTTGCTCCTCGGAGCGCGACACCGACACCGACACGGGCACCGAGACCGCGGCGGCCGGCGGTGGGAGTGGCCTGATCGGCATCCTCATGCCGACCCGCTCGCTCGAGCGCTGGAACAGGGACGGCGCGAACCTCGAGAGGCTTCTCGGGGAAATGGGCTACGAGACGTCACTCCAGTACGCCAACAACGAGGTGGGCCAGCAGCTCACCCAGCTGCAGAACATAGTCAACCAGGACGCCGAGGTCCTCGTGGTCGCACCCATCGACGGCACTGCGCTTGGCCCCGGGCTCCGGACCGCCCAGGAACGGGGCATCCCGGTCATCGCCTACGACCGCCTCATCAACGATACGGAGGCGGTCGACTACTACGCCACATTCGACAATTACAGGGTCGGCCAGCTCCAGGGTCAGTACATCATCGACACGCTCGGTCTGGAGACCGAAGCGGGCCCGTTCAACTTCGAGCCCTTCGCGGGGTCCCCGGACGACAACAACGCCAGGTTCTTCTTCTCCGGG
>JBNJCY010000112.1:0-6924 GCA_051744325.1 Actinomycetota bacterium
AGTCGGGGCGGCGCTCTCCGCCGGCGAGGACGTTCCCCTCGCCTCGCTCGAGGGCTTCCTGCGCCAGGTCATCGGCTGGCGCGAGTACATGAGGGGCGCCGCGCGAACCCCACACTGCGCGACGCCAACCACTTCGGCCTCACCCGGACGCTGATGGTGCCGAACGTGCAGGGGATGAGCCAGTCCGCCGACGGCGGCGGAGTCGCCACCAAGCCCTACATCTCGGGTGGCGCCTACCTGCAGCGGATGGGCTCGTGGTGGCCCACCGAACGTGCGGCGCGCGAGTCCGAGTTCACGAGCGCGTACTGGGAGTTCCTCGCCACACATGAGGACCGGCTGGAGGACAACCCGCGCCTCAAGCTCCCGCTCGCGCAGATGCGGCGCCGCCGCAACCCCTAGGCTGAACGAGTACCGAGAAGCGCGCCATGACAGGGAGAGATCGGATGGGCAAGCAGACTGCGGGGACGCCGGTGAAGGCGCTGGTGGTGGTCACCTACCTGGTGATGATCACGGTGAACGCGCTCGCCAACATCATCCCCATCGGCGGCCGCACCACCGGGGACGTGTCCGACAACTACGAGAACCTCTTCGCCCCGGCCGGCCTGACGTTCTCCATCTGGGGCGTCATCTACCTCCTCCTCGGCGCGCACGTCCTCTACCAGCTCGGCCTCTTCCACGGCCCCGAGCTCGACGCCGGTGCCCGCCTCACCGGCGACGCTGGCCGGGGCGTCGGGACCACCTCCTCGCGGGCGGCCCTGTTGACACGCGTGGGCGTGCTGTTCTCGCTGTCCTCCGTGGCCAACGCCGCCTGGATCCTCACCTGGCACCACGACCGCATCCTCTTGTCCACCATCCTGCTGGCCACGATGCTCGTGCTGCTCATCCTCATCACCCGGGTGATCCTGCGGGCCGCGCTCTCCACCCGGGATCGGGTGTTCGTGCGCCTGCCCTTCAGCGTCTACTTCGGCTGGATCACCGTGGCCACGATCGCCAACATCACCGTGTGGCTGGTCAGCATCGGCTGGGACGGGTTCGGGTTCTCCGAGCCGGCCTGGGCAGTGCTGATCATCGCGGTGGGAGCGGTAATCGGCACCGCCGTCATCCTCAGCGACCAGGACATCGCCTACGGGCTCGTCCTCATCTGGGCCTACCTCGGGATCTGGATCAAGCACACCTCCCCTGACGGCTTCGACGGCGCCCACCCCACCGTCGCCGCCATGGCGATCGCTGGCATCGTGGTGTTCGTGGTGGCCGGCGTGCTGACCCTCCTCCGCCGGGGGACAGTGCGGTGACAGCGACGCCGCGGGCCACTCCGGCAGCCCTGACCAGCCCGGTGACCCCCGACACCGCTGCGACCCCCGACACCGCCGCGACGCCGTCGCCGTCGCCGTCCGAAGGTCCGCGCATCGGGCCCACGAACCTCCCCCGCGTCCTCCTGGCGCTCGTGGTCCTCGCGAGCGCATGGTTCGCGCTCCAGGCGATCCATGAGCTGCAGGCGATCGTCGGACCCCTGCTGCTCGTGGTCAACCTGATGATCCTCGCCTACCCGGTCCAGGCCTGGCTGACACAGCGCCGGGTGCCCCGGGTGATCGGGGCGATCGCCTCGGCGCTCATCGTCTTCGCGATCCTGCTGGCGATCGTGCTGTCCCTCGTGTGGTCGATCCTGCAGCTCGTCACGATCCTCCCGGACTACCAGTTCCGCTTCCTCGCGCTGTACTCCACGATGGTTGACCAGCTCGAGCAGTGGGGAATCACCGAGACCCAGGTCCTGGACCAGTTCCAGAGCGTGGTCAGCCCCGCCAACGTGGCCGGCGTGGTGCGCAGCGCGCTCTCCGGAGTGACCGGTGCGGTGTCCTGGCTGGCCGTCGTGGCCACGATCGTGTTCGTCGTCGTCATCGACTCCATCTCGCTGCCCGAGCGCATCCTCGCCGCGGTCCGCGGCAACGAGGGCGTGGCGCGCTCGCTGTTCGCGTTCACCCGGGGCGTGCGGCGCTACTGGGTGGTGAGCTCCACGTTCGGCCTGATCGTGGCTGTCATCGACGTGTTCGTACTCGTGGCCCTCGACGTGCCCCTCGCCCTCGTGTGGGGCGTCCTCGCGTTCATCACGAACTTCATCCCGAACATCGGGTTCGTGATCGGCGTCATCCCTCCCGCGCTCATGGCACTCCTCGCAAACGACGGCCGCACCGCGATCCTCGTGGTGCTGCTCTACAGCGTCGTCAACTTCACGATCCAGGCGGTCATCCAGCCCAAGTTCACCGGCGAGTCCGTGGGCGTCACCGCCACCATGTCCCTGCTCTCCCTGCTGCTCTGGGCCTGGGTCCTCGGGCCCCTCGGCGCCCTGCTCGCCCTGCCCGCCACCCTGCTCGCCAAGTCCCTCCTGATCGATCCGGACCCCCAGCTCCGCTGGATGAACGCCTACATCTCCTCCAATCCCGACGACGTCGACTCCCCACCCGGCGTCGGGTCGCGCGAGGCGGCGGTGCCCGCCGTCGTCGAAGTGGTGGAGGAGGGCGCGGACGAGTCGGAGTCCGGCGCCGATTCCACGGAGGAACCGCAACCGCTCACCTGACGGAGGCGCGGCCACGGATCCGCAGGATCACGAACTCCGCCGGCCTCAGGGGCGCGAACCCCACCAGGATGGAGAACTCGCCGTCAACCAGGTCCACCTCGGTGGTGGTGGAACGGTCACAGCGCACGAAGAACGCGTCCCGCGGGCTCGCGCCCTGGAACGCCCCGGCGCGGAACAACCCGTCCAGGAAGTAACCCACCGCGAGCCGCACGGACGCCCACAGCGGCTCGTCGTTCGGCTCGAAGACGGTCCACTCCAGCCCACGCTCGATACTCTCCTCGAGGAACAGGGCCGTGCGCCGCACCGGAAGGTACATCCACTCGGAGGCCTCCCCACCCCCGCCGGCCAGGGTCCGGGCACCCCAGACCACCGCGCCGGCTCCGGGGCGCACCTGCCGCAGCGCGTTGATCCCGGCTGGGATGAGGAACTCCGCATCCCCGGCCGATGCCGCCACCCCGCCACCCCACGCGACCCCGACGACGCCTCGCAGGGACGCCTCCACGCCCGCCGGAGCCTTCCAGACGCCGCGGTCCTCATCGGTGCGTGCGATGACCCCCGCAACGGCGCTGCCGGGGGCGAACTCCCCGATCGCCCCGCCGCGCAACGGGTCCGGTGCCAGCAGGCGCGGGGCGTACAGGACGGCATCCGGGCTCCGGATCACCAATTCCTCCACGGCCGCGGCCGCGTCTTCTGCCGAGGCCCACGCCGACGGCGGGTCCACCAGCACCACCGCCCGGCGCGATCGTGCGTATCCGACTGCGGCGTCCCAGGTCTGCCGGCCCACGCCGACGCCCGGACCGAGCGGTGGGATGCACAGCAGGTTGAGGTCAGGGGCGCCATCGAGGAGCCAGAGTCCCCGGTGGACGCCGGCGAGCGCTGGGTCGGAGAGGTCGGCGTCGGTGAGGGGGGCGCCGTCGTCGCCGCCCGTGAGGAGGACCTCGGAGGAGCTCAGCGGGACGCTCGGTGGCACCGTCCCACGAACTCGTACCAGCTCTGACGCGGCGAGCGAGTTTCCGACGAAGCGCGGGTGCGCCGGTTCGGTGGACAATCCGGTCCAGGACTCCTCGGCCCCGGTTGCGGTCTCTCGCACATACAGGTCGAAGGGGTCTCTCCAACCGGAGCCTCGCCGACGCCCACCCCCGCCAGTGCTCTCCACCCACAGGCGTAGTCCGTTGCCCCACACCCCCTCGTCCACGGCATCGAGGACCAGATCCGCGCCGTTGCGAGTCGCGAGCGTGACGGCGGCACGGGTGGCACCGGACGCGACCCGGGCGATCACCGCCACCCGGCCGCCGTTCGCGAAGTAGTGCCCGACGGCGTGCCCCAGCGGTGCCTCCTCCCACGGCCCGCCGTAGAGGCTCGCGAACTCGGCGATGCTGTGGATCAGGCGAACACCGTCGCTCGGGCCGCGGCGCGTCCGGCCGACGAACGCGGTCACCGACGTCGGTGCGCCCTCGATGGGGCGCCAGCCGGAGGGCAGTTCCTCCAAGTGCACGCCCGGGGAAGTCATGCCCTCAGCCGTTGTCGCCGGACGCCCAGGAGGGCGGGGGCGGGGCCGTCGGCCGCTCGGCGGGCGCTGGTGGCGTGGCGGGCGCAGGTGGCCCGGCAGGAGCAGGCGGCCCGGCAGGAGCAGGCGGCCCGGCAGGAGCAGGTGGCCTGGCGGGAGCAGGCGGCCCGGCAGGAGCAGGCGGTGGCGCGGCCGCACCCGGCGCCGGCGGTGGGGCCCACGCCGTCGGGCCCGCAGCGGTACCGGGGGCGGGCGGTGAGGCGGTCCGCAGGGTGAACGAGTGCAGCGCACCGCGCGACTCCTGGCCATTCAACGCGGCGAGGAGGCGTTCCCTGTCGGCCGTCGGCGCCTCCCGGCCCGTGGCCTCCAGGTACGCCAGCACGCCGAGGTCACGGAGGTACGTCTCGGCCTCACTGGAGTTCGCAGAGCCCGGGCCGCCGAGCCCGGCGCCGGAGAGTGCCGTGTCCGCCTTGCCCGCGAGGTCAGTGGCTGCTGCCTTCGCCTTGTCCAGGAATCCCATGCCCGTTCCTTTCCTTCGTGTGAGGCATCTGCTCTCGCAAGGGTACGCACGACGGCGCCGCCCGGCCAGAGGCCTCGCAACCTCGTCCGGCGCTCGCTATCGTTCGGGGCAGGACCCGCCACCCGGGCGGGCCGAGACGGAGGGGGACACCATGGCGCTCTACGGTTCGCTGTTCACCGACTTCACGGAGACCACCTCGCCGGACCCGTTCGCGCTGCAGAACAAGAAGCTGCTGAAGGTGCAGATGCAGTACGGGCCCGTCTGGGCGAAGTCCGGCTCGATGGTCGCCTACCAGGGGGACGTGCACTTCGAGAACCGGGGCGTCGGCGGCCTGAACAAGATGCTGAAGTCCGCGGTCACGGGCGAGGGCATCAAGGCCATGATGTGCACCGGCCAGGGCGAACTCTTCCTCGCGGACGCCGCCAAGGACATCCAGGTGATGTACCTCGAGAACGACGCGCTCTCCGTCAACGGGAACAACGTGCTCGCGTTCTCCGCCTCGATCGACTGGGACATCAACCGGATCAATGTCCGAGGCGCCATGGCCGGCGGCCTCTACAACGTCTCCATGCGCGGCACCGGGTACGTGGCCGTGACCACCAAGGGCACGCCAGTGGCGCTGGACGTCGCGAGCGCCCCGACCTTCGCCGACGCCCAGGCCGTCGTCCTGTGGACCTCCGGGGTGCGGATGGACATCCGGGTGGACACCGGGGGTATCAAGTCGATGGTGCGGGGCGGCTCCGGCGAGACCTTCCAGATGGCGTTCGGCGGGCAGGGGCACGTGCTCGTCCAGCCGAGCGAGTCCGTGGTCGAGGGCGGTGGGCAGACCACCGGGTCCTCCGGGATCGGGAACCTCCTGGGCGGCTGAAGCGAGTCGCGTCAAGCACGTCGCAGTTCCGCGTCGCGGAGCGGCGGCCGTCAGTCTCCGCGGGACTTCGCGATCTTGCTGGCCAGGACCATGCCCACGAAGTGGACCGGGTCCTTCGCGGTGGAGAAGGGCGGCGAGTAGGCGAGGTCGAGGTGGATGAGGTCCTCCGCCGTCGCCCCGAACGTGATGGCGGTGGCGAGGACGTCCACCCGCTTGTCCACGCCCTCCGGCCCCACCACCTGGGCGCCGAGGATGCGGCCGGTGGCACGGTCCGCCACCGCCTTGATGGTGACCTGCCTCCCGCCGAGGTAGCCCGCGCGGGTGTGCTTGGTGTCCGTGTGCGTCACGACGTCGTACCCCTGCTTGCGTGCCTCGGCCTCCGTGAGGCCGGTGTGCGCCACCCCGAGGTCGAAGACGCGGAGGATGCCGGTTCCGAGCACGCCGCGATGCTCGGCCGCCCCCCCGGTGGCGACGTCGCCGGCGACCCGCCCGGTCTTGTTCGCGGTGGACCCGAGCGGCCGCCAGATCGGCCCGTCCGTGATGACCGAGAGGTTCTCCACAACGTCTCCCGTCGCGAGGATCCCCGGGACGGAGGTGCGCATCTGCCTGTCGACGGCGATCGCGCCCGTCTCACCCAGCTCGACCCCGAGCTGCTTCGCCAGCGCGACGTTCGGCCGCACCCCGACCGACATGATCACGAGATCGGCGGGCAAGCGCTCGCCGCCATCGAGGACCACCGCGGTGGCGGCGTCGTCGCCCTCGATGGCATCGACGGAGCGGCCGAGGTGGAGCTCGACTCCGTGCCGGCGCAGCTCCTCGGCCACGGGGTCGGCCATGTCCCCGTCCAGTGCGGCGGGCATGACCTGCGGGAGCATCTCCACGATCGTGACCCCGAGGCCACGGTGGACGAGCTGCTCGGCCATCTCCAGGCCAATGAAGCCCGAGCCCACGACGACGGCGTTGCGTGGCTCGCGATCGGAGATCCAGGCGTCGATGGCCTCGGCGTCCTGGATGGACCGGACGGGGAAGACGCCGGGGGTTCCGACCCCGTCGATCGGGGGGATCACGGCGGAGGCGCCGGTGGCGAGGATGAGAACGTCCCAGCTGTCGGAGGACTCCTGGCCGGTGTCGAGGTCGTGGATGGTGAGGGTGTTCGTGTCCGGGTCAGCGGTGGTGACCTCGTTGCGGGTGCGGACGTCGATCGCGTACTTCTCGGCGAACCACTCGGGGCCGCGCGGGCGAAGGGTCTCCACGTCCTCGAGCTCACCGCCCACGAAATAAGGGATGCCGCAGCCGACGTACGAGATGTCCTCGTCCCGCTCGTACAGGACGATGTCCGCGTCCGGCGCGTTCCGGCGGGCCTTCGTGGCAGCGGTGGTCCCGGCGGCCACCGCGCCGATGATCCGGATGCGGAGGGGCTGGTTGGCTGAGTCGTTGGTGGTGACGGGCTCTGGCCG
>JBNJCY010000113.1:0-6867 GCA_051744325.1 Actinomycetota bacterium
GTCGGGGACACATTCCTGCCGATGGAGTACCGTCGGACCTGTGCACTTCGTGATCATGGGATGCGGCCGGGTGGGCGCGATGCTCGCCACCCAGTTGGATGAGTCCGGGCACTCGGTCGCGGTGATCGACCAGAATTCCGACGCGTTCCGGCGTCTGTCCGCCGATTTCTCCGGCCGGCGGATCACCGGCATGGGGTTCGACCGGGACTCCCTCCTCCAGGCCGGGATCGAGGACGCCTGGGCACTCGCCGCGGTCTCCAACGGGGACAACTCGAACATCCTGACGGCGCGGGTGGCACGCGAGACCTTCGGGGTGAAGCGCGTGGTCGCCCGGATCTACGATCCGCGCCGTGCCGAGGTGTACCAGCGGCTCGGGATCACCACGGTCGCGACGGTCCGTTGGACCGCGGACCAGTTTCTCCGCCGGCTCCTCCCCAAGGGTTCCCAGGTCGAGTACCGGGACGTTTCCGGGACGGTGAGCCTCGCCTCACTCGACTACCACCCGCGGTGGATCGGCTCCACCGTCCGACGGCTCGAGGAGAACACGGGCGGGCGCGTCGCGTACGTGACGCGCCTCGGCAAGGGCCTCGTCCCGTCAGCCGACACCGTGGTCCAGGAGAACGACGTCGTCCACGTCGTCGTCGAGGATGACAAGCTCTCCCGCCTGCGGCGCAGCTTCATGGCAGAACCCGCCGAGGAGGACTGATGCGCGTCATCATCGCCGGAGCCGGTTCGGTCGGTCGTTCGATCGCCCGCGAACTGCTGGCCCACGGCCATGAGGTCACCCTCATCGACAAGCTGCCCGGTGCGATGAAGATCGCCTCCGTCGCGGACGCGGACTGGCTGCTCGCCGACGCCTGCGAACCCAGCTCGCTGGCGGAGGCCGAGGTGGGTGACGCCGAGGTGGTCGTCGCGGCGACAGGGGACGACAAGGCCAACCTCGTGATCTCCCTCATCGCGAAGACCGAGTTCGCCGTCCCCCGCGTCGTTGCCCGTGTGAACAACCCCAAGAACGAGTGGATGTTCGACCTGTCCTGGGGGGTCGACGTCCCGGTCTCGACGCCACGCATCATGACCTCGCTCGTGGAGGAGGCCGTGAGCGTCGGGGACCTGGTCAGGATCTTCACCTTCCACCAGTCGAGCGCCTCGATGCACGAGATCACGCTCCCGGGGGACTCCCCAGTCATCGGGCGGCGGGTCGGCTCGATCGAGTGGCCCGGGGGAAGCGTGCTGGCCGCGATCATCCGTGGCGACCGGCCGATCGCACCCTCGCCGGAGGACACGCTCGAGGCGGGCGACGAACTCCTCCTCCTCGTCGACGCTACTGCGGAGGAGTACCTGGAGGAGATCCAGCGGACTCTGGCTCCCTGACCATCAACCACGTCAGCCAGATCACCACCGCGAAGAGTGGGACCCCCATGAGCAGCTTGGCCGTGCCCAACCACCCCACGTTGTCGTCCAGCAGCAAGGGCACCTGGACGAACAGACGGGCCCCGAACAACCCTGCCCACAGCCAGGTCGCCAGAACATAGCGATGGTACATGGGCGAGGTGCGCCACCCCTCCCACTCGCCACGGATGACCGCCACGACGATGCCGACCACGGGCCAACGCACCACGATGGACACCACCGAGCCGACCAGGTAGGCCGCGTTCACCCACAGCCCCCACTGGAAGAAGTTCGCCGCCTCCCCCGTCTGCCAGGCCCATACCACGGAGATCGCAACGCCGAGGAGCCCGCTGAAGGCCTGGGTGAGGGGGGTGCGCTGCACCAGGCGCAACACGACGGCCAGCGCTGCGAGGCTCGCCGACGAGGCCAGTGCCGGGATCAGGTCACGCGTCGCGAGGAAGACCACCACGAACACCAGTCCTGGAGCGATGGACTCGATGAGGCCCCGCACCCCGCCGACGGCCTCCATGAAGTCGAACTCCTCGGCGACGAGCTGGCCCATGCCCTTTCCCGCCTTCGTCTGGTCAGCCATGCCTCACCTCGGGAGGAGTTCGTAGGACGGGTTGTACATGATGGGCAGGCCACTCAGGTTCCCAACGGTCCCCGAAGCGACGAGATGCCTCCCCGCCTCGATCCCGGGAACCTCCACCCGCCCGAGGAAGACCAGTCCGATCGTGCCGGTGCCGTCGCTCACGCGCGCGACGAACGCCGGTGCCGCGCCCTTCGGCTGGTAGGTCAGCGAGACCACCCTGCCCGCGATGCGGGCGCGTGAACGTTGCACGAGTTCACCGATCGGTTCCGCGCCGGGAACCCGCCGGTCCCCCGGACCCACCTGCGGTCTCTGGAGCGTGCGCCAGCGAGTCATCGGATCTCGGTGATCTCCGGGCCGCGGCGCAGGATGCCGAGGGGGTCGTCCGACGGCGCCGGCTCCGCGGCGGGGGTGCTGCCCGGAAGGGTCAACGTCAGCACCTCGCGGGGCGGGCGGGCGTGGGGACCACGGACGACGACCACGTCCCGCAGCACCTCCTCGAGCGACGCCGCCGCTTCGGGGTCGACGGCCGCCTTGCCCGAGAATGCACCCCTGATCATCCACCGGGGTCCGTCGATGCCGACGAACCGGACCGCCCGCATTCCGCTGCCGCCCTGGGTGGTCACCGGCATCCGGGCGAGCAGCTCACGACCGAAGACACCGCCGATGTCGTCGCAGGTTCCGGAACGGTCGGTGATCGACTGCGCGAGTTCCGGCCGGATCTCGTCCCACAGCGATGCCGACCGTGGCGCGGCATACGCCTGGAGTTGGAGCGCCGAGGCGCCGTCGGTGAGCGTCAGGGAGACGGGCTTCCTGGTGGCGCGGTCGAGTTCCACCCGGATCTGCATCCCCGGCCGGGGGGGGATGCGCAACGCCCCGAGGTCGATGCGGCCCTCGAGGTCGGGGACGTCGGCCGCGTCGAACGGACCGGAGCCGACGGTGGGCGGCTCCTCGACCTCGTCGACCGGCTCGGTGTTCCTGCGCCGGGAGAACAGCGCCATCCTCATCCCTCCATTCGTCGGCACAGGCACTGTACCGCGCGGACGGCCCGGGGTGGGTGTGCGGGCGGTGGGCAGCCGTTTCGTGCGACAGTTGGCGGGTGCCGTACCACGAACGCGTCCAGCCATCCCTGCCCCTGCTGGTGCTCGCCGGCCTCGCGGGCGGGTCCTTCGGACTCATCCTCGTGCCGCTCTCCGCCGTGACCGCGGCGACGGTGGCGGTCGCGCTCGGAGCGGCAACCGTAGCCATCGCACTGCTGGCGAGCCCCAGGATCGAGGTTGACCCCGGGGGCTTCCGCGCCGGCGACGCCTGGATCGAGCCGGAGTTCCTCGGTGAGGTGACCGTGCTCGACCGGGAGCGGCTCCGCATCGTGCTCGGCGTAGAGGCCGCCCGGGTGTCGGCCTCTACGCCGTCGGCGGCGTGCAGGTCCTGATCGAGGATCCCCGGGACCCGACCCCGTACTGGGTGGTCAGCTCCAACCGCCCCGAGGAACTGGCGGAAGCCCTGACCGAACTGGAGCGGTCACGTCCTTGACGATCAGCCCGCACACTCGGAACACACCGGGTGCCCATCCTCCTCGTAGGCGAGCTGGGACCTGTGGTGCACGAGGAAACACTTCCAGCAGGTGAACTCGTCGGCCTGGCGGGGAAGCACCCGCACCGACAGCTCCTCGCCCGAGAGATCCGCCCCGGGCAGTTCGAAGCCCTCCGCGGCCTCCGTCTCGTCCTCGTCGACCACCGCGGCATTCTTCTCGGCACGGCGGGCCTTCAGTTCCTCGATCGAGTCCTCGCTGAGGTCCTCGTCGGTCTTTCGTGGTGCGTCGTAGTCCGTCGCCATCTCGGCGTCACGCTCCGCTTCTTCTGCAACTGGTGGTCAAAGTGAATGGATTATACATACACAATCCGGGTGGCAGATTCGCGCGTGTCGCACGGGTCATCCGAGGAGCGGTTCCAGGGCGGCGGCGAGCTCGCGGGCGGTGCGGCCGTGCCCCGCCACGATCGTGTCCGGAACGGGAGCGGAGCCCGGGCCGAGGACCTCCCCGCCGCTCTCCGTGAGGACCAGGGAGCCCGCCGCGTAGTCCCACACGTTGAGGCCGCGTTCGTAGTGCGCGTCCAGCGAGCCCTCCGCGACGAGGCAGAGGTCCACGGCCACGGAGCCGAGCCGGCGGATGTCCCTCACCTGCGGCAGCAGCGAGGCCACGACTGCCCCCTGCCGGGATCGGTTCTCCGCCACGTAGGAGAACCCGGTGCCGACCAGGGCGTGCCCCAGCGGCACCCCCGCCCGCTCGCCGAGGCGAGTTTCGCCCCGGAACGCTCCCCCGCCCAGCACGGCGTGCCACGTCACCCCGAGGGCGGGCGCCGCGACCGCTCCCGCGAGCAGTTCCCAGCGCCCCGGTTCGGGTGGGCCGGCACACACTGCCACGGAAACCGACCAGTGGGGAAGTCCGTAGACGTAGTTCACCGTCCCGTCGATCGGGTCGACCACCCAGGTGAGACCCGAGGTGCCGGTCCTCCCGTCGCCCTCCTCCCCGAGCACGGAGTCGTCCGGGCGGACACGGGCGAGCTGATCGAGCAGCCAGTCCTCCACCTCGCGGTCAACCGCGGTCACGATGTCGACGTCGGAGGACTTGGTGGCGGCCACCGAGACACCCTCGGCGCGCCGTTGGGCCGCGATCGCCGCTGCGCCGTCCGCGAGTCCGCGGCACAGGGCATGGAGGTCGGCGAGGAGTTCAGGCGTGCTCATGGCACCATTGTCACGCACCTTCCGCCACACCGGCCCAATTGCGGGCCGCACGGGTGTGACAATGGCAATCTCGATGGGGAACGTATGGAGGGGTCATGGTCGAGCTGAAGATGACGGGGCTGCACCCGGACGGTGAGCACCTGACACTCACCGGTCCGGATGGGATGCAGTACTCGCTCGCCGTGAACGACGAGTTGCGCGCCGCGGTGCGGCGAGACCGGCCGCTCATGGAACAGATCCGGGCCGCCCAGCAGCCGGTGCGTCCCCGGGAGATCCAGGCGATGCTCCGGGCCGGATCCAGCTCCGCCGAGGTCGCGGAGGTCTCGGGACTCCCGCTCGACCACGTCGAGCGATACGAGGGTCCCGTCCAGGCGGAGCAGGCGTGGGTGGTGCAGCAGGCGCAGGCATTCCCGGTCGGCCGGCAGTCGGACTCACCCCAGCTCGGCGACCTGGTGGTGGACCGCCTCGCGACCCGGTCCGTGATGCCGGATGACCTCCAGTGGTCGGCCACGCGCTCGGGGAATGCCCCCTGGGTGCTCGCGCTCACGTTCCCGATCGGCTCCCGCACGGCCGAGGCACGCTGGGAGGTCGACCTCTCCGCCCGTTCCCTGCACGCTCTCGACGACGAGTCGCGCTGGCTCTCCGAGACGGACACCTCGTCTCCTCGCGCACGCAGGTTCCCGGCCGCGCTCGCCGCGGAACGCAGCGATCTGAAGGTCTACAACGTCGAGGCGGACGGTGACCTCACCGAAGCGCCCGCCCGGTCCGGCACGGACGACCTCCTCGACCGCCTCCAGTCGACGCGGGGAACACGGCAGCCCGTCGAGGAGGAACCGCTCGAGGGCGACGAGGACCTCCTCTCCCACCTGATGGACGACGACGCCCCGGGAGCGCACCCTGCGGCCTCCGAACCCGAGGCCGCCACCGACGCGCGCGTCCTGCCCCTGCCGTTGCGAGAACGAGCGGGCGATCAGCCCGAGGATCGGCCGGACCCGCAACCGGAGCGCCGGCCGCGCAAGCCGGCCCGGCGATCGGTCCCGAGTTGGGACGAGATCGTCTTCGGTTCCCGGAACGAGTAGCCGGCTACTCCTGGGGTCCTTCCCAGGACTCCGCCAACGTCATCGGCGAGAGGGTCGCGGCAGTGGCGGCCGCAGGGGTCATGCGGCGGACGTGGTGCCGGCGGCAGAGGACCTCGTAGGCCACCTCACCCAGTCCGGCGGTGTCCCCGACCACCACTTGGTCGCCCTCCGTCACCATGTGGCCGCCGACCGTCCGCGCGTTGTGGGTGGCGCGTTCCCCGCACCAGCACAGGGCCTCCACCTGAAGGCGCTCGATGCGGTCGGCCATCTCGACGAGCCGGGCGGATCCGGGGAACAGCCTGGTGCGGAAGTCGGTGGTGATCCCGAAGGCGAAGACATCCGCGCCGCCGTCGTCGACCACGCGCACGAGTTGGTCCACCTGCTCCGGCGTGAGGAACTGCGCCTCGTCGCAGATGAGGTAGTCGATGCGCTCTCCGCGGGTACGGCGGACCACCAGTTCGCGCCAGAAGTCGGTTTCGTCAGTGACCTCGAGGGCAGGGACGGAGAGCCCGAGGCGTGAGGACAGGACCGACGCGCCGGCGCGGTCATTGCGGGTGAAGGTGAGCCCGCGCCGGCCCCGTTGGGCGTGGTTGTGGCCCATCTGCAGCGCGAGCGTGGACTTCCCGCAGTCCATCGTGCCCGAGAAGAAGACGAGTGACGCCATCAGGTCACCGTCACCATGAGCGGAACGCGCATCTCGGCCGTCGTGAGCGAGCCGTGCACGCCGATCAGCGCCATCGAGGGGGGCGTCTGGGTGCGGGAGTCGACCACGACCGTGCGGCCCCGCATGAAAACGACCACGTCCCCGATGGCATGGAAGAAACGCGGGTCGAGGTCCGGGTAGAACGGCAGCGCCTCCGCCCGCGGCAGGATCCACGCCCGATCCCCCAGGTGGTCCCGCCACCTGTCCAGGACGCCGTCGTCGGTGGTGTGCAGGTGCATGGCCCGCGGCTCGCCCGAGATCAGCTCCACTCCCCGGACGAGTTCGGGCACGAGGGCGGCGTCGATGCTCTCCGCGACGTCCACCATTCCGTGGTCCGCCGTGATGACGAGAAGGGTGTCGCGCGG
>JBNJCY010000114.1:0-6796 GCA_051744325.1 Actinomycetota bacterium
CGGCCTCCCCGAATGGCGGGCCGCGGGCCGCCCAGTCGCACAACAACCAGAGCACAACACAACCACCCCCCGGAAGTAGCGCAGCAACCTCGAGTCCTGCTCCGCCACTCTCTTGTGTTGCGTTGGACAACACCCGACACCACAAACCAGTGGCGGGAAGCCTTGACCGCAAACCGACGTCTGGAGAGGCACCTGCGTGCTCCGCGAAGTCATGCCGCCGGCGGCCCGGATGCCACGGTCCGCCCGTCCCGACCGCTGCCCTCCAGTGATCGGCTACGGGCGTTGTAGGAGTCGGACGATTGAGAGAGCATCGCTTCCCGTGCGGGTGATGCGACACCTCCTGGGGCCCGGCCTGCTTGGGGCTGCTTGACTGTGCCATGGAGCCCGGCGGTGCGCCCGGGGTGGGGCAGCCCGTATCATCGTCGGGTGGACGACTGTCATAGTAGGAGGCCCTCAGGGGCCGGTTTTCCAGCCATGTTCGTTCCTGCGGGGCGGGTGTTTCGCCCATGACCACCGAGTGGTTGCTTCTCCTGCTGGTGGTCGCACTGATCACCGCGAACGCCATCTTCGTGGCCGCAGAGTTCTCCCTCGTGACGGTGGACCGTCCGACCGTTGCGCGGCTGGCCGCGGAGGGGGACAAGCAAGCGGTGTCCCTGGCCGCGGCATTGCGTACGCTGTCCACTCAGCTCTCCGGCGCCCAGCTGGGGATCACTGTCACCAGCCTGGTGGTCGGCTTCATCGCCGAACCTTCCATTGCCACCCTGTTGCGCGGCCCGATCGAGTCGGCTGGCCTGCCGGAGGAGACGGCGCTGGCGGTGTCCTTCACCGCCGCGTTCCTCATCGCAACAGCGAGCCAGATGGTCTTCGGGGAACTGGTGCCCAAGAACTGGGCGATCGCGGAGCCGTTGAGGGTGGGCCGCGCGGTGGTGGGCGCCCAGCGGGCCTTCACCTGGGTGACCAAGCCCCTCCTATGGTTCCTGAACGGGACGGCCAACGCGATCGTGCGGGCGTTGGGGATGGAGCCCCAGGAGGAACTCGCCTCCGCCCGCTCCGCCCAAGAACTCGGGTCCCTTGCCGTGCGGTCGGCCCAGCAGGGTCTTCTCGGGGAGGAGCTGGCCCGCCGGCTGGAGCACTCGGTCGCCCTCGGGCAACGCACCGCCTCCGATGCGATGACGCCGCGCCCGCGGGTGCGTTTCCTGGCGGCGGACCAGAGCGCTGCGGACGTGGTCACCGCTGCTGCGGTCACGGGACACGCCCGTTTCCCCGTCCTTGGCCGTAGCGTCGACGACGTCGTGGGGGCTGTCCATTTCAAGGACGCCCTCGCCGTGCCGGCCGCCGAGCGTGACGACACCCCGGTGACCCAGCTGGTCCGCCCGATGCGGGCCGTGCCGTCCACGATGCGGCTGGGGGCGGTGCTGGACGTGCTGCGCCGGGGCGTGCAGATGGCCGTGGTGGTCGACGAGTACGGCGGTACGGACGGCATCCTCACCTTGGAGGACGTGGTGGAGGAGATCGTCGGGGACATCGACGACGAGCAGGACCGTCCCACCCGCGCCTACCGGCAACTGGGCGAGCGGCGGTGGTCGCTCTCCGGGCTGCTCCGCCCGGACGAGGCCGGTGAGGCGCTTGGTCTGGAACTGCCGGAGGCGAGGGAATCCGACACGCTCGGTGGGCTCATCACCGAGCACCTCGGCCGCTTCGCCCGTGTGGGAGACGAGGTGGTCCTGCCGGCACGGGATGAGTCCCGCCCGGACGCCGTCGGGCTGCCGGCACCGGTCGCGGTGCGGTTGCGGGTGACCCGGCTGGACGGGTGGCGGGTGGACCGCCTCCTGCTGTCCGTGGAGGAACCCACTGAGGAGGCGACGTCCGGTGATTGATACCACCGCGATGCTCATCGCCGTCGCGCTGCTGATCGGCAACGCGTTCTTCGTGGGCGCCGAGTTCGCCCTCATCGCCGCCCGCCGCACCCAGATCGAACCCCGCGCGGCCGCCGGGTCCCGTGCCGCGCGCCTGACCCTGCGTGCCATGGAACGGGTCTCGCTGATGATGGCCGGGGCCCAGCTCGGGATCACGATGTGCTCGCTGGGCCTGGGCGCCATCGGGGAGCCGGCTGTGGCCCGCGTCCTGGAGATCCCACTCGCCGCCCTCGGGGTGTCCGGGGCGCTGCTGCACACCATCGCGTTCACGATCGCGCTGGCGATCGTGGTGTTCCTCCACATGGTGCTCGGCGAGATGGTCCCGAAGAACATCGCGATCGCCGGACCGGAGCGATCCGCGATCATCCTCGGGCCCATCCTCTACGGCATCGTCCTGGCGCTGCGCCCGCTCATCGTCTTCCTGAACTGGGTGGCCAATGTCGTGTTGCGGAAGATCGGGGTGGAGCCGAGGGACGAGATCGCCTCCGCGTTCACGGCGAACGAGGTGGCCGCGTTCATCGCCGAGTCCCGCCAGGAGGGCCTGCTCGGGGAGGGCGAGCACCAGCTGCTGTCCGGTTCCCTGTCGATCGGGACGGAGACCGTCGAGCAGGTCATGGTGCCCGTGGCGGACCTGGTCACCCTCCCTCGCGACACCACCCCCGCCCAGGCTGAGGCCACCTTCATCCGGACCGGGTTCTCCCGCTTCCCTGTCGCGGCCGCCGAAGGACAACTGGTCGGGTACGTGCACCTGAAAGACTTCCTTGGCCTGTCCGCCGAGGCGGCCACCAGGCCCATCGACCGCCACGTGATCCGACCGTTGGCCACCATCGCAAGGGACGCCACCCTCGAGGCCACCCTGGCGGCCATGCAGGCGGGCGGGACCCACTTCGCTCTCGTCGTCGATGGGCAGGAGACCATCGGGGCCGCCATGCTCGAGGACGTCGTCGAACGACTCATCGGAGAGGTGAAGGACGCCACCCAGGTGCCACGAAGGTCCTGAGCAACGAGCCCGGTCCACCCCCGGCCCGGCGACGGTCAGGTCCTCCGGGGGGCTCCTCCTCGGGGGCCACCTCTCGTAGACTGGTCAGATGGAGGGGGACCCATCCCATAGATCCCGTCAGACCACGGGGGCTCCTGATGGACTCTGAGGTGGAGGACCTGCGGGTGGAGGATCCGCACGCGACCGGCGTGGATGACGTGCTGGCGGCTCTGGCGGTGGATCCGCACACTGGGCTCTCCAGCCCTGAGGTCGCCCGTCGGCGTGCGCGCCACGGCCGCAATGAACTGGGTGCCCAGCGGAAGGTCTCCGCCGCCCGCATCCTGCTCGACCAGGTGCGAAGCACCGTGGTCGTGTTGCTGGCGGTGGCGGCGGTGGCCGGGGTACTGATCGGGGAGTACATCGAGGCAGTCGCCATTGCGGTCGTCCTGGTCGTGAACACTGTGGTCGGGTTCGTCACCGAGCTGCGGGCGGTGCGCTCTGTGGAGGGGCTGCGCTCCCTGGCCTCGGCGATCGCCGATGTGGAACGCGACGACTCCCGTGACGAGGTCGACGCCGTCGAACTCGTTCCCGGGGACATGGTGAGCCTGGAGGCCGGTGACCGGGTCCCGGCGGACCTGCGGCTGGTGGAGGCCTCAGAGCTGACCGTGGTCGAGTCGGCTCTGACCGGGGAGAGCGCGCCGGTGGAGAAGTCCGTGGAACCGGTGGAGGCCGCAGCCGGTGTCGGGGACCGGTACAGCATGGTGTTCATGGGCACGACGGTGCAGTCCGGCCGGGCCCGCGGGGTGGTCGTGGCCACCGGCCTGGACACCGAGGTCGGCCGGATCGCCACCCTGGTCGATCAGGCCGAGGCCGGTCGGGCGCCCTTGCAGGAGGGCCTGGACCGGCTGGGCCGGACCCTGTCCATCGTGGTGGTGGGCATGACGGCCGTGTTGATCGCGATCGGGTTGTGGCGGGGCCTGGACGTGCATGAAGTACTGGAGGTGGCCATCGCCCTCGCCGTGGCCGTGGTACCGGAAGGCCTGCCCGCGGTCGCGACGCTGACTCTGACGGTAGGGATGCGGCGGATGGCCCAGCGCAACGCCCTGGTACGGCGCCTGCCCACTGTCGAGACACTCGGCTCCACCACGGTCATCGCCTCGGACAAGACGGGGACCCTGACCACCAACGTGATGGAGGTCGTCGACCTCGCCCTGGCCGAGGGAATCGACGGCCGCGTCCTGTGGGAGAGCGCGGTGCTGGCCAACGATGCCGACCTCGCCGAGGACGGCGACGGTGTGGGCGATCCCACCGAAACCGCCCTGTTGCGCGCGGCCGAGGCCTCCGGGATGGACTGGCGTGCCCTGCGCGCCAGGAGCGAACGACGGGCGGAAGACCCCTTCGACTCCGAGAGCAAACGCATGGCCGTCGTGATGGACCACACCGTGCACGCCAAGGGTGCTCCCGAGGTGCTGCTGGACGGGCAGGGGAACTCGCCGCTGGCCGCGGCGGCCGAGCAGATGGGGCGCCGGGCGTTGCGCACCCTGGCCATCGGCCGCCGTACCGTCGCCGACGGGGAGATCACCGATGGCACGGACCCCGGGCAGGTGGCCTACGAAGGCTTGGAGATCCTCGGCGTGGTCGGCATTCAGGACCCCCCGCGCCCGGAGGTTGTGCAGGCGGTGGCCACCTTCCGCCAGGCCGGGATCCGGGTGGTGATGGTCACCGGTGACCAGCCTCGCACTGCCCAGGCGGTGGCCCGGGAGATCGGGATGCCCGCTAGGCGGGTGCTTTCCGGCAAGGAACTCGCCGCCCTCGACCACGACCAATTCGCCGCAGTGGCCAAGGAAGTGGACGTCTACGCCCGGGTCGCGCCCGAGCAGAAACTGCGCATCGTGAAAGCCCTGCAGGCGGTCGGAGAGGTCGTGGCCGTCACCGGGGACGGGGTCAACGACGCCCCCGCCCTGCGCCAAGCCGACGTGGGGGTCGCGATGGGCCGTTCCGGGACTGACGTGGCCCGGGAGGCCGCCGACATCGTGCTGATGGACGACGACTTCGCCACGATCGAGGCAGCGGTGGAGGAGGGCCGGCGGATCGTGGCCAACATCCGTCGGTTCGGTCAGTTCCTCTTCAGCTGGCACCTTGGCATCGTGCTGCTGATCGCCACCAGCCTCACCGCCGGCTTCAGCGCCCCGCTGGCCGGACTGATGATCCTGTGGAACAACCTGGTCATCGACGTCATCCCCTCCTTCGCCCTTGCCCTGGAGCCGGGCCGGCAGGACGCCATGCGAGGTCCACCCCGACCCAAGGACGAACCGGTGCTCGGACGCGGCACACTGCGCCGGATCCTCGTCCAGGGCGCCCTCATCGCCGGGGTCGGGTTGAGCGCCTACTTCCTCGCACTCGGTCCCCTGGAACTGTCACTGGCCCAAGCCCAGACCACGACCTTCATCTCAGTCACCACAGCCCAATTGCTCGCAGTGTTCAACGCCCGCTCCGAGCGGGGCTCGGGCTTCGCCGGCGCATCCCGCAACCCGTACCTGTGGGCCGCCCTGATGATCACCGTCACGCTGGAGGCCGCCGCGCTCGGCATCGCCCCACTGCGAGAGATCCTCGGGCTGACACTCATCCCAGCCGCCGGATGGTGGGTAGCGGCCGCGTTGGCACCATTGCCGCTCGCTCTCACCCAGACCGTGCGCATCGCCCGCGCCCGCTCAACGACCACGCAACCAGCCAACCAAGACTGACGCCGTCCGAACGCCCCCGGAACAACGCCGACGGGCACCGGGAGCTTGTGTGGTCCGGCACGCCACTCGGAGCCTCAGTCCCGTCAACGTGGCCCCATCTCGCCCCGTTGTTACCGGGGTAGCCGGATGCCGATATCAGCTCGCCCTCCTGGTGGAAGGCGGATGCTGGATTCAGGGCAACTGCGCGTGATCTGGCCGGCCAAGACACCCGCAGAGCATCTGCAGCTGGATGCCCTCCCCCGGGTCGAAGAGAACGCCCTCCCCATCCCATGGGAGCGGTGCCGAGGACCACGAACTCGCGCATGGAGCGATTCTGCACCTGTACGCGGCCGTGCGGGCATGTGAGCATGGATCGGTGATCCCCACGCCGCTCCCTGTGGTCGACGTCCGTGACCTGCGCATGCGCTACGGCACGAAGGACGTCCTGCACGGTGTCGACCTGCGCATCGACCGGGGCGAGGTCGTGGTCCTACTCGGGCCGAACGGCGCCGGCTTCCGTGCGCCGTCGGACGGGACGGTGGAGGTCCTCGGCACCGAACCCCTCCATGCGACCGAGGACTGGCGGGCCCGGATCGGGGTGGTCCTGCAGTCCTGGCGCGACCACGGCAGGTGGCGGCTCGTCGACCTCCTCGCGCATGTGATCTCCTTCTACGAGCCCGACGCCGACGACGTCCGGAGTCCGTACGCTGTCGGCGAGCTGCTCGACCGGGTGGGGCTCGCCGAGCAGGGCCGCAAGCGGGTAACGACATTCTCCGCTGGGCAACGGCGCCGACTGGACGTGGCAGTGGGGATCGCTGGGCGGCCGGAACTGCTGTTCCTCGACGAGCCCACCGCGGGGTTCGACCCACGAGCACGGCGCGACTTCCACGAGTTCATCAGGGTGCTCGCCGACCAGGAGGAGACCATCATCCTGCTGACCACCCACGACCTCGGTGAGGCGGAGAGGCTCGCCGACCGGATCCGGATTCTGGACCAGGGCAGCATCGTCGCCGCCGGCACCGCCGCGGAACTCGCCCGGCAGGTCGCGGGAGAGGATGAGGTGCGCTGGACCGCGGGCGGCCAGTCCGGCGAGTCCTGGGAAGAGAAGTGAACCGCACGCTTCACGCCGTCCGCATCGGACTGCACGCGGGCGCATCGAGTTCGGCAACAGCCTCCAC
>JBNJCY010000115.1:0-6757 GCA_051744325.1 Actinomycetota bacterium
AAGCCGGCGGAGCGTGCCGGGGAATCGGGAGTCTCGCACGCGCTCGGCGGATCCGTGGGAAGGCAGTCCTGCACGGTGGCGATCGTCGAGGTGTAGGCGGGGACGCTCCCGATGACCGAGAACATCACCGTGAGGAGGACCGCCGCAATGGCGAGGTTCATCACGGGCCCGGCCAGCATCACCACGAGCTTGCGCGGCACGCTCAGGGCGGAGAAGGCCCGGTCCTCCTCGCCCGGGCGCAGGTCGGCGCGAGCATCGGCCCGGGCCTCCTCCACGAGGGTGAGCTCGCCATTGGGCCTGCGGGCGGGCTCGCCGGTCGCAGGGGGGTACATCCCGGCGAGGCGGACGTAGCCACCGAGCGGCAAGGCCTTGACGCCGTAGACGGTCTCGCCCCGGGTCGTGGACCAGAGCGTGCGACCGAACCCGACGAAGTACTCCGGGACCTTGACGCCGAAGAGCTTGGCGGGCACCAGGTGCCCCACCTCGTGCAGGGCGATCGAGATGAGCAGTCCGACGATGAAGATGATGACGCCGAGGGCGTAGTCCACGTGCTCTCCTAGGTGGCGCGGCGCCGGATGGCCCGCACCGCGAAGTCGCGCGCCCACTGCTGGGCGGCCTCCACGATGTCCAACGTCGCGTGGCCCCGCGGTGTTCCCTCGTGAGCGGCGAGCGCCTCCTCGACGACCGCCACCACGTCGAGGTAGCGCAGCCGGCCCGCCAGGAACGCGTCGACGGCCTCCTCGTTGGCGGCGTTCAGGACTGCGGGGTGCGTGGCGGAGGCGGCGACGGCGGCGCGCGCGAGGGTGATGGCCGGGAACGTGACGCCGTCGACAGGCTCGAAGGTCCAGGCCATGGGGGTGGTGAAGTCGAGGGTTGGCACCGGGAAGCGCCGATCCGGCCAGGTGAGGCCGAGCGCGATCGGCAGCCGCATGTCCGGGGGTGACGCCTGGGCGATGGTTGACCCGTCCACGAACTCCACCATGGAGTGGACGATCGACTGGGGGTGCACCGTGACCGTGATGTCGTCGGGCTCGACGTCGAACAGCAGGTGGGCCTCGATGAGTTCGAGCCCCTTGTTGACGAGGGTCGAGGAGTTGATCGTGACGACCGGTCCCATCGACCAGGTGGGGTGGCGGAGGGCCTGCTCGGCGGTAACGCCGGCGAGTTCGGCGCGTGTACGGCCGCGGAAGGGTCCCCCGGAGGCGGTGAGCACCAGCCTCCGTACCTCGCTCCACCCATCCACCACCTGCGCGCACATGCCACGGTTGTGACGGCCGCTGCGCAGCGCCTGGGCGATCGCGGAATGCTCCGAGTCGACGGGGACCACCTGCCCCGGCCGCTGCTGCACCTGCCGCACCAGATCGCCCCCCACCACGAGCGACTCCTTGTTCGCGAGAGCGAGGGTGGCACCGGTGCGCAGCGCCGCAAGGGTGGGCTCGAGCCCCACGGCGCCGGTCATCCCGTTGAGCACCCGCCAGGACGGCTCGGCGGAGGCGGCGAGGTCGCCGGCCGCCTGCGGGCCCTCGAGGACCTCGACGGGGGCGGCATGTCCGAGATCGCGGAGGCGGGCGGTGAGAGCCGCGGCGCCGCCCGGTGCGGCCACGGCGACGGTGTGGGTTCCGGTGTCGACGACCTGGCGGGCGAGCAGGTCCAGGTTTGCGCCCCCCGCGGCGAGGCCACGGACGGTCAGCTCCTCGTGCTTGATGACCTCAAGGGCCTGAGTCCCGATGGAACCAGTCGAACCGAGGAGGATGACGTCACTCATTCGACGGCCAGCAGCACCTCGACGGCGCGGTCGAGGAACGAGTCGACCACGGCCTCGTCGTACGCCCTGGCGCCCCGGGCCCGCTTGAAGGTGGTGCGCCGCACCTGCTGAGCGGTGATGGGGCTGCCGTCCTCGAAGTAGTCGACGAGGCGGTCGCACAGGGCGTCGACCTCGCTCTTCGCGTAGCCGTGGCCGTGGGCATCGGCGAAGCGCTCGCCGGTGGGCCGCTGGAGGCGCGGGTAGAGCGAACTGGCTCTGGCGACCGCATCCTCCATCCACTCCTCCTCCGACTTCTCGGCGGTGAACTCGGCACGCCGGCGGCGCACGACGGCGGCCTCCAGCCGATCGAGGGCCGCGTCCACGGTGGCCGTCTGGTAGCCGTCGGCGATCATGTCGAAGGCGACGGAACGCACGGTCTCCTCGGTGACGGGCTCGACGCCGGGCTTGCCCTCGTAGGACAGGCGCGCCTTCTCGAAGAACTCGTCGACCTGGGCGGGGTGATACCCGTGGTGCCACCGCTGGACGCGTGGGAACAGGTCCCTCATGAGATTCCTCCCGTCAGTGCCTGCGCGGCGAGCTGGCCGCACGCGCCGTCGATGTCGCTTCCCCTGGTGTCCCGGACGGTGGTCGTGATACCCGCCCTGGTCAGGGTATCCACGAAGACGCCCTCCACGTACCGCTCCGACGCGGTCCACATAGAGCCCGGTGTCGGGTTCAGCGGAATCGGGTTGACGTGCACCCACCCGCGACCGCGGCGGTTGAGTTCGTCAGCGAGCCGCTGCGCCCGCCACTGCTGGTCATTGATGTCCCGGATGAGGGCGTACTCGATCGAGACACGCCTCCCGGTGGCCTCGAAGTACCGCCGTGCGGCGTCGAGCAACTCCCCAACCTTCCAGCGGGAGTTGATGGGAATGAGGTCGTCCCGCAACTCGTCGTCCGGGGCGTGCAGCGAGACGGCGAGCGTCACCGAAATGCCCTCGGAGGCGAGCCGGTCGATCTGCGGGACGAGCCCAACGGTGGAGACGACGACGTTGCGTGCCGAGAGACCGAAGCCACTCGGAGGGGGCTCGACGAGCCGACGGACGGCGCCGATGACCGCCGCGTAGTTGGCCATCGGCTCCCCCATGCCCATGAACACCACATTGGAGAGCCGCGACGGCTCGCCTGTCAGTGTCCCGGAGGCACAGCCGGCCGCCGCGAGGCGCACCTGCTCGACGATCTCGGCGGTGGACAGGTTCCGTGTCAGCCCCATCTGGCCGGTCGCGCAGAACGGGCAGGCCATGCCGCACCCCACCTCGGAGGAGACGCAGACCGTGTTGCGGCCCGGGTAGGCCATGAGGACGGATTCGACCCGGGACCCGTCGAACAGCTCCCACAGGGTCTTCAGGGTGGCACCGCCGTCCGCACTGAGCGTGCGGACCTCGGTGGCGAGCACAGGGAGGAGCAGGTCGGCGAGTCGCTGCCGGTCCGCCGCCGGGAGGTCGGTCATCGCGGCGGGATCCCGGGTGAAGTGGCCGAAGTAGTGCCGTGAGAGCTGGTCGGCGCGGAATCCGGGCAGGCCCGTCTCCGCCACCAGGGAGGTGCGCTCCTCCGCCGAGAGGTCCGCGAGGTGCCGTGGTGCCCTGCCGCGGCGGCGGGCCGTGAAGCTCAGCGGGAGGCGGCGGGATGGGTCGAGGGACTCGACGGGAGCGGCGGCGTTGTCACTCATGCGAGCGCCAGGGAGAAGACGAGGTAGCAGATGGGTGCGGTGATGAGCAGCGAGTCGAGTCGGTCCATCACGCCACCGTGGCCGGGCAGGAGGGAACCGAGGTCCTTCAGCCCGAGGTCCCGCTTGAGCAGCGACTCCGAGAGGTCGCCCGTGGTGGCGGTGAGCACCGTGAGGACCCCGAGGCCGAGCCCGGCCCACCACGCCGCCCCGAGTACCACACCGAAGGCCACAGCCCCGATGGCCGCCGAGAGCAGCACCGAGCCGGCGAAACCCTCCCACGACTTCTTCGGGCTGATGCTGGGAGCCATGGGGTGCTTGCCGAGGAGCACACCGGCGATGTACCCGCCGAGGTCGTTGCCGACCACGAGGACGATGAACGTCCCCACGAGGAGCGGGCCCCTGTCGAGGGCCGCGATCAGGACGGCGAACCCCGCCAGGAACGGGACGTAGGCGGCGATGAAGATCCCTGCCGCCGCGTCCCGGACGGCAGCCAGACCGCCGCCGTCGAGGACGCGCCACACGAAGATGGTCCCAGCCGTCAGCACGAGGGCGGTGATGAGGGCGGACGGCCCGCCCACCCAGGCGGAGACGAGCATGCCGACGGTGCCCACCCAGAGGGGCAGGAGCGGGATCTCGATCCTGCGCCTGCCGACGGCGCGGCCGAGCTCCCAATCCGCGATGAGGGCGGCGACGACCGCCAACAGCACGAAGACCTCAGGCTGGAAGGCCAACGAGAGGGCCACGACGGCGATCAGGGACACTCCCACCGCGGTCGCGGCACGCAGGTCGCGCCCGGCCCGCGATGAGCGGCCCGGTGGAGACGGCTCGACGAGCCCGCTCCGGGCGCGTTCGCGCGCCTCGGCGACGCGCTTCAGCGTCCCTTCGTGCGAGCTGTCGTCGGCCATCACACCTCGAGCAGTTCCTTCTCCTTGCCGGCGAGGAGCTCGTCGACATGGGTGACGTACGTCCGGGTGAGCACGTCGAGTTCCTTCTCGGCGCGTACCACCTCGTCCTCGCCGGCCTCGCCGTCCTTCTTGATACGTTCGAGGGCGTCCTTCGTCTTGTGGCGCACGGACCGGATGGTGATCCGGGCCTCCTCCGCCTTGTGCCGGGCCATCTTGACGTAGTCGCGGCGCCGCTCCTCGGTGAGCAGTGGCAGGACGATCCGGATGTGGGTGCCGTCGTCGGTCGGGTTGACCCCGAGGTCGGAGTCCCGGATCGCCCGGATGATCCCCTGGGTCGAACCCTTGTCGAACGGGTTGATCAGCACGGTGCGCGCCTCGGGGATGTTGAACGACGCGAGTTGCTGCAACGGGGTGGGGGCACCGTAGTAGTCCACCCGGATCTTGTTGAACATCGCTGCATTCGCGCGGCCGGTTCGGATGTTCGCGAACTCCTCGCTCGCGAACGAGACCGCCTTCTCCATCTTCTCGTCGGCTTCGAGCAGGGCGTCGTCGATCACGTGGGCTCCTTTCAGTTGGCCGAGACCAGTGTGCCTATCTTCTCACCGCGCAGCGCCCGCGTGACGTTGCCCGGCTCGTTCATTCCGAACACCCGCATGTCGAGCCCGTTGTCCATGCACAGCGAGAACGCCGCGGCATCCACCACCTTCAGGCCGCGCGCGAGCGCCTCTCGGTAGGTGATGGTGTCGATCCGGGTGGCGGCGGGATCGGTCCGCGGATCGGCGGTGTAGACCCCGTCCACCCCGTTCTTCCCCACGAGCACCTCGGTGCAGTGGGTCTCGAGGGCACGCTGGGCCGCCACCGTGTCGGTGGAGAAGAACGGCATGCCCGCACCGGCGCCGAAGACGACGACCCGGCCCTTCTCGAGATGGCGGATCGCCCGCAGCGGGATGTACGGCTCGGCGACCTGTCCCATGGTGATGGCGGTCTGCACGCGCGTCCGCACGCCGGCCTGCTCGAGGAAGTCCTGAAGGGCGAGGGCGTTCATGACCGTGCCGAGCATCCCCATGTAGTCCGCCCGCGAGCGGTCGAGGCCCCTCCGCGAGAGTTCCGCGCCCCGGAAGAAGTTGCCGCCGCCGACGACGATGGCGATCTGGATGCCGTCGGCATTGGCCACGGCGATCTCCTCGGCCACCGCGGCTACCACGTCGGGATCGAGCCCGATCGTGCCTCCCCCGAAGACCTCCCCGGAGAGCTTGAGGAGCACTCGGCGGTCCTGCATGGTCATGATCGTCCTTTCGGGGTATGGCTGTGGCCCCGGCGAGGCGCCGGGGCCACAGTTCAGGAATCAGGCCCCGACGCGGAAGCGGACGAAGCCCGTCACGGTGCCGCCGGAGGCGGCGATCACCTGTCCGACGGTCTGCTTCGGGTCGCGGGCATAGGGCTGGTCGACCAGGACGTTCTCCTTGAAGAAGCCGTTCATGCGACCATCCACGATCTTCGGCAGGGCAGCCTGCGGCTTGCCCTCGTTCCGCGCCGTCTCCTCGGCGATGTGCCGCTCCGCCTCGATCTTCTCGGCGGCGATCTCGTCCCGGGAGAGGTACAGCGGCGAGTAGGCCGCGATGTGCATGGCCACGTCGTGTGCGACCGCGGCGCCGGCCGCGTCCGTTGCCACGAGCACTCCCACCTGCGGGGGCAGATCCCTGGCGGTGCGGTGCATGTAGGCCTCGACGTGCTCCCCTGAGATCCGCCCGATACGGCGCACCTGGAGGCGTTCGCCGATGGCGGCGGCAGCCTCGGTCAGGTTGAAGCCGGCAGCCTCGAGCTCCTCCGGGGTGCTCGCACCGGATTCGGCGGCCAACTCGACGGCCTGCTCCCCCAGGGCGACGAACTTCGCGTTCTTCGCCACGAAGTCGGTCTCGCAGTTGATCTCGACGAGGGTGCCCACGCGGGAGCCGTCCGCGTCCCGCACGTCGACGGCCACGAGGCCCTCGGAGGCGGCACGGCCCTCGCGCTTCGCGATGCCCTTCAACCCCTTCACGCGGATGATCTCGAGAGCCTTCTCGGCGTTGCCGTCGGCCTCGTCGAGTGCCTTCTTCACGTCGAGCATCCCCGCGCCGGTCTTCTCGCGGAGCGCCTTGATGTCGGCGGCAGTGTAGTTCGCCATTGTGTTCCTCTTCTCTCAGGCCTTGTCGGTGTCAGCAGCAGGAACCTCGGCAGCAGGAACCTCAGCAGCAGGAACCTCAGCAGCAGGAACCTCAGCAGCAGGAACCTCAGTGGCGGGGGCATCAGCGGCGGCCTCAGCAGCAGGAACCTCAGCAGCAGGAACCTCAGCAGCAGGAACCTCAGCAGCAGGAACCTCAGCAGCTGGTTCCTCAGTGG
>JBNJCY010000116.1:0-6730 GCA_051744325.1 Actinomycetota bacterium
GCAATCGGGGAAAGAACCCGCTCGGGAACAAGACTGCGGAGGCAATCGGGGAGAGAACCCCGCCCGAGTACAGTGCCGCCCGCTCCTTGGAGGTGACAAGCGGGCAGCAGGGCGCCAAACCCCTCCGACCCGGCCATCTCCACGAAACCCGACACCGCCAAGACCACCCGCCGTGACCGCTGTCACGCAATGATGGAGTCCTAACCGGGAGGACGACGGAGCCGTCCGGGCCATATCCGACGAGGAGGAAAATCGTGGCATACGACGTGACCGGTGGATTGACCGGCTGGGACCTCGAGGGCTTCCACGGGGGCGGGGACACGGAGTGCTACAAGCGCCTGGGCGCGCATGTGGTCACCGTCCAGGACGACGAACGCGGCGAGATCACCGGAACCCGCTTCTCGGTCTGGGCCCCGAATGCCCACGCCGTGCGGATCAACGCCGACTTCAACTGGTGGACCGGGGACGAGATGCACCTGGTCCCCGGCTCCGGCGTGTGGGCGCTGTTCGTCGAGGGTGTCGGCGAGGGCGCGATGTACAAGTACAACATCCTCGGTGCCGACGGGATCTGGCACGAGAAGGTGGACCCGATGGCGCTGTTCGCCGAGCGGGCGCCGTCGAACGCCTCCATCGTGTATCAGAGCAAGTACGCCTGGTCCGACGACGAGTGGCTGGCCAAGCGGGCCGCGCACAAGCCGCACGAGTCGCCGATGTCGATCTACGAGGTGCACCTCGGCTCCTGGCGGCGTGGCAGGACCTATCTCGAGCTGGCGGACGAACTCGTCGAGTACCTGACTTGGCAGGGCTTCACGCACGTCGAGCTGATGCCGGTGACCGAGCACCCGCTCGAGGCCTCCTGGGGCTACCAGGTGACCAACTACTTCGCCCCCACGTCACGGCTCGGGAGGCCCGATGAGTTCCGCTACCTCGTGGACCGCCTCCACCAGGCGGGCATCGGCGTCATCCTCGACTGGGTCCCCGGCCACTTCCCCAAGGACGAGTGGGCGCTCGGGCGCTTCGACGGCACCGCGCTGTACGAACACGCGGACCCCCGCCAAGGCGAACACAAGGAGTGGGGCACCTACATCTTCAACTACGCCCGCAACGAGGTGAAGTCGTTCCTCGTGTCCAACGCCCTGTACTGGGCGGTCGAGTTCCACATCGACGCGCTGCGCCTCGATGCCGTGGCCTCCATGCTCTACCTCAACTACAACCGTGAGGAAGGCGAGTGGGTGCCGAACATCCACGGCGGCGACCACAACCTGGACGCCATCGACTTCCTGCGGTACGTCAACGTTCACCTCTATGAGCGGGTGCCCGGCGTGGTCATGATCGCCGAGGAGTCCACCGCGTTCAGCGGCGTCACCAAGCCGGTCAGCGTGGGCGGGCTCGGCTTCGGCTTCAAGTGGAACATGGGCTGGATGCACGACTCCCTCGGGTACATCGCGGAGGAACCGATCCACCGGCAGTACCACCACCACGAGATGACGTTCGCGATGGTGTACCAGTACTCGGAGAACTACGTGCTCCCCATCAGCCACGACGAGATCGTCCACGGCAAGGGGTCGATGATCAGCAAGATCCCCCAGGACGACTGGCGCAAGTTCGCCACCCTCCGGGCGTTCTACTCCTTCATGTGGTCCTTCCCGGGCAAGAAGCTGGTGTTCATGGGCTGTGAGTTCGGCCAGCGCTCCGAGTGGAGCGAGACCGCCAGCCTCGAGTGGTGGGTGGACGGGCTCTGGGGCCACCACGGCCTGCAGCTCATGTTCAAGAACCTCAACGAGGTGTACCGGGACCACCCGGCACTGTGGAAGCTCGACACCGATCCCAGAGGCTTCCGCTGGATCAACGGCGACGACGCCGCCGCCAACACGTTCTCCTGGCTCCGCTTCGACGGCGACGGCGAGCAGATCGCCTGCGCCATCAACTTCTCCTCCGTCCCGTGGACGCAGTACCGGATCGGTCTCCCGCAGGCCGGCACGTGGACGGAGATCTTCAACTCCGACGACGCGGGCTTCGACGGCACCGGGTCCTTCGGGAACCTGGGCGGCGTGGTCGCCGAGGAGGTGCCGTGGAACGGCTTCCCGGCGAGCGCCACGATCGTGATCCCCCCGCTCGGCGCAGTGTTCTTCCGCTGCGAGGACGAGGAGACTCCGGCCGCCGCTGCCGCCGAGGTCGCCGCTGCCGCCGAGGTCGCCGCTGCCGCCGAGGTCGAGAACGCCGACAGCCCGGACTCCCCGGACTCACCTGACAGCCCGGACTCCCCGGACTCACCTGACAGCCCAGACTCCCCCGATTCGCCGGACAGTGCGGACAGTCCCGACTGACCGGCCGAAGCCGACGACGGCGTCCCACCACCCGGTGGGGCGCCGTCCTCATCTCCGGGCGCGCGCCAGCCCCCAGAGGACCGCCGCCGCCAGCAGGACGAGGTTCACGAGGCTGGAGGTCGGCACCCCCGGCGGACCCGGTCCCCTCCAGATGGCGAACCCTGTCGTCGTGATGGCGAGCAGCACCATCGGGAGGGCGACGGCGAGGGAGGCGGAGAGAGGCGGAGAGAGGCGATCGTCGTCGTCGCGCCATGGGGGCCTCGCCAGGCCTCGCCCAACGGGTCAGTCACCCGTACACCGCGCGGTCTGCGCGGGCCGCGCCGCGTCCGCCGGACAGTCCACGGCACCGCCGCGTCCACCGCACAGTCCACGGCACCGCCGCGGTGACGGCAGCGTAGACGCCCAGGAACCACACAGGAGCTGGTCGATTGACCGTCCGACGAGGTCAGCGCCCGGCACCAGATGGGCCGCGGGGAGCCCGATCGCCGTCCAGAACGCCGTGTACACACGCGCGGGTACGCCCAGGCGCACGAGCCGGCATGGGTGGAAGCCCTCCGGGTGGCGCTCCCCCGAACCGCGGTTGGTCAGCGCACCAGCGGCGGAGAACAACGGCAGGAGCTGGAGCGTCCACGTCACACCAGCGATGTCCGGGACGCGGTGCCGCACGACGACGTCGCCGCCGGCCGTGTCTCGCCCGCCCATCGTTCGCCTCGCTCGTCTCCCGAGAGCCCCGCGCGCCAGCGTAGGCCGGAGGTGGTGGGGAGTGGGGTCGCCGTCGCGATCCGGGGCCATCACTCGAGATCCGAACCGAATCATGCACGGGTGGTGTGGATTCGTGCGCGTGGGGTGGGTCGCACATCATCCCACGCGCACGAACCCACACCGCACACCCGCGGTAGGCCTTCCACCATCACCCCACGCGCACGAACCCATACCGCGCACCCACCGACCGCGTTCGAACCCTCAGGGGGCACGCGGCGTAGCCTTGCCGCGGAGGTGGCGTGATGGTGCTGCACTCGGCGGCGTTGCTGGCGTACCGGTTTGAGGGCGGGGCGGCCCAGGTGTTCCTCGGGCACATGGGTGGTCCGTTCTGGTCACACAAGGACGCGGGCGCCTGGTCGATCCCCAAGGGCGTGTATGAGCCAGGGGCCGAGGATCCCGCGGTGGCCGCCCGCCGGGAGTTCGCCGAGGAGGTCGGGGTGCCGTGGGAGGGGCCGCTGGAGTTCCTCGGCGAATTCCGGCAGCCGAGCGGGAAGGTGCTGGCCGTGTTCGTGGGGGAGGCAGTCTCCCCGCTGGAGTTCGTGGCCTCCAACGAGTTCGAGCTGGAGTGGCCGCGCGGGAGCGGTCAGGTCCGCAGCTTCCCGGAGGTCGACCGCGCCCAGTGGTTCGCGCTCCCCGAGGCCCGCGAGAAGGTCGCCCGCGGCCAGGTGCCGGTGCTGGACGCACTGGAGGCGTGGTTGGAGCATCGGCCGGACTGACCGTCAACCTACCCGCTGGCCCCTGAGTACCACGCTGCCGCGACCGTGATGAGGGTGGCGAAGACGAGTCCCAGAGTCGCGATCCCGGCCAGCATCTCGAAGGCTGGCGGGATGGCGCGGTTCTCCGGGATCGGCAATCGGGCTGCCATCCGCTGGAGCTGGTACCAGCCGAGCGCGGCCGCGAGCAGGGCGAGGACGAGCGCCTGCAGGGTGGTGCCGTACCCGGCGTGGTCCTCCAGGACCGCGCTGGGGCGGGCCAGCAGCACCCCCGAAGCGCCCGTGGCCAGGGTGACCACGGCGCTGAGCGCGATGCCGGCCAGCACGGCTCGGCCGAGCCGGCCACGCCAGCGCGGCGCGAGCATGATCACGAGCAGACCGAGGGCCGAGACGGGCACCAGCACCATCGTCAGGAACGCGAGAACTGCGTGCACGTCCCGACCCCATGCGATCAGGTGATCGTCGCGATCACGGCACCCTGTGCGACCGCGGCCTCCTCCTCGACCTCGAGGTGCACCACCCCCGCAACGGGGGCGGGCACCTCGACCGCGGCCTTCTCGACCATCACCTCGGCGAGCAACTGGCCGGCGGCTACGGTGGCGCCGTCGTCCACGAACCACGTGGAGACCACGCCCTCGACGTCCGGCTTGTCCTTCGTGAGGACGGGGAAGACGACGTCGGTCATCCGAGCACCTTCCGGATCGCGGCCTCGATGCGGTCCGGCCGCGGCAGGACAGTGTCCTCGAGAGACCGGGGGTACGGGACCGGGATATCCGGGTTCGCCACCCGGATCACCGGTGCCCGCAGCATGGACGGGTCGCGGTCCGTGATGGTCGCGGCGATCTCGCCGGACAGCCCGAACGAGAGGTAGTCCTCGTCGACGACGACGAGCCGTCCCGTCCGCGCCACCGACCTCAGCACCGCATCACGGTCGAGGGGGACGAGGCTGCGCAGGTCGATGACCTCGACCCCGATCCCCTCGTCCGCCAGCTTCTCGGCGACGTCCAGGGCGTGGTGTACGGAGAGGGACAGCGTGACGACGGTGACGTCGTCGCCGTCGTGGGCGATCCTCGCCTCGCCGATCGGCAACTCGTACGCCTCGGCGGGCACATCCGCGATGGATCGTGGGTTCTTCGCCATCCACGGCAGGCCCATGATGCCTTTGTGGAACATGTAGACCACCGGGTTGTCGTCCCGGATCGCCGCGGTCATGAGGCCCTTGGCGTCGTACGGGTTGGACGGCACGACCACCTTCATGCCGGGCAGGTGCGCGAACGTGGCCCACAGGCACTGGGAGTGCTGGGCAGCGTCACCGTACCCGCCGCCGACGGCGGTGGTGAGCACCATCGGGACCTTGACGTTGCCGCCGGACTCGAAGTGGATCTTGGCCATGTGGTTGTAGATCTGGTCCAGGCAAACGCCCATGAAATCTGCGAACATGAGCTCCGCGATGGGACGCATGCCCTCGGTGGCCGCCCCGATGGCGAGCCCGATGAACGCGGTCTCGGAGATCGGGGTGTCGCGGATGCGCTCGGGACCGTACTTGTCCAGCAGGCCGAGAGTGGAGGAGAAGATGCCGCCGTACTTGCCGACATCCTCCCCCAGGTAGAAGACGGACGGGTCGAGCTCCATCTCGAGGTCGATGGCCTCGACCATGGCCTTGGCGGTGGAGAGCCGGTGGGTGGCGCTGAGCTCTGCCCGGGGAGCTTCTTGGATCGTCATGATGCCCTCCTTTCAGGCGAAGACGTAGGAGCCGGCGTCGGCAGGCTCGGGGACGGGGCTGGCCTTGGCGAAGGCGATCGCGTCCTCGACGCGCTCGCGTGCCGCAGCCTTGATGCCTTCGGCGGTTTCGGCGTCGAGGACGCCATCTGCGATGAGCAGTTCCTCGTAGGCCGGGATCGGGTCACGGCCCTCCACCTCGGCGAGCTCGGGCCGGTAGCCCTGGGCGTCGCCCTCGAAGTGGCCGAGCATGCGCAGCGTGTGCACCTCGATGAGGCTGGGGCCCTCGCCGGCGCGGGCGCGGACGACGGCGCGCGCCGCGGCCGCGTACACGCCCTCGACGTCGTTGTCCTCGACGCGCTCCCCCGGGATGCCGTACCCGGCGGCCCGGTCGGCGTTGTTGGGGATCGCCGTGGAGGAGCCGCGCGGGACGGAGATGCCCCAGTCGTTGTCCTCGACGATGAACACCACCGGCAGCTTCCACAATGCCGCCAGGTTCAGGGACTCGTGGAATGCACCCTGGTTGGCGGCGCCCTCACCGGTGACGGCGACGGTGATGGCGTCCTTGCCCTGGTGCTTGAACGCGTAGGCCATCCCCAGCGCCGGCGGGTAGCCCTCGGCGATGATGCCGGAGCAGGAGAAGTGCGTGGCCGGGTCGAACAGGTGCATGTGGCCCCCGCGGCCGCGACCCAGGCCGCCCTCTCGGCCATAGACCTCCGCCGTGAGGCGGTTCAGGTCCACGCCGTGCGCGATCGCGAAGTGGTGCGGGCGGTGCGAGGCAGTGATCGCGTCATCTGTTGTCAGATGTGCACAGACCCCGGCGGCGACGGGCTCCTGCCCCGCGGACAGGTGCATCTCCCCGGGGATCAGGCCCTTCCCGATGTCGAAGCCGGGCCCCTTGTCCGCGTGATACTCCCGCTTGATCGCCTCCTCCCAGGTGCGGGAGAGCACCATCTTCTCGTAGAGGTCCTTCCGGGCGTCGGGTGGGAGCTTGGCCTGTTCCCCCACGGCGGGCGTCTGGGTTGTTGACATGATGCCTCCGTTGGCTCGTTGACCGGACCTACCATTGTCCTGCGGCTGTTCAGGGGACGCAATGGGTGGGCGGCGTGGCGACCCGATCGGTTCGCGTGGAGAGCCGTCCGCGCAGTCCGCGCCGTCCGCGCCGTCCGCGCCGTCCGCGCCGTCCGCGCCGTCCGCGCCGTCCGCGGC
>JBNJCY010000117.1:0-6685 GCA_051744325.1 Actinomycetota bacterium
GTCGAACTTCTCGCTGCGGGTACGCCATGCCGGCAGGGTCGGCGCGATGAGCGGACCCCGGATGCCCCGCCCGTGGCGGTCCCGACGGTGGGCGCCGAAGCGCGGCGGGATCTCGGGCAGGAGCGTCACCCGTCCAGTCTACGGTGGGGCGGCGTGGCGAAACGGGTGGGGCACGGGTAGCGTTGCCCGTTGTGAAGGTCCGCCGCCAGTGTTCGCGTTCTGCGTGTGTCCGACCCGCGGTGGCGACCCTGACGTACGACTACTCGGACTCCACCGCGGTCCTCGGTCCGCTGTCCACGGCGGCCGAGCCCCACGCCTACGACCTGTGCGAGGTGCACGCCCAGCGGCTCACGGTACCGCGCGGCTGGCAGGTGGTCCGCCTGACCACCGACTTCGAGCCCGCCCCGCCGTCGTTCGATGACCTCTCCGCGCTGGCCGACGCCGTCCGCGAGGCCTCCCACCATCGGCCCACCCCCCGTCCGGCGGCCCGGCCGGTGGCCGCCCCCGTCACCCACCACCTCCCCGAGCCGCTCCCGGCGCGACCGAGCTTCGAGATCGTCCAGGGTGGCCGGGCCGAGAAGGAGAGCGATGACTGAGAACCTCGGCTGGGTCCGGGACGTCCTGCGCTGCCCCGTCACGAGCGCCACCCTCGTGGACGCGGTGGGTCCCGACGGCACCCCTGAGCTGGTCTCCACCGATCCGGTGAACCGGCTCGCCTATCCGGTGCGCGACGGCGTCCCGATCCTGCTCGCGAGCGAGGCCCGCCGCGTCACGGGCTGAGCCCTGCTGTCCCTGCCACCCCACTGACCCCGCTGAGTCCTCGGCTCAGTCCGTGGCCTCGGGGATCCCGTGCGGGAGCTGCACCAGCACCGCGTCCTCGCCGGAGGTCGCCGCGCGCTGCCGCAGGGCCGCCAGGTACTCCCGGTCTCGTCGGGCCACCAGCACCGCGGCGAGGAAGCGCTCCGGGTGGGTTCCCGGCGGTGGCGCCGGCGCCACGTGCTTCTCCACCTCGGCGGCCAGCGAGAGCCCGAGCCGCTGGCGTGCCTGGGGTGAGAGGGTGGCGGTCCGCGCCAGGAACTTGCGGGCGTACAGCGACGTCCTGTCCGGGAGCGCGGCCATGTCCGCGTTCCGTGCCCAGTCGGCGAGCTCCGGGGGCATGAGGAGCGGCAGGTCCCGCTCCTCGACGCCGCGCACCCGGGCGACGTAGGTCCCTGCCAGCATGTCGCCGAGCCGCTTGGACCGGCCGGAGACCATCGCGACCGTGAACGCGAGCATCCCGGCGGTCAGGAACACCTCGACCATGGCTGTCGACCAGCGGGTGAGGGAGTGGCGGAGGTGGGTGGGGCCGCCGTCGTCCCGGACCACCCGCGTGCCCGTGATGACCTTCCCGAGCGACCGGCCGCGGGTCAGGGTCTCCACGGTGGTGGGGAGGATGACGGTGACTGTCGCGATGCCCGCGATGAGGACGGTGCTGAGCTGGGCCTGGTTCAGCTCCACCAGCTGGCCGAACACGCCGATCCCGAGCAGGAGGATGACCAGTGAGTGGAAGGTGACATCGATGAGGGTGGCCAGCGCGCGGGTCATGACGCTGGCCGGACGTGACTCGAGGAGGACTGCCTCACCGGTCACGATCGAGTCGGTCGACATGGTCGAGAGCATAACGCCCGGCTGTGGCACAGTGGGCACGTGGACACGGACGCCTTCATCGCGCTGCACGACGCGCAGTGGAAGCGCCTCGAGTTGCTCACCCGCAGACGGGTGCTGAGCGGGCCCGAGGCGGACGAGTTCGCGACCCTCTACCAGGCCACGGCCGGCCACCTCTCGGTGGTCCGGACCCAGGCCCCCGACCCGGCCCTCGTGTCCCGGCTCTCAACCGTGCTCGCCGAGGCGCGCAGCCGGCTGACCGGCTCGCGCTCGCTCGGGGTGCAGGACATACTCCGCTTCTTCCTCATCACCCTTCCGCTCGCGTTCCACCGGGTGCGGTGGTGGACGGCCGGGGTGACGGTGGGCTTCGTGGCGGTCGCGGTCGTGGCGGGGTGGTGGTTCACGGTGTCCCCGGCGGTGCAGGCCTCCGTCGGCACGCCCGATGAGCTGCGCCAGTACGCCGAGGAGGCCTTCGCGGCCTACTACTCGAACTTCCCGCCCCCGGACTTCGCGGCCCTGGTGTGGACCAACAACGCCTGGATCGCCTTCCAGTGCATCGGCGGCGGCATCACCGGCGTGTTCCCGCTCTGGGTGCTCTGGAGCAATGCCGTGGGTGTGGGCCAGGCGGGCGGGATCATGGCCACCTATTCCGACCTGTCGGTGTTCTTCGGGCTGATCCTGCCCCACGGGCTCCTCGAGCTGACCGCGATCTTCGTGGCCGGCGGGGCGGGGCTGAAGCTGTTCTGGGCCTGGGTGGCCCCGGGGCGGCGCACCCGGCTGACGGCGCTGCGTGAGGAGGGCCTCGCGATCATCGTGGTGGCGGTCGGCCTGGTGTTCGTCCTCGGCATCAGCGGTGTCGTGGAGGGCTTCGTGACGCCGTCGGCGCTGCCCACGTGGGCGAAGATCGCGATCGGGGCACTCGCACTGGCAGGCTACTGGGCCTACACCCTCGTGCTGGGGGGCCGCGCCGCACGTGACGGCGAGTCCCTCGCCCTCGCGGAGGACCGCGGCGGCTACCACCGCGCCGAGGTGGGGTGAGGCTCAGAGCCGCCCGGCGCGCTTGAGGCGCAGAGCGTGCTGAGGTGCAGAACCCTCGCAATCAGCTCAGATCCTCGCCATCGTGACTGTGGCGAGGTTGTGAGTCGAAGGCGAGGATCACACACCTCTCCATCGACTCTGATCCTCGCCACAGTGACGATGGCGAGGATCTGTGCAGGCCACGACAGTGCCGGCGCGGGTGTATGTGGATGCAACCGGAGCTCCCAGCTGATGCACCAAGATGGTCCTGCTGGTGGTCGCGGTGCTCAAAGCCCAACCAACGCCTGTTTGGCGAGGGTACGAACTGATGGTGAGGTGCGGGACCCTCACCACCTGCGCGAGACCTCGCCAAACAGACGTTGGTTAGACTTTCAGCAGGGACTTTCAGCAGGGACTTTCAGCAGGGACTTTCAGCAGGGACTTTCAGCAGGGACTTTCAGCAGGGACTCTCAGCAGGGACTCTCAGCAGGGACTCTCAGCAGGGACGATGGTGTCACCGTTGCCCGGCGGCTACCACCGCGCCGAGGTGGGGTGAGGCTCAGAGCCGCCCGGCGCGCTTGAGGCGCAGGTAGGCGTCGGCGAGATCCGGCGGCAGTTCCTCGGCGGGCGACTCCACCACCTCGACGCCGCGGTGCCGCAACCGGGTCTCGGCCGCCTCGCGCTCGAGCCCCGCCCGTTCGGCGGCCGCGGCTCGGTAGAGCGCGTCCGTGTCGCTGCGGTCCTCGACGAGGCGCGCCACGGCCGGGTCGGTCGCGGAGGCGACCATCACGGTGTGGTCCCGGGCCAGCGCCTGCGCGGCCGCGAGCAGTCCGTTGCCGAGGTTGGCCGGCTCGAGCGCCGTCAGCAGCACGACGAGGGCGTGCTGCGAGAGCGTCTCGCGCACCACCGCCGCCACCCGCGTCCAGTTCGTCTCGGCCAGCGCCGGCTCGACGTCCGCCAGGCCGACGGCCAGCTCGTTCATCAGCCGCGGGCCCGACTGCCCGGCCACGCGGGAACGCACCTCGGTGTCCACAGCCACGACGTCCACCCGGTCACCGGCGTGCGAGGCCAGGGCCGCCAGCAGCAGCGCCGCTTCGACCTGGGCGTCGAGGCGCGTCTCGTCCCCGAGCCGCACCGCGGAGAGCCGTCCCGTGTCCACCACCACCAGGACGCGCCGGTCCCGCTCCGGCCGCCAGGTGCGCACGACGACGTCGCCCGCCCGTGCGGTGGCGCGCCAGTCGATGGAACGCACGTCGTCCCCGATGACGTACTCGCGGAGCGAATCGAACTCGGTGCCCTGGCCGCGGACGAGGACCGCGGTGCGCCCGTCCATCTCGCGCAGGCGCGCGAGCCGGGAGGGCAGATGCCGGCGGGAGTGGAACGGCGGCAGCACGAGCACCGACCCGGGAACCTCGAGCGAGCCCTGCCGGCCCGCCAGTCCGAGAGGTCCGGCGCAGCGCACCGTGACGAGGTCGGCGGCCCGGCGCCCCCGGCGCGTGGGCACCAGTGCCGTGCGGACCCGCCGCCGCTCGGAGCGCGGGATGGTGATCCGGTGGCGGTTGGCGGTGGCCCCCGCGGAGGGCACCCATGCGTCCCGCACCACGGCCCGCATCGGTCGCCGGCCGGGGTTGTGCAACGTCAGGGTGGACCGTGCCATCTCGCCGAGGCGCACCGAGGTGGTCGTGTCCCGGGTCACGGCGGCAGCCCGCGGGCTCGCGGCGAGGATGACGTCCATGGCGCCCCCCGCCGCCACGAGGGCCAGCCAGAGCCACGCCGTCGTGGGGGAGGGGACGAGCATCACGGCGACGGCCCCCACCGCGGTGAGGACCACTGCCCGGCCGGTGACGAACACTAGCGGGGCACCGGGACCGAGTTCAGCGCGGTGCTGATGACGGCCTCGGGGGTGACGCCCTCGAGCTCGGCCTCTGCGCGGAGCTGGAGGCGGTGGCGGAGGGTGGGGACGGCCAGGGCCTTGACGTCGTCGGGGGTGACGAAGGCGCGGCCGGAGAGCCACGCCCAGGCGCGGGCGGTGGCGAGGAGCGCCGTCGCCCCGCGGGGGGAGACGCCGAGCGACACGGACGGCGAGGTCCGGGTGGCCTGCACGAGGTCCACGATGTAGCCGAGCACCTCCGGGCCCACCTCCACGCGGGCCACCTCGGCGCGGGCCGCGGTGAGGTCCGCCGGCCCGGCCGCGGCGCGCACTCCGGCGCCGGCGAGGTCCCGGGGGTTGAAGTCGTGGGCGTGCCGGCGCAGCACCTCGACCTCCTCGTGGCGCTGCGGCAGGGGCAGGACGAGCTTGAGGAGGAAGCGGTCGAGCTGTGCCTCGGGCAGGGGGTAGGTGCCCTCGTACTCCACCGGGTTCTGGGTGGCGATCACCATGAACGGCTGGGGGAGCGGCCGGGTGACGCCGTCCGTGGAGACCTGGCGTTCCTCCATGGCCTCCAGCAGGGACGCCTGCGTCTTGGGCGGGGTGCGGTTGATCTCGTCCGCCAGCAGCAGGTTCGTGAACACCGGGCCCGGCCGGAAGGAGAACTCCGCGGAGTGCGCGTCGTAGATGAGGGATCCCGTCACGTCCCCGGGCATGAGGTCCGGGGTGAACTGCACCCGGTTCATGCGCAGGTCGAGGGACGCAGCCAGGCTGCGGACCAGGAGGGTCTTCGCCACGCCGGGCACTCCCTCGACGAGCACGTGACCCTCGCACAGCAACGCGATGACGAGCCCGGTGACCGCGGACTCCTGCCCGACCACCGCCTTGCCGATCTCAGTGCGGAGCCGGGCGAGCTTCTCGCGGGATGCGGAGGCGCCACGCTGTGACGCGTCCTGCGGGACCGTGGGCGGCTGGGGGGTGGTGGCGTGCTCATCGGTCATGCCGGTGAACCTCTCTTTCCAGGGTGTCCAGGGCCGCCGACAGGTCCAGCAGCTCGGTGTTCGAGGTCGGGGAGCGATGGTAGAGCAGGTCGACCACCTCCCGGGGGTCGCGCCCCGCCGCGGCCGCCACGGTGGGAACCAGGGTGTCCGGGCCGGCCGAGCGCGGCAGACCGAGGCGGCGCGCGAGGCGGCGAGCGGTCCCCGCCCGCAGGGCGGCCCCGGCGTGGCTCGCGGCGCCGGTCCGCCGGTAGAGCTGGGCCCGTCCGAGGACCGCCTCACCGGGCTTGACCACCACCGGGAGCGGCTCGACGACGACGCGCCCCAGGTGTCGCCCGCGCCACAGGGCGAGCGCCAGCACCAGTCCCGCCGCCAGGATCGTGAGGGGGGTGAAGGCGGGCGGCATGGGCGAGACCTGCTCGACCGTCGCGCTCGCGGCGGTCGGCAGCAGCCACACGAGGCGCTCGTTGTGCCCGAGCGCACGCAGGGTCAGGGCGGCGTTGCCGTCCTCGGCGAGCAGCTCGTTGGTCATGAGGGCACCGTCGGCGAGGTAGCGCCAGGCGTGGCCGGACTGCTCCCAGACGGCGTAGGCGCCCACGCCGTCGGCGGTCGGGAAGCACACCTCGACGCCCGGGCGCAACGCCTCCACGCCCCCGATCGAGGCGGTGATGCGCGAGGCGGCCGTGGCGTCGGGATCCCCGCACTGCGCGGTGACGGCGGTGGGCGTGCCGACGACGGATGCTGCGACGGCGTCGGTGAGCGGGCCGAGCTCCAGGTACGGGTTGCCCACGACGACGACGTCCGCGCCCACCCGGGCCAGCTCGCCCAGTTGGTCCTCCGAGAAGTACTGCAGGTTTGCGACGAGGAGGGTGGAGGGGCCTCGCAGGGCCGCCAGCGCGTCGGGGAGGGTGGTGACGGTGATGACCTCGACCCCCTGCCGCCGCAGGATCTCGGCGGCCGCCATCGTGCCGTCCGGCCCGGGGTTGCGCGGGTGCAGCGCGGTGGTCGAGGTGGCCTCCGACTGGTTGACGAGGCCGACCACCGTCACCGCGAGGACGGCCAGCCACACCCACCACCACCGGCGGAACATCCGGCGGGTGCGGTCGCGGGCGGTGTCGGTGGGCCGGGTGGGCGTGACGGTCGCCTCGGGCAGGACGGC
>JBNJCY010000118.1:0-6655 GCA_051744325.1 Actinomycetota bacterium
GCCGTCGTCAGCAAGGTGACGCCGCCGGCGAACACGGAGGCGGGTTACGGCGCGGTGGCATTCGACGGCAGCGTCCGCATCAACCGCGACGCCGTCCGGTGGTTCGGCCTCAGCCCCTCCGACGTCGCGGCCGGCGTTTCCGCGACGCGCGCCAAGGTGGCGCGCCGGGTGGCGGCGTTCCGGGGCGAGCGCCCCGCGCCCGACTACATGGGCCGCACGGTTGTCCTGGTCGACGACGGCCTGGCATCGGGGTTCACCATGCTCGTGGCGGTGGAGTCCGTCCGGCGGCTCGGTGCCGAGCAGGTGGTGGTGGCGGTGCCGACGGCGAGCGAGCACCGGATCGGCGCCGTGGCAGCGTCGGCGGACGCGGTCTACTGCGCGAACCTGCGCGGCGGAGCGCGGTTCGCGGTGGCGGACGCCTACCGCAGGTGGTCCGACGTTGACGAGGCCGAGGCGGTGGCGATGTTCCAGCGCCAACGGGATCACTGACCCGCCTCCGGTTGACCTAACTCGTGGTGCCGTGCTCGTCGAGGGGGTTGACGATCCGGAGCCCAGCGAAGCGGGACAGGCCGCGGTCAAGGGTCACGAGGCTGGCGCCGAGTTCGAACGCGTGGGCAGCCAGGCTGGCATCCGGGACGTCATTGCCCCGAAGGCGGTGCTGGGCCACGAGTTCAGTGAAGATCAGCCAGTGCTCGGGACCGGGCCGGACCAGCAGCGCGGCGGGCGCGGACGCGAGGGAGGCGGCGAATTCGAGGACGTCACTGGGCGTGGACGGCGTCCGGAAGATCCTCGGATGGGTGGCGATCCGGACCACCGCGGCCAGGACCGGCTCGCTGACCGCAACGCGTTCATGGCCGATCAGGCGCGGCGCCAGCCACTCGCTCACGAGAAGTGCCGTCTCGGACTGCCCGGGCCGGTAGGCGTACAGGCACACGTTGACATCAAGCAGGAGCATCGGTGTCCCCGAGGATCTGCGCAATCAGCTCCTTGTCCTCCAGGTCCACCCCCGGCAGCAGGCCGGGCCCCTCCGGCTCGAAGGTGTGGAGCGCGAAGTCGACACGCCCGGTGCCGGGGGAGGCCTGCTCGTCCAGCAACTTCCGCAAGGCATCCTCCAGCACCGACCCGATCGTCCGGTGTTCACGAGCCGCGATCAGCTTCGCCTCGGCGAGCAGGCGGTCGTCGATGTTCACCGTCGTACGCATGTCAACATCATAGCATCACAGGGCTTGCATCATGATGCCCGCGCTGAACCCGTGGACGAACTCACCTTGGCAGCGGGACGTCGATCCAGACCAGCCGGTGGTCCGAGCTGGGGAACGGGAAGACGCCGGTCAGCCTGAAGAGCGGGTCATCCTGAGTCGGCCAGAACACGCCGGCGTCCTGGATGCGCATGTTCACTCGCGGCAGGACGTAATCGGCACGCAGGTTGCCGGGCGAGCTGTCGGCGAAGTCGGCCGTGTCGAAGCGCGGGTCGCTCAGGTGGGTCAGGTTGGCGCCGCCCTGCAGCTCACTGGCCTCGACGGCGCCCTCACTGTGGGGCGTCACCTTCGTGTTCACGAGGGGGTGCTCGAGCAACTGCTGGATCGCCCCGGGAATGCTGTCGCCGTCGAGCGGGTCGCTGTTCTGGTCGCCCGCGATCACGAACATCGAGCCCGGCTTCAGGCCGCCGGACACGCCGTCATCGTCGTAGATGTGGGCGGCGGTGGGGCCGGGGGTGATGTAGTCGGCCCAGAAGCGGATCTCATCGTGGTTCCGCGTGCCGTTGCGGTCCTCCGGGCCGTCGAAGACCGGGGGCGTGGGGTGGCTGACCAGGAAGTGGACCTGCCGGGCGCCGATCTGGATCGGCACGTCCCAGTGGCTCTTGGAGGAGAGGCGGACGACCTCCAGCTCCTCCGGGGAGTACCAGTCGGCCGGCTCGGGGGTGGCCGGGTCATCGGGGAGCAGGGCACCGGGCATGTCCTTCCACAGGAAGTGCTGGAAGGTTCGGATCGAGTCGTAGTCGATGGGGTGCATGCTGAAGACGACCATGCCGTACTGGCCGGGGAAGAACCCGAAACCGAACGCGTCGTCCGGCCCGCCGACCACGCCGTTGTTGTTGAGGTCGAAGCCGGACGGGATGCCGGTGTTCGACGGCGCCACGAAGTGGTACGGGTAGTCGATCGGGTCGGCGCCCATCTGGCTGACGGACAGGTAGTTCTCCTGGAAGAGCTCGGCAGCCACGCCGCCCTCGACGAAGTCGAACTCGTTGATGAGCAAAACGTCCGGGCGCGTGCGCTGGATGATCTCAGCCACGGCCTGCGCCTGGGCGTTGGACCTGGTCGACAGGTCGCTCACCAGCTGGCCCTCGAAGCTGCGGTTGAGCGACGCGTTGAAGGTGGCGAAGCGGACCGGCTCGGGGCGGTCCGCAGCGGCCGGGACGGCGGCCAGCATGAGCAGGATCAGCGAGCTGACGATGGCGATGACGGACCTGGGCACGGCACCCCTCCTGACTACTACCGAGACCTTGGTCCCGGAATCCGATGATCGTACGCCGGGTGTGGGTCGTGCACCACCCCCCGGCAGGCGCTCGCCTGTACAGCCCATGATGTGAGGTCTTTCACAATCTGTCCAACTACGTAATACTGGCGGTACCGGGAAATCGCGGAAGGGGAAATCGCGGAAAGGCAGGAACATGGCCACGGCGCACGACACCCACCAGCACCAGACCACGGCCGTCACGGAGAAGGACGCACGCAAGGTCGCGGAAGCGGCGCGGGAGACCACGTGGACCCGCCCGTCGTTCGCGAAGGAGCTCTACCTCGGGCACTTCCGCCCGGACCTCATCGCCCCGCACCCCCGGACCGCCCCGGACGTCACCGCCCGGGGGGATTCCTACCTGGAGGCGCTCCGCGGGGTGCTCGCCACCGTGGACGGCCGCGCCATCGACCGTGACGCCCTCATCCCGGACGAGGTCATCGCCGCCCTCGCAGGGATCGGCACCTTCGGCATCAAGATCCCGGTGGAGTACGGCGGACTGGGGCTCGGGAACGTGTACTACAACCGGGCGCTCATCCTGATCGGCACCGTGAGCCCCGCGCTGGGGGCGCTGGTCTCGGCGCACCAGTCGATCGGCGTGCCCGAGCCGGTCAAGCAGTTCGGCACGGAGCAGCAGAAGTCCGCCTACCTGCCGCGTTGCGCAGCCGGCGCCATCTCCGCCTTCCTCCTGACGGAACCGGACGTCGGGTCCGACCCCGCCCGGCTCCGCGCCACCGCCATCCCCACCGACGACGGCCACTACCTCATCGATGGCGTCAAGCTCTGGGGTACCAACGCGGTGATCGCCGAGGTCCTCGTGGTGATGGCCCGCGTTCCGGCCTCGGAGGGGCACCGCGGCGGCATCACCGCCTTCATCGTCGAGGCGGACACCCCGGGTATCACCGTGGAGCGCCGCAACGCGTTCATGGGGCTCCGTGGCATCGAGAACGCCGTCACCCGGTTCCACCAGGTCCGCGTGCCGGCCGCCAACGTGATCGGGAAGGAGGGCCAGGGCCTCCGGATCGCGCTGACCACCCTCAACTCCGGCCGGCTGTCCATCCCGGCGCTGTGCATCGGCACCTCGAAGTGGTGCCTGAAGGCCGCGCGCGAGTGGGCGAGCGCGCGCGAACAGTGGGGCAAGCCGGTGGGCCGGCATGCCGCCGTCGCCCACAAGCTGGCCTTCATCGCGGGCGCCGCCTACGCGCAGGAGGCGATGGTCGAGATGGCGAGCCACCTCGCCGACGCCGGCGAGACGGACATCCGGCTCGAGGCAGCCCTCGCCAAGCTGTACGCCTCGGAGCGGGCGTGGGAGGTGGTGGACGAACTCGTCCAGATCCGCGGAGGCCGCGGGTACGAGACCGCGGACTCCCTCGAGGCCCGCGGCGAACGCGCCATGCCCGTGGAACAGGCGTTCCGCGACCTCAGGATCAACCGCATCTTCGAGGGGTCCACCGAGATCATGCACCTGCTGATCGCGCGGGAGGCGGTGGATGCCCACCTCGCCGTGGCGGGGGACATCATCGACCCCGACGTCGACCTCGCCGGCAAGGCGAAGGCCGCCGGCAGGGCCGGGGCGTTCTACGTGACGTGGTTCCCGCAGCTGCTCGTGGGCGCCGGCCAAGTACCGAACTCCTTCGCCGAGTACGGTTCTCTCGCCACCCACATGCGCTACGTCGAACGCGTCTCCCGCCGCCTCGCCCGCGCCACGTTCTACGGCATGGCCCGCTGGCAGGGCGGGCTGGAGAAGCAGCAGGGGTTCCTCGGCCGGATCGTCGACATCGGGGCCGAGCTGTTCGCCATCTCCGCGATGTGCGTGCGCGCCCGGATGCTCCAGGACGACGACGCCGCCACCGGTGACGCCGTCGTCGCCCTGGCGGACGCGGCCTGCCGTCAGGCGCGCCTACGGGCCGAGCGGCTCTTCGACGCGCTGTGGACGAACACGGACGCGATCGACGTGGCGCTCGCCCGGGAGATCCTCGCGGGCGACCACGTCTGGGCCGAGCACGGCATCCTCGATCCGTCCGAGGACACCGGTGAGCTGATCGCCCCGTCCGCGCCGGGGCCGTCCACCGAGCCGAACCTCGCCCGCCGGGTCAACCTCCCCAGCACCTGACCGGGGACTACTCCCAGCGGAACGCCCGGACGGCGATGACCGCGAACACCGCGGTATAGCCCACGAGCAGCAGAAGCGGCTGGGTGGCGGGGAAGTCCCCGGCCATGGTCGCGTTGAAGGCCTCCACCGCGGCTCCGGTGGGCGCGAGGCGGGAAATGGTGGCCAACGTGGACGGCATCGCCTGCTGCGGGAACCACAGGCCCGCGAAGAACGCGAGCGGGAAGAACAGTGCGTTGCCGATCGCGGCCGCAGCCCTCCCTGTCCGGGCGACGGCCGCGACGGACAGGCCGATCGCGAACAGGCAGGCGGTCGCAAGCGCGAGGGTGAGGACGAAGCCGGGCCAGTGCTGCGGCAGCGGCAGATCGAAGGCGAGAGTGCCGATGCCGGCGATCAGCGCGATCGCGAGAAGCGCGGAGGCGAGGTTGACCACGAGTTGCGCCGCCAGGAGCCGCGACGGTGGCACCGGCGTGGTGGACATTCGGCGCAGCACGCCCAGCTCGCGGTAGGAGGCGAGCGCGGCCGGCAACCCGACGAGGCCAAGCATCGACAGCGAGACCAGGACGAGGATCGGGGCGTAGGCGTGGAAGATCGTCATCGTGCCGTACCCCGGGATCGGCTCCTGGAACGCGGGGATCAGGCCGAACACCACCACGAGGATCACCGGCATCGCGACCCCCCACACCAGCGCGATCGGCTCGCGCAGGGTGAGTCGTGCCTCGGTGAGAACGAGCTGCCGGAACGCGCCGCGCGGCACCCGGCGCGCCGCCGTCGTCGCTGCGGTCATCGCGCATCACTCTCCTCCACGTCCTGGCGGATCCGGTGTCCCGTGAGGGCCAGGAACGCGTCCTCGAGATTGGCGACCTCCACCCGCACGTTCCGGGCCCGCAGGCCGAGGGCGTCGAGCGCGAGGACCACGTCGGTGACGACGTCGTCGGTCCCGTTGACCATGATCTCCTCACCGTGGCGCTCAAGGCCGTGCACCGCCGGCAGTTGCGTGAGGACGCAGTCGTCGATCGGCCCCGACGGTCGCAGCCGCATCCGGGTGCCGCCGCCGACGGAGGCGGCGAGCTCGGCGGGGGAGCCGGCGGCGACGAGCTGGCCGTCGTCGATCATGGCGACGCGGTCGCAGAGCCGTTCTGCCTCGTCCATGAAGTGCGTGACGAGCACGATGGTCACACCTCTGGCACGCACGCGTTCGATGAACTGCCACGTCTCCCGGCGCGCCTGCGGATCCAGGCCGGTCGTGAGCTCGTCGAGGACCGCGACCTCCGGTTCGCCAATCAGGGCGAGCGCGATGGACAGTCGCTGCCTCTGGCCACCCGAGAGCCGCCCGAAGTACCGCCCGAGGATCTCCCCGAGGTCGAGGGCGTCGACCAGTTCCGGGACGTCGGCCGACTGGGCGTGGAACGAGGCGTACAGCGCGAGCGCCTCGTGCACCTTGATCTTGGCCGGCAGCGCACTGCTCTGGAGCTGGATGCCGACCCGCTCCCGGACCCGTTCGCGATCGGAGCGCGGATCGAGACCGAGCACCTGGACGGTCCCGGCGTCCGCGGTGCGAAGCCCAGTGACACATTCCACGAGCGTGGTCTTGCCGGCGCCGTTCGGACCAAGCACGCCGAAGATCTCGCCACGCTCCACGGTGAGGCTCACGTCATCGACGGCGACCACCGGCCCGTAGGCCTTCCGGAGCCGCTCGATCTCGATGACGGGCACCTTCGTCAGCCTACTCCGCGTGCCATCGCGCACCGTGGACGCGTGGATGGACCGGGAGACTCTCACGCCTCCGGCGGGCACCAGGCCATGCCGGCGTCCAACTCCGCCATCACCTTCACCCCAGCAGCGGCCTCGATCTCCTCCCGCGGCCCGACGAGCACGAGCAGGCTCGTCGCCCGTGACATCCCCACGTACAGCAGATGCCCGGCCAGCTCCACATCATGCGCCCCGTTGAACGCCACCACCACCGCGGACCGCTCGAGCCCCTTGAAGTTCCGAACGTGCCCGTAGAACACGTCGTCGCCAGCGAAGAAC
>JBNJCY010000119.1:0-6629 GCA_051744325.1 Actinomycetota bacterium
GATGGGGCGGGGGAACCCGAAGAACATCGCCCCCATCCGGGAGGTGTGGATGGGGTTCCGATCCCCGGACACCTCCGCGTAGCGCCTCCCCGTGTCCGCGGGCAGGGTCCACACGTGGAGGCCGGGGCCCGGCTCGGACTCGTCACGCGCCCTCTCCGCGGGCTCTCCCTCGGCGACCCTCAGCCCCGTGGCGAGGTATGTGGACACCCCGGCCCAGGCGACGGCGTCGCCCACCGACGCCGTGAGATGGACGTCCACCGTGGTGCCGCGGCGGTGGGGGCGCAGCCCGTCCACCCAGGCCGTGAACGCCAGCTCCTCGTCGAAGCGCAGCGGCCGGGACTGGAGCACGCGGTTGGCCACGTGGACCAGCCCGAGGACGGGGAGTGGGAAGTCCGGGTGCGTCAGGAGGGCCATCGAGAGCGGGAAGCCGAGGACGTGCACGAACCCTGCGGGCAGGTCGTCCGTCCCGGGCGCGCCGAGAAGGTGCTGGTAGTCCGCGAGCCGGTGGGCGCCGGCCCGGACGGGCCCGTGGCGGAGAGCCACCTCGGGGAGGCCGGGCCAGTCGCGGCGCAGCCGGGCGAGGGCGGTTCCGGTGACCGCGCGCCGGTAGGACTCACCCAGGCCAGGGACGGCTTCCAGCTCCTCCTCGCGATACGACGCCGGTGGGGCGGTGGCCGGGAGCGGCGCTGTCACTGGCCCACCCAGTTCTGGCCGCACACCCGCAGGACCTCGCCGTTGATGCCGCCCGCCGCGGGGGAGGCGAGGAACGCGATCGCCTCGGCGACGTCCACGGGCAGGCCGCCCTGTTGGAGCGAGTTCAGCCGCCGTGCCACCTGCCGGGTCACCGGCGGGATCCGACCGGTCATCTCGGTCTCGATGAAGCCGGGCGCAACCGCGTTCGCCGTGCCCCCCACCTCGGCGAGCACCGGGGCGAGCGCCCGGGTCATGCCGATCATGCCGGCCTTGGCGGCGCCGTAGTTCGTCTGGCCGCGGTTGCCCGCGATGCCGGAGGTGGAGGCGAGTCCGATGATGCGTGACGACCGGCCCAGCGCCCCCTCGTGCGCCAGTTCCACGAAGGCGTCGTTCATGCGCAGCGGCGCCTCGATGTTGACGGCGAGAAGGTCATTCCACTGCTCGGGTTTCATGTTGGCGAGCAGCTTGTCCCGGAGGATGCCGGCGTTGTGCACCACGATGTCCAGGCCGCCGTGGCGCGCCTGGGCGTGTTTCGCGATGCGTTCGGCGGCGTCCGGGGCGGTCACGTCGAGCTGGAGCGCCGTGCCGCGCACCTCGTTCATCACCGCGGCGAGGGAGTCGCCGGATGCGGGGACGTCCACGCCGACGACGCGGGCGCCGTCGCGCGCCAGCGTGCGGGCGATCTCGATGCCGATGCCCCGGGCCGCGCCGGTCACCACCGCGACCTTCCCCTCCAGCGGGCGCTCCCACGACGGGTTCCGGCTGCCGGGGGCGGTGACGCGCAGGAACTGCCCGTCGACGAACGCCGACTTCGCGGACAGCAGGAACCGCAGCGCGGCGAGCGGGCTGGGGACGGTGACGTCGACGCCGTCGCCCAGGACGATCCCGTTGCCCGTGGCACCGGCGCGCAACTCCTTGGCGAGCGAGCGCAGGAATCCGTCCACGCCCTGCCGGGCCGCGGCCTCGGCCGGGTCCAGTTCGGGCGTGACCGCGCGGGAGATCGTCACCACGCGCCCGGAGCGCGTGAGGCGGCGGAGCGTACCGCCGAGGGTGAGGACCGGCGTCGCGAGGTCACCGGGGTGGGCGAGGCCGGTGAGGACCACGACGACGGCGCCCCACCGCTGCTCCTCGGGCAGGTGGGTGTCCCGGCGCACGTCGAGGCCCCAGGGGAGGAGGGCGGTGGCGACGGCGTCGGCATCCGGGCGGGAGGCGTCGTCGGACATGACGAGCACCGGCCCGGTGGTGAGGGGCGCGTCCGCGTCGTGGCGGCGCAGCTTCACCGGCTTGGGAAGGCCCAGCTTCTTCGCGAGCGTCGCGCCGAAGGGGGAGTTGACGAGGTCGATGTAGGAGTCGCTCACTTCGCCTCCAGGATCATCGCGGTGGCCTGGCCGCCGGCGGCGCAGACCGAGATGAGGCCGAGTGCCCGGCCCTTGCGGTGGTGGGACTGGCCGCGCTCGGCGAGCAGCTTGGCCAGGGTGGCGACGATGCGTCCGCCGGTGGCCGCGAACGGGTGCCCCGCGGCGAGCGAGGACCCGGTGACGTTGAGGCGGTCGGGGTCCACCTGGCCGACCGCGGTGTCGCGGCCGAGCCCCCGGGCGAAGTCGTCGTCGGCGAGGGCGGCGAGGGTTGCCAGCACGGTGGCCGCGAAGGCCTCGTGGATCTCGATGAAGTCGAAGTCCGCCAGGGTGAGGCCGTTGCGCTCGAGCAGGCGCGGGACCGCACGCGCGCCCCCCATGAGGAGGCCCTCCTTCCCGGACGGGAAGTCGACGGCGGCGGTGACGGCGTCGACGACGCCCGCCAACGGGGTGAAGTGGCGGGCCTCCGCCCACTCCTCGGAGGAGAGCAGGACGGCGGAGGCGCCGTCGGACAGCGGGGTGGAATTGCCGGCGGTCATGGTGGCGGGGGTTGCCAAGTGCTTGCCGAACACCGGCTGCAGGCTCCCGAGCTTCTCGAGCGAGGTGTCCGGCCGGAGGGCCTCGTCGCGGGTGAGCCTGCGGTACGGGGTCATGATGTCGTCGAAGAAGCCGCGCTCGTAGGCGGCCGCCAGCTTCTGGTGCGAAGCCAGCGCGTAGGCGTCCTGGGCCTCGCGGGTGACGCCCCACTCGGCGGTGGTGAGGGCCTGGTGCTCGCCCATGGAGAGCCCCGTCCGGGCCTCCGCGACGTCCGGGGCGACCGGCATGAGGTGGCCGGGGCGGAGCTTCGCCACGATCGCGAGCTTCTGGGAGGCGGTCTTTGCGCGGCTCAGGTCAAGGAGGTTCCGGCGGAGATGCTCGGACACGACGATCGGGGCGTCGGAGGCCGAGTCCGTCCCGCCACCGATGCCGACCTCGACCTGGCCGAGTGCGATCTTGTTGGAGATGCCGAGGATGGCCTCGAGGCCGGTCGCGCAGGCACGTTGCACGTCGTGGGCGGGGGTGTGGGGATCGAGCGCGGAGCCGAGCACCGCCTCACGCGTGAGTCCGTGGTCCTTGGCGTGCTTCAGGACGGCACCGGCGGCGACGTCGTCGAGCCGTTCGCCGGCGAGGCCGAAGCGGGCCGCGAGCCCGTCCAGCGCGGCGGTGAGCATGTCCGCGTTGGAGGCATGGTGGTAGGCACCGCCGACCTTCGCGAACGGGATGCGGTTGGCGCCTATGATGACGGCGCGGCGGGGGATGGGTGTCACGTGGTCTCCTTGTGGGTCCGGATCTCGCCCGATTGCGGTACCAGGAGTACCTGATACTCTCGGTCGCATGAACTCCATCACAGAGCATGGCGGCGTTTCCGTCAACTCGAACGGCGGATTCGGGCCGAACCGGGGACTCGGGCCCGAGTCAGCCGTCGACGGGCGCGCCACCCGCTGGGCTGAGCACCGCTCCGCCCGCCGGCTCGAGATGGTGCGCCAGGTCCGCCGGGTGGTGCACGAGCGCGGACCGGACATCTCCATGGAGGAGATTGCCGGGGCGCTCGGCACCTCGAAGTCCATCCTCTACCGCTACTTCCAGGACAAGACCGCCCTGCAGGTGGCGGTGGGCGAGTACATCCTGGGGCGCGCCCGGGTCCGCCTCGCCGAGGCCGCGACATCCACGCGCGACCCGCGCCGCGCTGTCGAGGCCATGGTCACCACGTACCTCGAGACCGTGGACCGCTCGCGCAACGTGTTCCTGTTCGTGAACCGGCCGCAGCAGGGAGCATCCGAGGGCAACCTGCGCATCTTCGTGGCGCAGGTGGAGGACCTTGTGGCCTCGCAGATCTCCCTGCTCGTGGAGGACGAGGCCCTGCCCAGCCATCGCGTGCGGGTGTGGGCCGCCGGCGTCGTCGGCATGGTGCGGGCGGCGGCGGAGGAATGGGTCGCGACTTCCGCCGAGGCCCGCCTCAGCCGGGAGGACCTCGGTCGCGACCTCGCAGTCATGCTCTGGGACGGCGCCCACGTCCTGTTCACCACACGTCCGTCATCGGTCACTGGCTCGTCACCCGCCACTGGCTCGTCACCCGCCACTGGCTCGTCACCCGCCACACGCCGCTAGGAGAAGGAATGACCACCACCCACCCCCAGGAGAGCCGCACCCAGGATGTGGCCCCCTCCGCGACCACCCCCGGCTCCACCGGCTCGATCGACCTCGTCTCGCTCCCGAGTCCCGGGATCGAGCAGCGCGTCCCGGAGGGCGAGCGCATCGACGTCGGCGTGCTGGGCGACGTCCTCGACGGCCGGTGGAAAGACATCCGGCGTGAGGTCCGCGGCCTCGCCACGAACCCGGACCTCGTGAAGATCGAGGGACTGTCGAAGGAGGAACACCGCGAGCGGGTCCTCCGGCAGCTGCACTCGCTCGCCGCCCTGGGGGTGCCGACCCGCGGCTTCCCCAAGTACGTGGGCGGCTTGGAGGACCCGGGTGGCTACCTCGCCGGCTTCGAGGAGCTCGTGCTGCTCGATCCCTCCCTCCAGATCAAGTCCGGGGTGCAGTGGGGGCTGTTCGCCTCCGCGATCAACCAGCTCGGCACCCGCGAGCACCACGACAAGTGGCTGGAGGACGCGCTGTCCCTGAAGCTGCCCGGTTGCTTCGCCATGACAGAGATCGGGCACGGCTCCAACGTGGCCGGCGTCCTGACCACCGCGACCTACGACCCGGACACCCGGGAGTTCGAGATCGACACGCCCGTGCGCTCCGCGTGGAAGGAGTACATCGGGAACTCCGCCCTGCACGGCCTCGCGGCAGTGGTGTTCGCGCAGCTCATCACCGAAGGCGTCAACCACGGGGTGCATGCCTTCTTCGTGCCCATCCGGGAGGAGGACGGCACCGGCGGCACCCGCTGGCTGAAGGGCATCACCATCGAGGACGACGGGCTCAAGGGCGGCCTCAACGGCATCGACAACGGCCGAATCCGCTTCGACCACGTCCGCGTCCCAAGGGAGAACCTGCTCAACCGCTATGGCGCCGTGGCGCCCGACGGTACATACTCCTCCCCGATCGACTCACCCGGCCGCCGGTTCTTCACGATGCTCTCCACCCTGGTTCAGGGCCGCGTCTCACTCTCCGGTGCCGCCGTGATCGCCGCCAAGGTGGGGCTGGTGACCGCGATCCGATACGGCACCGAGCGGCGCCAGTTCACCGGCGCGGACGAGCACCAGGAAGTGATGCTCCTGGATTACCAGCGCCACCAGCGCCGGCTCCTCCCCCTGTTGGCTCGCACCTACGCCGCCAACTTCGCGCAGGCGGAGCTGCTGGACCGCTTCCATGACGTGTTCTCCGGCCAGCATGATACGGACGAGGACCGCCAGGACCTCGAGACCCAGGCCGCGGCCGCGAAGGTGGTGAACACGTGGCTGGCCTTGGAGGCCCTTCAGGAGTCCCGCGAGGCCTGCGGTGGCGCGGGGTTCCTTGCCGAGAACCGTCTCGTGGGCCTGCGGCAGGACCTCGACGTCTACGTCACCTTCGAGGGGGACAACAACGTCCTCCTCCAGCTCGTGGGCAAGCGGCTCGTCACCGACTACGGCCGCTCCATGGCCAAGATCGACGTGGCGGGGAAGGCCCGCTGGGTGGCTGAGCGCGCGGCGGACATGACCCTGCACCGGACGCCGTTGCGCCGGGCCGCGCAGTCGATTCGGGACACCCGTTCCATGGCGCGCTCCGCTGGGCACCTCCGTGAGGAGGACACCCAGCGCGAGCTTCTCGAGGACCGTGTGGAGGCGATGGTCGAGGAGGTGGCGCTCGCGCTGCGCGAGGCCCGCAAGGCTCCCGCCGACCGTGCGGCCGCTATCTTCAACGCCAATCAGGACGCACTCATCGAGGCGGCCCGCGCGCACGCCGAACTGTTGCAGTGGGAGGCCTTCACGGTCGCGCTCGGCCGCGTGCGGGATGAGCCGACCCGCCGGGTGCTGACGAGGTTGCGGGACCTGTTCGGGTTGACCCTCATCGAGAAGAACATCGCGTGGTACCTGATGCACGGCCGGCTCTCCTCGCAGCGAGCCCAAGCGGTCACCAGCTACGTGAACAGACTGCTCGTGCGCCTGCGGCCCCACGCCCGCGACCTTGTGGACGCCTTCGGGCTGGGTGACGACCAGTTGCGATCCGCCATCGCCACGGGCGCCGAAGCCGTCCGACAGCACGAGGCCCGCGAGTACGAGCGCACCCAGCGCGCCTCCGGTGCCGAGCCGATCAACGAGAAGGTCCTGCACGAGGGCCAGAAGCAAGCCGGCTTGGCGCGCACCTGACGCGTGCGGGCTTGGCACGCGCCTGGTGAGGGTGCGCAACCGCGCTGAGAGGGAGGTTCTTCGGTGGAGGCGCGCAGCGCGCACCGCACTGTGGCCGGAGAACCTCTCCCTCGCCGTTGAGCCTTGCGGCGACCGACTTCGACGCGGCCCGGGAACCTTGGACCTTCAGAAACGGGGATTGTGAATTCGGGTGGGGGAGGGGTGGTGCTGGGTGGTCCGTGGCGTGGGGGAGGCTCCCTCGGGTGGGGGA
>JBNJCY010000120.1:0-6564 GCA_051744325.1 Actinomycetota bacterium
GGGAACGTTCTACTGATCGTCTCCATGTTCCCAAGCGTGGCAGAGGATGACGGTGATCGCGGCATCGTCGCGGCCGACCGCGCCGGCGGTCATGGGCGCCTCGGGGAGTGGGTCAGAGGTCGTCAGGCTGGCGGGACTCGCGAGTGGCCGACATGTACAGGAACAGCACGAACTGGGGGTGTGTCTCCGCCTTGCGCTGCAGGCCGCGGTCCCTCGCCCAGTTCCAGACCTCGGGTGGGAGGGGTGGGCGTTGTGCCATGGGTTCCTCGCTCTCGAAGGATGATGCGCCCGCGAGGTCCCTATCGGAACTCCGGACACAGGACACGTCTGTATCCGAGCCGAGATGTTAGACCTCCGCCCCGAGAGCCCCGGGCACTGTCCAACTGTTGACCCTCACACCACTTCCAGCTTCAGATGCGGACCTTCCGGCACCACGACGGCGATTGCGTCCCCCGGCCGCACGGTCCCGCCACGCTCGATGACACCCATCACACCCACCAGGCGGGTCCGGTTCCCCGCGGCATCGCGGCCCCAGCAGCGAGCCTGCAGCCCCCACCGATAGTCGTCGATCTGTGGGCAAGGGTTCCGCAGCCCCGTCACCCGTACGATGACGTCCTCACCAAGCCGTAGCTGGGTATCCGCGGGCAGGTCGAGCAGGTCCACGCCGGCAGTGGTGACGTTCTCGCCGAGCCCGCCGGGCGGGACGTCGAAGCCCTCGGTCGCCACCTCGTCGAGGAACTCCTGGTGCAGCAGGTGCACCTGCCGGAGATTGGGTGCGTCCGGGTGCCTGCGGGCGAGGTACCGGTGCTGCACCGTGGGGCCGGCATGCGCGTCTCCGGCCACCCCGAGGCCTGCGACCAGGTCGATGGAGTCCGCGGGCAGCTTGCTGAAGCGGTGCCGGTCGTCCACGCTCACGCCGACGACGCGCGGCCCGTCAGCCAACGCCGTCACGCGCTCGCCGGGGCGGCGTCGTCGTCCTCGATGTGCTGGTCCATCTCGAAGGCGGGCGACTCGTACGACGGATGGCCGAGGAGGCGCGCGGGGACGCCGGCGACGGTGCTGTGGGGTGGGACGTCGTCGAGGACGACGCTCCCGGCGCCGACCTTGGCGCCCTCGCCCACGACTATGTTGCCGAGGATCTTCGCGCCGGCGCCGATCATGACGCCGCGGCGGATCTTGGGGTGGCGGTCGCCGGTCTCCTTGCCGGTGCCGCCGAGGGTGACGGAGTGGAGCATGGAGACGTTGTCATCCACGACGGCGGTCTCGCCGATCACGATGCCGGTGGCGTGGTCCAGCATGATGCCCCGGCCCATCAGGGCGGCGGGGTGGATGTCGACACCGAAGACCTCGGAGACGCGGGACTGCAGGTAGAGGGCGAGGGACCGATGCCCCGTGACCCACAGGTGGTGGGCGACGCGGCGGGTCTGGAGGGCGTGGAAGCCCTTGAAGTAGAGGAGCGGCCCGGAGTAGCCGGGGCACGCGGGGTCCCGCTCCACCACGGCCTGCAGGTCCGCGCGGATCGAGGGGCAGATGTGGGGGTCGGAGGCGAAGGTGGCGTCGATGAGGTCGCGGAGGGTGAGGGCGGTGACGGTGGCGTCACCGAGCTTGCTCGCCAGGATGAAGCTCAGGGCGGCCTCGAGCGTGGGGTGGTTGAGGATGGAGGTGTGGAGGAAGCTCGCGAGCGCGGGTTCCTGCGCGGCGTCCCGCGTGGCCTCCTGCCGGATCCGGTCCCAGATCTCCTTATCGGCGACGATCTTCTTCATGTGCCCCATCCTGTCACTCGAATGCCGTGCGCCGGGATCCGGCCCTCGTGCCCCTCTCAATCACTCGAACAGCTTGGCTTGGATCGTGCCTTCGCCTCCCTCCCCACTCACCCGAACAGCTTGGCTTGGATCGTGCCTTCGCCTCCCCCCACTCACTCGAACAGCTTGGTCATCTCCGGCAGGTTGAAGTACTCCGCGGTGGCCCGGGCCGACGGGGTGCCGGCGTCCGGGTCCGCTCCCGCTGCGAGGAGGGCGCGGACGCTCTCGACGTCCTGCTTGAAAGTGGCGGAGGTGAGGGCGTTCTGGCCGCGCAGGTTGGCGCGCGTGACGTCCGCTCCGCGTTCGAGTAGCGCCAGGACCGTGTCCGGGTGCTCGTGGTAGGCGGCGAGGACCAGCAGGGTGTCCCCGTTGTGGTTGGCGAGGTCCACTGGCAAACCGGCGTCCACGTAGGCGGCGAGCAGTTCGGTTCGGCCCTCGCGTGCGAGGGTGAACATCTTCTCAGCGAATTCAAGGGCTTCGTCGGTGAGTTCTTCTGCCATTGCTCCACTGTAGGCGGGCGGGGCGGGCTGCTGTGCGTGGTCCGGCACGCCTGCGACCACCTTCACCTGCTCCCCAGCGACGGCTCCGCTGCCTGTCGGGGTCCTGGTGTGGTTTCGCCCCCCTGGGGGCCGCTGCCTGTCGGGGTCCTGGTGTGGTTTCGCCCCCCGCCCCGCTTCTCGACCGATCCACGGGTCATCAACGCCGGAATTTCCCTGTTCAACGCCGGTTAACCCATTGATGGGGAAGATCCTTTCCCGTCACGGTAAACGAATTTCCCCATCAATGGGTTAACTGCTGTTGAGGGGTGTGTTGGGCTGGTTCGAGCCGCTGTTCGGGCTCGGTGGAACCCGAAATAGGAGTGCCGGCCGTGCTGCGAGCAGCGCCAGCCTTGTCCACAGGCCAACCGGCCTGAACAGATCGTCCACAGGAAGAGGGGTGAGACGAGGGGTTCGCGAGGCGGCGGCGTCGTCGCCATCTACGGTGACGGCATGTCCGACGAGAAACAGGACCTCGCCCCGCTCTCCGCGAAGCAGCTGCACGTGGTCTCGCGCGCGAACCTCGAGGCGAGCGGCGTCACCGACCACATGACCCACAACCGGGTGCGGGCCGGGTACTGGCAACGGGTGCATCCGGGAGTGGTGGCGATGTTCCCGGGCGAGCTGACCCGGGAGCAGCGCGAGTGGGCGGCGGTGCTGTACGTCCAGTCGCAGTTGCGCGACGGCGAGTGGGCGCTCGTGGCGGGCCCGTCGGCGGCGCGCCATCACGGCCTCGTGACGGAGGACCCGGACGTCGTCCACCTGCTGGTGCCACATCGGGCGAGGGTCGTCGCCGCCACCGGCATGAAGGTGCGGAGAACGCGGCGCCGCTACGCCAAGGCCGGCTCTCCGGGCTGGACCGAGATCGAGGAGACGGTGCTCGACCTGGTGGAGGAGGCGATGTCGGAGAAGGCTGTGCTCGACCTGCTGATCTCGGCGATCCAGAAGCGGGTGGCGCCCAGTGCGTTGCTCAACCGGGCGGACCGGCGCAAGCGGCTCCACAACCGTGGCCTGTTGCTCGAGTGCATCGCCCGGACGCCCGACGGCGTGGAGTCGCACCTCGAGCTGCGATACCACCGCGACGTGGAGCGCGCACATGGGTTGCCGATGTCCACGCGGCAGGGGTGGGAGCGGGTGCGGGGGCACTGGATCCGCGCGGACTGCCGCTACGCCGCGTTCGGCCTGCGCGTTGAACTCGACGGCGAACTCGCCCACCCGGGCCGGGCCACCCACGCCGATGTACTGCGCGACAACGACGCGCTGCTGATATCCAGGGAGATGACCCTGCGGTTCCGGTGGTCGCACGTGGTGGAGGATCCGTGCCTCGCGGCGGCGCAGACAGCGTTGGGATTGCGGCTCGGGGGTTGGACCGGGATGCCGAGCCCATGCTCGGAGGGTTGCCGGGTCCTGGAGCACGTGCGAACGCTGGAGGAGAGCCGCGCCCAGCGCGTATCCGTGTGACTGGGCCCGGGCAGGTGATCGCTGGCTGCTACTGTCCGATCGTGGGCAGCACGGGGGTCATCACGGTCGTGGGCATCGATGACCACCCCCCTCATCCTCCGGGGCCTCGCCGCCTACTTCGCGGACCAGCACCCGGACATTCAGCTCTCTGTGGTCGCGCCCACGGTGGCGGAGGCGATCGCAACCTGGGATTCCCGCACCAGCGTGGCCCTCCTCGACATCCACCTCGGGGATGGCAGCACCCCCGAGGGCAACGTCCGCGCCCTCACTCAGGCGGGCGCGGAGGTCCTCATCCTCACCAGCGAGCACCGCCCCACGATCGTCCATCGCGTGCTCGAGGCCGAGACCGCCGCGGACGTCGCGCGCCGGCAGGAGGTCCGCCGGGTGCAGGGTCTCCTCCACGACCATGTCGCCGCCGCGCTCCGGGCACTCAGTCTGCCGGCGGTCGGCGATGTGGAGGCCCGGACGGCCGCTGCTGAGGCCTTGGCGGCGTGGCGCTCGCGGCCCCGGGTTCAGATCACCGACGGCCCACGGCCGCTCCACAGCGCAATCCAGGACATCGCCGTGCCGACCGGACTGTCCGTCACCACACACGCCGACGACGTCGGCCCCCTCCCTGCCGACGTCGTCGCGGCTTTCGAGCGCGCCGCGGCGGAGTGCCTGCGAAACGTGGCCCGCCACGCCGGCTCGCCCATCGTCGTCGTGACGCTGCGGCGGGACGGGGTTCGGGTGACGCTGGCAGTGGAGGACGCGGGTCGCGGAATCGGGGAGGACCGTGGCTTCGGCCTGACACGCCCGGTAGGTGAGGTGATGCGCGCCGTCGGCGGGGAGGTGGAGGTGGGACGCGGCCACGACGGCGGGACGCGGGTGCTGCTCGCCTGGTCGGACGCCCCCACGCCGGTACCGCCGACACGGCCCCACCTGGTGATGCGTTCCTGCCGGAGCCGGAGCCGGCGCGCAGCGTGCAGGACCATGCCTCGTGGCCGGTCGGCGCGATCGGCCCGATACTCGCGGTGCTCGTGGTGCGGCGACCTCCGCGGGAGTCGTTCTCCGCGCTGGTGGTGCAGCAGGTGGTGATGGTCGGACTGACTGTGGGCGGGGTGCTGGGGACCGGGGCCGACCGGTTCATGGAGGTCACGCCGCTGGCGCTCTCGACGGTGACCCCCACCCTGCTGTCCTGGATGCTCGGGCGGGGCGTGCCGCCGTCGCCGTTGCCCGCCTGGCGGGGGCGCGGGTGGTGGTGCAAGCCGGGTCGGACATGGCGGAGCTGCCGCCGCGCCGACTGTCCGCGGTTGTGTCGGAGGTGCTCGCGGACGTCGATGTGACCGAAGCGGTCCCAACCCTCGATGGTCCGAGGCTGACGATGGTGATCGTGCCCGGGGGACGGGGTGCCGACGCGCACCTGGAGCGCACGTTTCCCGTGAGGTGACCGTGGTGCAGGACGAGGCCGACGCACTCTGGGCGGAGTGGCGTGGAATGGCCGGCGGCATCCGAGTGTTGCCGCATCCATGAAGAGGATCGGGTTCCTGAACTTCGGCCACTGGACGCCGTCGCCGGCATCGAAAGTGCGGTCCGCCTCGGACGCACTGCTCCAGTCGATCGAGCTTGCTGAGGCGGCCGAGGAGCTGGGCGCGGACGGGGCGTACTTCCGGGTGCACCACTTCGCCCGGCAGTTGGCCTCGCCGTTCCCGCTGCTGGCGGCGGTGGGGGCGCGGACGATGCGCATCGAGATCGGCACAGGCGTGATCGACATGCGCTACGAGAACCCGCTGTACATGGCGGAGGACGCCGGCGCGGCGGACCTGATCGCGGGCGGGCGGCTGCAGCTCGGCATCAGCCGGGGGTCACCGGAGCAGGTCATCGAGGGATACCGCCACTTCGGGTACCACCCTGCCGAGGGCGAGACGGACGCGGACATGGCGCGCCGCCACGCGGACGTCTTCCTGCGAGTGATCGAGGGGGAGCGCTTTGCGGAGCCCAGCCCGCGCCCGATGTTCCCCAACCCGCCCGGGCCGCTGCGGATCGAGCCACACTCGCCGGGACTGCGGCAACGCATCTGGTGGGGTGCCGGGACGCGCTCCACAGCGGAATGGACGGCGCAGCAGGGTATGAACCTCATGAGCTCCACGCTCCTCACCGAGGACACCGGCGTGCCGTTCCACCAGTTGCAGGCCGAGCAGGTCCAGCGTTTCCGCGACACCTGGCGCGAGGCGGGGCACGACCGGGAGCCCCGCGTCTCCGTCAGCCGCAGCATCTTCCCGATCGTCTCGGACCAGGACCGCGCCTACTTCCTGCGCGAGACCCGCAGCCAGGACCAGGTCGGCGTCCTCGACGGTGGCCCCGCCCGCTTCGGCAAGACCTACGCCGGGGAGCCGGACGCGCTCGTCGCGGAGCTTGCCAGGGACGAGGCCATCGCCGCGGCGGACACCCTGCTGCTCACGGTCCCGAATCAGCTCGGGGTGGAGTACAACGCCCACGTGATCGAGGCGGTGCTGAGGGACGTCGCCCCGGAGCTCGGCTGGCGCTGACGGCGTCGCCCGACGGCGCCCAACCCGGCACCGCTACGACGACGACGGCGCCTCGCCTGCGCCGTCGTCCGCCCCGGCCACGGCCGGGGGTGCACGTTGACGGCGCGGGCGCAGATGCTGGGCTCGATGGTCAGGTTCTCCACCTCCTGGTAGAGGATTCTGGGGTGCTTCCGTCTGTTGAGCGACGTCTAGACCCGTGCACGGATCCGTTGCAGAAGCCCAGAATCGACTTGGTGC
>JBNJCY010000121.1:0-6506 GCA_051744325.1 Actinomycetota bacterium
GATCAGGTTCGAGGGTCTGCTTTCGCACTCTCAGCGCTCGCGGCGCTCCCCTGTCGATTCGCCACGATCCTACACGAACGAGTCGCTGCGCACGGGGACGCGATGGGGCAGGATGGGAGCAGCAAGCAGACGCTGCGAGAGGAGTCAAGGACATGGCGGGACAGGACATCGGCTGGAAGGTGGTCAGCGCGGTCTCGATGGGGCTCGCCGGGATGGTGGCCGGGAAGATCGTGGACATCGGCTGGAAGGCCTTGACCGGCAAGCCCGCCCCCGTTGACCCCGACGACCCGGGTGTCAGCGTCGCGGAGATCATCGTGTTCGCGGCGGTGTCGGGTGCCCTGCTGGGGCTCTCCCGCCAGGTGGCGGCGCTCGGCGCGAAGCGCTGGTACGCCGGCCCACGCCCACAGCGGCTCGAGTAGCACTGCGGCTCGAGTGGCACTGCGGCTCGAGTGCCGTTCAGTCCCGCTGGGAGCCGATGATGTCCCGGCGGTACTCGTCCACAATCAGGTCCTCGGCCCTGACGTGCCCGGTGCGGTAGCCCGCGCGTGCCGCCAGGTGGGTGCTGATCGGTGCGGTGATGAACTGGAAGAGGAGCACCAGCACGCACGTCCACGCGATCGCGGGGTCGCCCAGCGAGACCGCGAGGCCGAGCAGCATGAAGGCCAGCCCCACTACCTGTGGCTTGGCGGGAGCGTGCAGGCGGGCGAGCAGGTTCGGGAACCGGCGCGTGCCGAGCGCGGCGGCCAGCGTGAGGACCGTGCCGAGCACGAAGGCGGCGGCGGCGATGGCGTCGGCGAGCACGTCCATCACGCCCCCTCCGCCGGCCGGTCCACGTCGTGGACGGGGGCGTCGTCGTCCGTGAACTCAGGCTCGCGGGCAAGCAGCTCCTCCATCTCCTCCCTGGTGAGGATTCGGCGTTCCTCGTCGGACTCGGCCGCCGCGAACCGCGCGATCGTCACGGTCGACAGGAAGCCCACGAGCGCCAGGGCCGCCATGAGCGGAACGAGGTCCGTGCGCCCGGTCAGCGCGCTGAGGATCGCCACGAATCCCATCAGGGCGGCCGTGATCACGTCGATCGAGATCGCCCGGTCCAGCATGGACGGGCCCTGTTCCACCCGGGTCACCACGAGGATCACGGAGAGCACGAGGACCGCCAGGCAGGCGACGAGAACCCCGGTCATGGCCGCACCTCCCCCGAGGTCGCGTCGAGTTCGCCGGATCCGACCCGCCACCCGGGAAGGTAGCCGGCGTCGGCGAGTTCGGCGTCCGAGGAGAGCGCCCGCATGAGCCGTTCCTCCTGGGCCAGCACGGTGTGCCGTACCCGCTCGACGTCCGCCTCCAGATTCTCGCCCGCGACGTCGAACACGTGGAGGTAGAGCACGCCGGTCAGTCGGTGTGCCTCCACCACCACGGAGCCCGGGATGAGGGACGTGAGGCCCGCCGTGCTGGCGAGGATGACGTCGGAGTGCGAGCGCAGCGGGACCTTGACGACGGCGGAGCGCGGCGGGGCGGCCCGGAACGCGATGGCGGCCACCTCGAGTGCCCCGCGGACAGCGTCGACGACGAAGCGCCCCACGAGCACGGCCACCGCGAGCGGCCGGAACGCCCCAAGCCCCGTGACCCGCGGCAGGGGCAGCAGGATGCTGACGAACAGGCCGAGGATCACCCCGTTCACCACGTTGGCGGGCGACACATCCCCCCAGAGGAGGACCCACACGACCGTCAGCCACGCCACGAGGCCCGCCGAGGGGAGCCGGCGCCTAATCCTGTCCATCGAGCGACCCCCATGCCTCCTGGTAGACGTCGGCAAGGTCCTCCCCGTCGGGAAGCACGGCCCCGATGTAGGGGGTGCGCAGGAGCAGGTCCCGTGCCGCGCGGTCGGTGTAGTCCACCATCGGTCCGGCACCCGCGGCGAGCGCGAGGGACATCGCGACGAGGCCCGTGGTGGCACCCACCATGGACGCGGGCGTGGACCGGGCGGGGGGCGGGGACTCGGCCTCCTGCCAGAACGCCATGTTCCAGGCCTTCGTGACGGCGTACAGGGTGAGGAGCGAGGTGACGAGCCCCCCTGCGACCAGCGTCCAGGCGAGCGGCGTCCCCGCCTCCGCGGAGGCCTGCAGGAGGCCGACCTTACCGAGGAAACCCGTCATCGGGGGAATGCCCCCGAGGTTCATCGCGGCGATGAAGTACAGCACCGCGACGGCCGGGGCGAGGCGGGCGAGCGAGCCCAGCCGGGTGAGCGACGTCGTGCCGCCGCGGTGCTCGATGAGGCCGGCCACGAGGAACAGCGCGGTCTGGGCGGTGATGTGATGCACCACGTAGAAGATCGCAGCGGAGAGACCGGTCACCGAGGACAGCGCCACCCCCCACACCATGAACCCGATGTGCGACAGCAGGGTGAAGGACAGCATGCGCTTGATGTCGTCCTGCGCGACAGCCCCGAGGATCCCCACCACCATGGTGGCGAGGGCCACGAACAGGAGTGCCGTGTCCACCCCGCTGCCGGGAAACAGGAGGACCTCGGTCCGGATGATCGCGTAGATTCCCACCTTGGTCAGCAGACCGGAGAACACTGCCGTCACCGGTGCGGGGGCGGTGGGGTAGGAGTCGGGGAGCCAGGCGGACAGCGGGAACACGGCCGCCTTGATGCCGAAGGCGATCAGCAGCATGAGGTGCAGGACGAGCTGCAGCCCGGGGTCCAGCTCCGCGAGCCGGAGGCCGAGCTGGGCGATGTTGACGGTCCCCGTGGCCGCGTAGATGAGTGCGAGCGCGGTCAGGAAGATCAGGGAGGACATCAGCGAGACCACCACGTAGATGGTCCCGGAGCGGATGCGGTCCCGGGTGCCACCGAGTGTGATCAGCACGAACGAGGCCGCGAGCAGGATCTCGAACCCGACGTAGAGGTTGAACAGGTCGCCCGAGATGAACGCGTTCGAGACGCCGGCGCTGAGCACCAGGAAGGTCGGGTAGTACACCGCCACCGGGGCCCCTTCGCTCTTGTCCGCGACACCCTGGGCCGCGGAGTAGACGAGGACCGCCAGCGTCACCGCCACCGAGATGGCGAGCATGAGGGCCGAGAGCCGGTCGATGACCAGGGCGATGCCCACCGGAGCGACCCACCCGCCCACGTTCACGACGATCGGGCCGTCGTCGACGGCGATGATCAGCACGATCGCAACGGCCAGCGAGGTGAGGAGGGCGAGCGTCGCGATCCACCGCTGGAGCCGGGGCCGCCGCCCGAACACGACTGCGAGTCCCGCCGCGAACAGCGGGACCACCACGGGGAGCGGGACGAGCCAGGTCATGACTCCGCCCCCAGGTCGGTGGCGGTCTCGTCCCGGGTGACGCGCGCGTCCTCCGCCAGGGTGGCCCCCGAGTCGTCGCGGACGCGCCGCGAGACGAGGTCGCGCGCGGCGCGGCGCACGACCCGGCGGTCCTCCAGGTCGTCCTGCACCTCGTCGTGCCCGTTCAGCTGCCAGGAGCGGTAGGCCATCGCGAGCAGGAACGCCGTCATCCCGAGGGTGATGACGATAGCGGTGAGCACCATCGCCTGCGGGAGGGGGTCCGCCATGTCCGCGACCGAGCCGCCGTCGTTCAGCGGAGGACCGCCGGCCCGTCCACCCGCGACGAGGAACAGGACGTTCACCCCGTTCGAGGCGATGACGAGGCCGATCACGATGCGGGTCAGCGAGCGCTCCAGCATCAGGCTGATCCCCACGGCCACGAGCACCGCCGCGAGGATCACAAGGGTGATGGCGGGCGTCACGTCGAAGGTCACGGGGCCACCTCCGCGTCGGAGAAGCCCTCGATCTCGCCGTGGCGGTCGATCTCCGCGCCGAGCGAGCGCAGGACGTCCAGAACAAGGCCGAGCACCAGCACGTACACGCCGATGTCGAAGAGGAGGGCGGTCGCGATCTTCACGTCGCCCCAGACGGGAAGCACGAGCTCGAACACCGTGGTCTGGAGCACCTGCCCCCCGAAGGCGAGGGGGACCAGTGCCGCGCTCGTCGCCACCACCAGTCCGCCGCCGAGCAGGTACCCGGCTTGGAGCGGCAGCGCCTCGCCCAGCTCGTACCGCCCGCCGGCAAGGTAGCGGACCATGAGGGCGGTGCCCGCCACGAGGCCCCCCGAGAAGCCGCCACCGGGCTGGTTGTGCCCGGCGAACAGCAGGTAGAGAGACAGGATCACCATGGTGTGGAAGACGAGCCGGGTGCCGATCTCGAAGATGACGGACCGGCGGCGGGGCGCGAGCGTGATGCCGCCGAGCAACCACTGCTGGCCCCGGCTTGGGACGCGGAGCCACTGCGGCGACCGTCCGGCCGGCCAGCCCCGCATCCGGGCGGCGAGGTCAGGCGTGCCGTCGTCCCACACATCACCGCTGCGCTCCGGCCGCACCCTGTTGCGGGCCGGGTCCACGTTGCTTGTCCGGTCGCGCAGGAAGAGCAGGGAGGCCACGCCCGTCGCCGCCACGAGGATCACCGAGATCTCCCCCATGGTGTCCCAGGCGCGGGTGTCCACCAACAGGACGTTGACGATGTTGCGGCCGTAGCCGTAGGTGTAGGTGGCGTCCGGGTAGTACTGAGAGACCGGGGTGGCGGTGCGTCCCGCCACCGCGACGAGGCCCATGACACCCACCGCGATCCCGGAGGCGATGCCGAGGCCCATGCGCATGTACCGGTCCCCGCCGAGGGGCCGGTTGGAGAAGTAGGTCGGCAGGCGGCGCAGCACGAGCACGAAGATCACCAGCGTGATCGTCTCCGTCATCACCTGTGTGAGTGCGAGGTCGGGGGCCCCGTGGGCGGCGAACAGGAGTGCCATCCCGTATCCGGAGGCCCCGAGCAGCAGCACCGCCTTGAGGCGGCGGCGGGAGCGGGCCGCGAGCAGCGCGGTGACGGCGATCAAGGCCGCGATCGCAACCTGTCCCCACCAGTCGGCGCCCCGGACCGCCGGCGGGAGCACTCCCTCGAGCACGGCGGCCCCACCCGCGGTCACCACCGTCACGGCGAGGATGATCGAGAGATAGGCGGGCAGGGACCCGCGCTGGGTGATGGCCGTGACGTCGGCGGCCAGGTTCTCCAGCACCACCAGGCTCCGGCGGTACACGCGGTCCGCGCTGGGGACACGCAGCACGGCGCCCTGCGCCCGCTCGATGGGTGCCCGGGCCCGGAACATCGCGTACCCGCCCAGCAGCACCGCGGCCGTGACCGCCAGGGGAACGCCGATCCCGCCCCACAGCACCAGGTGCCCGGCGTCACCGGGGTGGAGATCGGCGTGGGGGGCGAGCGCCCTCTCGAGCCAGCCGGGGACGAGCCCCACTCCGAGGCCCGCGAGCGCCAGCGCCACCGGCGAGACGGTGATGAGGCGGGAGTGGAAGCGGGGGTGGGACGCCGCCGCGCCCGCCTTCGTCGCGAACGCCCCGGACAGGAAGCGCAACCCGTACGCGACGGTGAGCACGGACCCGGTCGCGAGGATCGCGAGGACCAGCCAGTCGCCGTCGTGCGCGAGCGCCTCCAGCGCCGCCTCCTTCGCGACGTAACCGGCGAGCGGCGGCAACCCGATCATCGACGCCGTCGCGAGCATCCCGGCGGCCGCCACCACCGGCATGGAGCGGCCGAGCCCGGAGAGCTCGCGCATGTCGCGCGTCCCCACCGACCAGTCGATGATGCCCACCACGAGGAAGAGGCTCGCCTTGAACATCGAGTGCGCGGCGATCATCGCGAGCCCGGCGAGCGCCACCGCGCGGGTGCCGTACCCGACCATCGCGATCATCATCCCGAGCTGGGAGACCGTACCGAAGGCGAGGAGGAGCTTCAGGTCGTGCTGCCGCAGGGCCCGGTATCCCCCGAGCAGGAGGGTGCCGAGCCCGAGCGCCAGCACCATGGCCCGCCAGGTGCCGTACTCCCCGAAGCCGGGCGCGAGGCGTGCGACCAGGTAGACCCCGGCCTTGACCATCGCCGCGGCGTGCAGGTAGGCGCTCACCGGGGTGGGGGCGGCCATGGCCGCGGGGAGCCAGAAGTGGAAGGGCAGGAGGGCGGACTTCGTCACTGCGCCGACGAGCACCAGCACGATCCCGGTCGGGACCAGGAGCGCCGGATCACCGGTGCCCAGCTCACCCGTCCGGGCGCGCTCCACGAGCACCGAGATCGTGCTGCTGCCGCCCGTGGCCCCGCTGAGCAGCACGAGGCCGGCGAGCATGGTGAGGCCTCCGAGGGTGGTCACCATGATCGCCTGGCTGGCGGCTCGCCGGGATGCCTGGCGCTCGTGGTAGTGCCCGATCAGCACGTAGGAGGAGATCGTGGTCAACTCCCAGAACACGTACAGCAGGAGCGTGTTGTCGGCGGTGACGAGGCCCAGCATCGCCCCGGCGAAGGCAACGAAGACAGCCGCGAATCGGCCGAGCGCGCTCGCTCCCTTCGCGAAGTACACGGCGCTGTAGACGAGCACGAGCGAGCCGATCCCGCCGACGATCAGCATCATGAGCCAGGAGAGCGCATCCAGGCGGAACG
>JBNJCY010000122.1:0-6503 GCA_051744325.1 Actinomycetota bacterium
GCCCGGCTGCACCCCGACCGGCTCCTCGCTGCGTGGGTGGCTCAGGCCGGCAACGACGTCGTGGGGCACGTGGCGCTGACCCTCTCGCCGGAGGACGAGCGGCGTGAGGTGCGCGTCCTCGACAGCGCCTTGGCGAGCGCACCGTTCGGCCTGCTGTGCTGCCTGTTCGTCGCACCCGAGGCCCGGGGCCGGGGCGCCGGCCGCCGACTCGTGGAGGCGGCCATGGTGCACGCGCATTCACGTGGGATGGCGCTGGTCCTCGACGTCATGCTCAAGGACTCCGCCGCCATCCGGCTGTACGAGCGCCTCGGGTGGCGCCACCTGGGTGACTCGGTACACGACGGAGGTCCGCCCGAAGGCACGCCGTGCCGCTGGTACGCATGGGAGCCGCGATGACCGGACCCGGCTGCGAGCCCTACCTCGACGGCTTCCTCCAAGAGCCCATCGCGGCGATCTCCTCGCTGATCTACATCGTCGCCGCCCTGCTGGCCCGGCGCGCTCCCGTGCCCTACGCGGTGCTGGTGGCGGGGATCGGGATCGGGTCCTTCGTGCAGCACGGGCCGAACCCGCCGCTCGCGGACCTCATCCACGACCTCCCGCTCGCCGGCACCCTCGCCTTCGTGGCCGCCGACGCCGTCGCCCGCCTCTCCGGCCGGTCTCGCCGCTGGTGGTGGTGGGCGGCCCCCACCGGGGCACTCGTGCCGGTGATCCTGCTGGCTCCAGGACCCGCGGACCTCATTCAGGTTGGGATGGCCGTGGTGGCGATCGGCCTCACCATCGGGCGCGCCCACGTGCAGCCGAGCGCGCGGCGCAGGATCCTCCTGGCGCTGGGACTGCTCGCCGTCGGCGGTGTCATCGGCCGCCTGTCGGTCAGTGGTGGGCCGCTGTGCGATCCGGAGAGTCTTCTGCAGGGCCACGCCGTCTGGCACGTGCTGTCCGCCGCCGGCCTCCTGGTACTCGCCCCGGTGCTGACCGGGCCGAAAGACTGAACGTACGCAGAATCACTCCGGTGAGACTATTGCCCTCGCAGGCCTCCAACACTAGTTTGGTCGGGATACGGGGCCGGTGTGCCAATCGGGGGCATCCCCCGCACCGAGGGGGGAGCAGGCCATGCCTCCTGTTCGTCGACAGACAGTCATCAGCGCGAGGGTGCTCCGGCCGCGGGACCTCCTCGACCTGAAGGTCTCCGCCGTGGGTGCCGGGCTGAGGCGGGACCCGTCCCGCCCGGTCCTGATCACCGGCCCGGACGGCGGCCATCTGGTGGTGGAGTTCGCCTTCCAGCACCTGGGCGAACAGGCCTGGCCCGAGTCCGAGATCAGCCCCGACCCGAGCGGCATCGCGACCCACCGCGCGGCACGCCCGTCGCGTCTCGCCTACGACCTGCCTGGCGATGTCGAGCTCCCGTGGACGCTGGAGGGGCTGCTCACCGTCCTGCCGACGCTTCGCCTTCGCGTGGTGCCACTGGCCGGGCTCGCGCTGGACAGCGCCGGCGGAGGCAGGACTCTCCTCCCGCCCTGGCTGCACACCCGACCGGATGGCACCGTGGTGCTGCCGCGACGGGTGGTGGTGGACCGCACGGTACTGGATGCACGGTCCATCCGGTTGCTGCGGGGACTCACCCGCGGCGTCATCGGGCGACTGCCCGGCCCGGACGCCGTTCTCGCCCCCCACCCGCCAGGTCCGATCCGACCCCGGCGAATCAGGCCACGCACCCCGAGGAAGGACGAGACGGCCCTCGAGGTCCCGTACCGGCTGGTCGTCTCACCCAGCGCCGGCCATGGCGCCTTCGTCCACGACCTCGAACCCCTCGCCGCGAGCGAGGACGAGGCTCGCGTGCAACTGTGGCGCATCGAGCTGACCTCCCGCGCCGTTCGCGCGATCTGGGCCCGTGACATGGAACCACCGGACCGTGCCGCCGGCACCGACGTGACACTGATGTCCACCAACCCGATCGATCGGCGCACCCTCGTGCGGCAGAGCGCGGCCACGCACGAGGGCCACACGCCCGTCCCGTTCACGGTGCGCCGGCTCTTCCTCTCCGCCCTCGGCGCGTGGGTGGACTGGCGCGGCGAGTGGGACACCGGCCCGTACAGCGAAACCTTCGAGACCTGGGGCTACGGTGAGCCCACACTGATCGGGTCATACCGGCACGTGGCGGACATGGGCCGGGACAGCTACGTCCGCGTGGTGTACCCCGGGTTCCTCTTCCCGTTCGGCCACCGCGCCGACCTCGTCAAGCTCACCGAGCGCAAGATCCACGAACCCACCCGCACCGCCTACCTGCGGCAGCGCTACTTCATCGTGCTGCGCGAGACGGTCCGCGCCTGGGAGGAACGGGACACCCCGCTCACCCAGGTGACCCTGCAGCCCCTGGTCACTCCGGACCTCGACCCGCCGGGGGAGAACCCCAACACCATTTTCGTCCCGCACCGCGGCGGGGTGCCCTTCGCGTGGGACCTCTCAGGCGTTGACCGGGCGGGGGGGTCCCTCACCCTCTCCGCGGCCCTGGTGTTCGTCCCCGACGCAGCCATCGTGCTCAAGCGGGACGGTGGCCAGACCCCGGCGCAGATCGGCCAGGACATCACAGACGCCTACGCGCTCCACAAGGTCATCGACGCCCGCGGCCAGAACGTCTCGTTCGCGGCCTCCGCCGCGCACGGCGACACCCGCCTCGAGGCCAACACCCTCACCTGGGCCGGCCACACGGACACCATCGCCTTCACCTCCCGCCCCTTCCTCACGCGCGCCAACGCCGTCGTCCCCGCGCTCCGGCATCTCGCCGGCCAGGCGCCCGGCGTGGACCTCGTGTTCGCGGAGGCCTACCTCGCCCCGGACCCCGGCCACTCCGCCAAGGACGGATTCGGCCCCACCAACCCGTCCGGCCTGTTCCTCCGCCTCGACGGACCGCCCGTCTCGCTGGACTTCACCACCGGAACGGACAAGGCGGGCGGCTTCGTCTCGCCCAACCAGATGGTCCGCGCGCTCTCCCGCATGCTCGGTGCGGTTGGCGACGCCGGCACCACCTCGGGTGGCCTCGCCGACGGCCGCTTCGACGCTGCGACCTTCCTCCAGGGCGCCCTGCCCAAGCTGTTCGGACTGTTCGACCTCGTGGAACTCCTCGAGGTGGTCACCGGCGATTCCCTGGACCTCGCGCCCTCATTCGTCACCGAGGCCCTCGATGCGATCAGCGCGATCGCCACCGAGGTGCAGCGGCTGCGCGACGCCGCCACCACCGCCCAGGCCCGGCTCGCCTCGGACCTGGTGAACGCGGTCGCCAACGGCGCCCATCAGGGCGCCCGGGACGCGATCACCGCGGCGCAGGCCGAGCTGGACGCCGCCGTCGGGCCGCTGCTGGGCAAGCTCGACGCCGTCGCCACCGCCCTCGCCTCGCTCTCCGGGAACCCGGGCGGCGTGGCCGGCGCGCAGGCCGCTATCACGGACCTCGCCGGTTCGCTGGCCGGGCTGCGAACCGCGCTGACCCACCCGCGCATCCCTGTCGCCGTCCGCTCCGCGTTGTCCGCCCCGCTGGACGCCCTTGACGCCCTCCTGTCGGCGGCCGAGGTGCTGGCCGCCGTCGCCGACTTCGCCGACGACCTCCTCAGCCCGGCCGACGGCGTCACCGCTCGGTTCGAGTGGCGCCCGAAGATCCGGAGCTGGCCGTCCGAGACGAACCGCGTGTTCCACGCGAAGGACAGCCACGGGTTCGCCCTCGCCGTCGTCGTGCGCGCCAGCGCCCAGGGCGCCCCGAGCGTGGACGTGAGCGCCGAGCTGCGGGACTTCGCGCTGGAACTGCTGCCCGGCGAGCCGCTCATGGGGTTGAACTTCTCCCGGATCGGCTTCCGGGTCGGCTCGGGCGGGAAGCCGGAGGTGGACGTCGTCTTCGACGGCATGGAGTTCCTCGGCGCCCTCGGCTTCATCGAGACGCTCCGGAGGATGATCCCCTTCGACGGGTTCGCGGATCCGCCCTACGTTGACGTCGGGCTGGACGGCGTCACCGCGGGCTTCGACCTCGAGCTGCCGAACGTCTCGGTAGGGACGTTCAGCCTCGAGAACCTCAGCCTCGGCGCCGACGCCCGCGTCCCCTTCCTCGGCGACGCCGTCACCGTGGGCTTCAACTTCTGCTCCAAGGACTCCCCGTTCCGGCTCACCGTCATGTGCATCGGCGGCGGCGGGTGGGTGGCCCTGCGGCTGTCCCCGATGGGGATGGTGGAGCTGGAAATGGGGCTGGAGGCCGCGGCGGCCCTCTCCATCGACCTCGGCGTGGCGTCCGGATCGGTCTCCGTCGCGGTGGGCGTCTACCTCCGCCTCGAGGGGGAGGCCGGATCCCTGACCGGGTACTTCCGGATCCGCGGCGAGGTGGACGTGCTCGGCCTCATCTCCGCCTCGATCACTCTCGAACTGTCCCTCACCTATGACTTCCCCACCGGGAAGATGATCGGGCGGGCCTCCCTCGTGGTGGAGGTGGAGGTGCTGTTCTTCTCCGCGTCCGTCGAGATCACCTGCGAGCGCAGGCTCGCCGGATCAAAGGGGGACCCGGTCCTCCGTGACATCATGCCGCCGGACGCATCCGGCCACAACGACGCCTGGTCCGCGTACTGCGCGGCCTTCGCCCCGGGAGCCTGAGATGACCACCACCCGCGTGCTCGCCACCGCCCTGCCTTACTCCCTCCAGCCGGATGCGGACTTCCACCTCTCGGTGTTCATCACGCACCGCCTCACCCCGGACGCCCCGGGTGCCACGCTCAGCGACTTCCCCGCCGCGGAGTGCTGGGTGGAGACCCTGCTGGCCGGCAGGCTGCTCCTCGTCACCGACAACATGCTGTCCGGCATGCCGGTGCGGATCGTCTCCGCGCCACGCGAGGCCGACTGGGAGGCCGTCTTCCCGAAGGACACGCCCGTCAACGGCTTCCCCACGCCGGCAGTCACGGCCCAGCCTTGGCGAACCTACCCCGCCCACTCGATGGACGGCCACGCCCTCGACATGCACCTCGGCTCCACTCTCGTCTCGCCACTCAGCCCACCCCCGGTGGCCGGCAACCCCGTCGCCGACGCCCTCCTGGACATCTTCGCGGAGGTCCACCCCGGGCTCCGCGAGCTGCAGGGACTGCCGGGCCAGCGCCAGGAGCGGGACGCGGCCATCCTGGCGCGCAAGCTCCAGGAGGCGACCGCGAGCCTGGGCCAGCGCGCCGGACGCGACCTGGGCTACGCGGCCGAGCCGCTCCCATGGACGTCAGCGATCGAGATCCTGCTGCGCGACCGCGTGGGCGACTCCCGGCTCACCAAGCACCTCGACTCCCTGCTCGGCCGGACGGACCTGGACGACCCCGTGCTGATCGCCCTGCGGGACGTGCACGCCGCCCGCCGGTTCTACCAGCGGGAGGAGCGGCCCTACCGCGACGTCCCGGACCCGGACGCCCCGCCCATGCCGCGGCCGGACGTGCCGGTGCAGGACTTCCATGAACGGGCCGCACAGCTCGGCAGTACGCCGGTGCTGCTGCGGAAGCTGGGCCTCGTCGTCGACGTCACGGTGGACTCCCGGGCCGCCCAGCGCCTCGCCCGGGCGCGATGGGTCGCGGCACGGTTCACGCCCGCCCGGGGTGACGACGTGACCCGTCTCGCCCCGCCCCGCACCTGGTGCGAATCCTCCCGCGGGCACTTCCGCGCCGTCTCCTCCGGCGCGTGGGCCGGTGGCGCGCTGCCCCTGGGCACCGACACGTACACGGTGCTGGACCTCGACCCGGACGCCTCCGCCCTCAAGCTGGAGCAGCACGTCCGCGACCTGCCCCGCATGTTCGCCTCCGAACTCAACGGCGATCCTGCCACCGCCGCACCCGCCTCCCTCCGTGCCACCGGTTTCTCGATCGCGAAGGTGGGGCGCGACGCCGCGCTGCGCGCCCAGGTGGAGCGCGCCAGGACGTTGACGGCCGTCGACGACGGCGGCGCCACCCCCGGCCCCGACCTCGCCTACGACGATGTGGTGCGCGGCATCCGGCTGGAGGTCTGGGACGACGAGAGCAGGGAATGGCACTCGGTGCACCACCGCCGAGTCAACGTCACGGCTGGCGGGACCCCGGTGCTCACCGACACCCCGGACGTCGGGTTCCTGCAGCTCACAGGACTGACCCGGGTCCCCGGCGAGGCGAACCCCTACCACCTGCACGAGGTCTTCGTGGGATGGGACGGGTGGAGCCTGTCCGCACCCCGGCCGGGAAAGGTGATCGTCCACGGCGACGGGGTGAACGGGCCCGTGGGCGAGGAGGTCGTGCTGGACGAGCCGCTGGACGATCCGGCGAGCCACGTGGCGATCCGCACCCGGGTGGAGCCCCAGACGTTGCCCTGGCTGCGCCATGGGCGCAGCTACTCCTTCCGGGTGCGCGGCGTGGACCTTGCCGGGAACTCCGTACCCCGGCCGCCCGTGGTGCCCAGCGGAACCGCCCGTCGCCGGGCGATCGTGGCGGCCCGGACGCAACTGGAGTCCTTGCGCTCCCGCTCCGCCGAGCAGG
>JBNJCY010000123.1:0-6503 GCA_051744325.1 Actinomycetota bacterium
GGAGGACCGCGGACACTCCGGGGATGCGTGCGAGGGTGGCGCTCACCAGGCCGGCCGTCAGCGACTCGGCGGTGGCGACGGACCGGCCGTCCAACGCCGCTGTGGCACGCTCCGCAGCGCGCAGCGCCCGGGCGTGCTGCGGGGTCGTCACCGGTGCTCCCGGCTGATTCGGGCGGCGTCGAACAGATACTCGGCCCCGGTCCAGACGGTCGCGAGGACGGAAAGGTACATGAGGACGATCGTGGTGTAGACGAAGAAAGAGGCCAGGGCGGAGGGCAACAACGCGACCCACGGGATGAGCATCCCGATGATGAAGACCATCTGGAGCGTGGCCTTCAGCTTGCCGCCCCGCGAGGCGGCCATGACCTGGCGCCGGATCATGAAGAAGCGCAGCGCCGTGATCCCGAGTTCCCGCACGATGATGACTACCGTGACCCACCAGGGCACCAGCGAGTCCAGTGAGAGGAGCACGAGGGCCGCGATCACGAGCGCCTTGTCGGCGATCGGGTCGAGGATCTTGCCCAGGTCCGTGATGAGTCCACGGGAGCGGGCGAGGTGCCCGTCAAGCTTGTCCGTCAGTGCGGCGGCCACGAAGACCACGGTGGCCAGCACACGCATCGCGGTGCCGTCCTGGAGGAAGAGCCAGGCGAACACCGGGATCATGAGGATACGGAGCACGGTGAGGATGTTGGCGATGTTCCAGGGGCTCACCTCCCGGTCAGTTGCCACGCGTCCTCATCTCCGTCGTCCTCCTCGAACGAGTCGACCCACTCCCCGGGTGCCGGCTCGCCGCGGAGCATCGCCACCGTGGCGGGGAGTTCGTCCGGGGGGACAAGCACCTCGCGCGCCTTGGATCCCTCGGAGGGTCCCACGATCTCGCGGGACTCGAGGAGGTCCATGAGCCGGCCCGCCTTCGCAAAGCCTACCCGCAGCTTCCGCTGCAACATCGAGGTGGACCCGAAGTTGGTGGTGATGACGAGTTCCGCGGCCTGCAGGAGCAGGTCGAGGTCGTCCCCGATGTCCTCGTCGACCTGCTTCTTCTGGACGACCACCGCGACGTCGTCACGGTAGGCGGGCCTCATCTGTGCCTTCACGTGGGCGACGACGGCGTGGACCTCCGCCTCGGACACCCACGCCCCCTGGACCCGCATGGGCTTCGCGCGGCCGGACGGGTGGAACAACGCGTCACCCTGGCCGATGAGCTTCTCCGCGCCGGGCGAGTCGAGGATGACCCGCGAGTCGGTGACCGACGACGTCGCGAAAGCCAGGCGGGACGGGACGTTCGCCTTGATGAGGCCCGTGACGACGTCGACGGAGGGCCGCTGGGTGGCCAGCACCAGGTGGATCCCGGCCGCCCGCGCGAGCTGTGTGATGCGCTGGATCGAGGACTCCACGTCCCGTGGGGCGACCATCATGAGGTCCGCGAGCTCGTCGACGATCACCAGCAGGTACGGATACGGTGCGATCACTCTCTCGGAACCCGGGAGCGGCTCGACCCTGCCCGTGCGCACGGCGGCGTTGAAGTCGTCGATGTGCTTGTACCCGAAGGCTGCGAGATCGTCGTAGCGCATGTCCATCTCGCGCACGACCCACTCGAGCGCCTCGGCTGCCTTCTTCGGGTTGGTGATGATGGGGGTGATGAGGTGCGGGATTCCCTCATAGATGGTGAGTTCCACCCGCTTGGGGTCGACCAGCACCATGCGCACCTGTTCCGGGGTGGCCCGCATCATGATGGACGTGATCATCGAGTTGATGAAGGATGACTTGCCGGAACCGGTCGCACCCGCCACGAGCAGGTGAGGCATCTTGGCAAGGTTCGCGACGACGTACCCTCCCTCCACGTCCTTGCCCACCCCGCACACGAGGGGGTGCTCGCTCCGCAGCGCGTTGTGGGACCGCAGGACGTCCCCGAGCGCCACGGTCTCGCGGTCCGCATTCGGGATCTCGATCCCGATCGCGGACTTGCCGGGGATCGGCGAGAGGATCCGGACGTCGGCGCTGGCCACCGCGTAGGCGATGTTCTTGGACAGCGCGGTCACACGTTCGACCTTCGTACCGGGGCCGAGCTCGACCTCGTAGCGCGTGACCGTTGGCCCGCGGGAGAATCCGGTGACGGTGGCCGAGATCTCGAACTCCTCGAACACGGAGGTGAGGCGCTCCACGACGTGGTCGTTGGTCGCCGAGCGCATCTTGTGGGGTCCGCCCTTCACGAGCAGGGCGTCCCCCGGGAGTGCGTAGACGATGTCGGGGGAGAGCTCCAGCTGCTCGGCGCGGGCAGGGAGAATCTGGGTCAACGGGGGCTCGAGCACCGCGTGCTCGTCCTCGGGGGGAGCAGCGGCGGGCGCCGGCTTCCGGCCCCGTCGGGCCGGCTTCGCGGGCTCGGCCTCGGCCTCCTCCGTGGACGGCTGCCCGGCCTCGACCACCTGGTCGAAGGGCTCGGGAGTCCGGCGCCGGACCCGGGGCGCGGCCGGCCGGTCCGCGGCCAGCTCGTCGGACCGCTCCCTGCGACGGAAGACGGCCGCGACACGTCCCGGGACCGCGGCAACTGGGGTGGCGGTGATGATGAGCAGGGAGAGCACCGCCAGCAGCGCCAGGAGCGGCACGGCCGCCCAGACGGTGAAGAGCAGGACCAGTGGAGCCGACAGCGCCCAACCGAGCACGCCCCCGGCGGCCTCAGTGGCCGCGAGGTCAGTCAGCGGCGACGGAAGGTCGTTCCCGATGTGCACGAGCCCTGCCACGGCCGCCACGAGGAGCGCGACGCCGATCGTGACCCTGCCATTGGCCCGGGAGTCCTCGGGATTGCGGAAGAGCCGGACCGCGAGGATCGTGAAGAGAACGGGCAGGAGCACTCCGAGTCCGCCGATCAGGCCCGCGGCGGCGTGGTGGATCATGTCACCGGCGAGTCCCGAGAGTCCGAACCACTCGCGGATGGCGACTATGATCGCGAGCGCGAGCAGGAGGAAGGCCACGCCGTCCTTGCGGAGCCGTGGGTCACCACCCTTCGCCGCGTGGCCGATTGCGCGTGTCGTTCCACCCACCAGGCGTGCTCCTCCCATCCAGGCTCCCCGGACCACGCGGAGCGGCAGTGCGCGCTTCCGGGCCGGTGCGCGCCGCGAGCCCGCGCCACGTCGGCCCTTCGCGGCCGGCTTGGCCGGCGCACGGCGGGTTCGCGCGGGTGACGATGTGCGAGTGGCCATACGGGATCGACGGTATCCCTTGTTCTCCCCCATCCGAAGGGGGCGCGCCGCTCAGGTCTCGATGACGACCGGGATGATGAGGGGGCGACGCCGCAGCTTCTGCGACGCGAACCGGCCCACCATTCGCCGCAGCACCTGCTGGAGCTGGTGGGGGTCGGTCGAGTCCCGGGCCGCACCGGCGAGGGCGAGGGCGAGGTCGTCCCGGATCGGGTCGAACACGGATTCACCCTCCGGGATGCCGCGCGCCTGGATGTGCGGCCCGACGACGATCTCACCGGACGCGGCGTCGACCGCGGCGAAGATGGAGATGAAACCCTCCTCGCTCAGCGTCCGGCGGTCCTTGAGCTCGGCGTCGGTGATCTCCCCGACGGACGAGCCGTCGACGTAGGTGTAACCACAGGGGACGGCCCCCGCGATCCGGGCCACGCCGTCGGCAAGGTCCACGACGACACCGTCCTCGGCGAGCATCACCCGCTCGGCCGGCACTCCTGTCTGGACGGCGAGCGCACCGTTCGCCACGAGATGACGGATCTCACCGTGGATCGGCAGCACGTTGCGGGGCTGCACGATGTTGTAGCAGTAGAGAAGCTCCCCGGCAGACGCGTGACCGGAGACGTGGACCTTCGCGTTGGCCTGGTGGACGACCCGGGCACCGAGCCGCATGAGGCCGTTGATGACGCGATAGACGGAGTTCTCGTTCCCGGGGATGAGGGAGGATGCGAAGATGACCGTGTCCCCGGCGCCCACGGACACCTTGTGGCTCCTGTTCGCCATGCGGGCGAGGACCGCCATGGGCTCACCCTGGGAGCCCGTGGCCATGAGCACCACCTTGCTGTCCGGGAGCTGTTCGACCGTCCTGAGGTCGACGAGGATCCCGTCCGGGACGTGGAGGTAGCCGAGGTCCGCCGCGATGCCCATGTTGCGGACCATCGAGCGACCGACGAGGCACACCTTGCGGTCATGGCGGGCGGCGGAGTTGAGCACCTGCTGGACCCGGTGGACGTGGGAGGCGAAGGACGCCACCACGATCTTGCCGGTCGACTGCGCGAACACCGAGTCCAGCACCGGCCCGATCTCCCGCTCGTGGGCGGTGAAACCGGGGACCTCCGCGTTGGTGGAGTCCACCATGAAGAGGTCCACCCCCTCCTCGCCGAAGCGGGAGAACGCCCGCAGGTCGGTGATCCGGCCGTCCAGGGGGAGCTGGTCCATCTTGAAGTCGCCGGTGTGCAGCACGTTCCCGGCGTCGGTGCGGATCATCACCGCGAGCCCGTCCGGAATCGAGTGGTTCACTGCGACGAACTCGCACTCGAAGGGCCCGATCTCCTCGGTCTGCCCCTCCCTGACGGTCAGGGTGTAGGGGTTGATGCGGTGTTCCTTCAGCTTCGCCTCGACGAACGCGAGCGTGAGCTCCGACCCGATGACCGGGATGTCCGGGCGTTGCCTCAGCAGGTAGGGCACGGCTCCGATGTGGTCCTCGTGGCCGTGTGTGAGGACGAGGGCGACGATGTCGTCGAGCCGGCCCTCGATGTGGCTGAGGTCCGGGAGGATGAGGTCGACGCCGGGGTGGTTGTCCTCGGGGAAGAGCACTCCGCAGTCGACGACGAGCAGCTTGCCGTCGATCTCGAAGACAGTCATGTTGCGCCCGACCTCGCCGAGCCCGCCCAGGGGCACGATGCGGAGGTTGCCCGGCCTCAGGGGCGCAGGACGGGACAGTTCAGGATGGGGATGACTCACGGGACCATCCTGCCATGGGCGCCTACCCCAGGTGGCCGAGGGCCCGCATCGCGGCGAGGAGCGCAGTGCGCTGCTCGTCCGTGGGCGGCACCAGCGGGAGGCGCAGGCGCGCCGTCCGGATGAGGCCGAGCTCGTGGACCGCGTACTTCGCGAGCACGGCGCCCTGGCCCGTCCCCATGATCGCGTCCACCAGGGGCGCCAGCTCATCGTGCACGGCCAGCGCTCCGGCCAGGTCCGAGGCGGCGACGGCGTCGACCATGCGGCGGTACCGGTCGGCGGCGACGTGGCCGACGACGGAAACGACGCCGACGGCACCGTGGGTGAGGAAGGACAGGTTCAGCGGGTCGTCCCCCGAGTAGACCGCGAGGCCGGTCTCACGCCCGCGCCGACAGCCGGCGACGGCGTTCCCGGCGGCGTCCTTGACGGCCAGGATGTTGGGGTGCCGCGCGAGGCGCGCGGAGGCGGCCGGGCCGATGGCGACGCCGGTGCGCCCGGGAATGTCGTAGAGAAGGACGGGCAGGTCGGTGGCGGAGGCCACCGTCTCGATGTGGACGGCGACACCCTCCTGGGACGGACGGTTGTAGTACGGCGAGACGACGAGCAGGGCGTCGGCGCCGGCGTCGGCGGCGCACTCGGCCATCCGGACCGCGTGCGCGGTGTCGTTCGAGCCGGCACCTGCCACGACCTTCGCCCGGCCCCCGACGGCGCCGACGACGGCGCGCACGAGATCCACCTTCTCCGGACCGTGGGTGGTCGGCGACTCTCCGGTGGTCCCGGAGACGACGAGCCCGTCGCACCCGGCCGCCACGAGATGGTCGGCGAGGCGTGCCGCCGAGTCGAGGTCCATGCTCCCGTCCGCGTGGAAGGGAGTGACCATTGCGGTGAGTACCGTACCGAAGGTGGCGCGTGCGTCCATGGCCCGACCGTAGCGCAGTCAGGCCGGGAGGTCTGTGACGCGCCGATGGGTGATACTGGCCGGATGGCCGATGTCTCCGTGCGCCCCGCCCTCCCCGCCGACTCGTGGAGGATCGGTGAAATCCACGCCGCCACGATGTTGCTGGCCGTGGAGGCGGGCCTGCATGTGCCCTTGGACCCCGGGATCACGGGGGCTTTCGATGCCGACGCCTTCGCCTCCCAGTGGGAACGCGCCATCACCACCCCACCGTCCCCGCTCCATCGAGTGCTGACCGCCCTCGACCGGTCGACGGTGGTCGGGTTCGCCGCGATCGCGCCGGTTGAGGAGGCCGTCCGCACCGGGCCGGAGGGCGACCCGCCCGAGGCGGAGATTCTCGCCCTCGAGGTGGACCCGTCCCATGGCAGGTCGGGGCACGGCTCCCGCCTCCTCGCCGCGTGCGTGGACGTGCTCCGGCAGCAGAACGCGGGGCACGTGATGACTTGGGCGGTCCAGGGCGACGACCCGCGGGCCCGGTTCCTCTCCTCGGCGGGCTTCGCGCCGCTGGGCATGCGCCGGACCTGGCAGGTCGGGGACGGGACCGTCTCCCAGATCGCCTGGCACGCGGCGCTCGTCCAGGGGCTGGACCAGGCGCTCGACTAGAGGTCGAGCAGGACGTC
>JBNJCY010000124.1:0-6501 GCA_051744325.1 Actinomycetota bacterium
AGGCGGGTGCGCGACATGATCGCGATCCGGTCGCCCGGCCCGTAGCCCGCAGCCCGCAGGCCCTTCGCTGTCGCGCGGATGACGCCCAGCGCCTTGCTCGCAGACCAGTCCACCCAGGCGTCGCCGACCTTCTGCCGAAACATCGTGGCGGAGGGACTCTCCGTGCCGTGCCGGACCAGGTAGGTGCTGATCGATGTGGCGGGGTCGACGTCGACCACGGCAGGGAAGTGGACTTCGTGCATTCCGGTCTCCTTCGGGATGGTCATCCCCGAAGCCTACCGGCGGCTGTGACGTCAGTCGCATCCAGCGACGCGCAAGTCCTAGGATGGGCTGGTGGCATCCGTGGACGCGGCGGTGTGCCCTGGCCCTCGGCGGAAGGTGGAGCGAATGCTCACGGTCGGCGTGGACATCGGCGGTACGAAGATCGCCGCGGGGATCGTCGACGAGGACGGGACGATCCTCAAACGCACCCGCTGGGACACGGATCCGGAGGACCTGGCCCGCATCGACGGCTCGATAGTCGCGGCGATCACCGAGTTGCGCGCCGGCTTCGAGGTGGGTGCCGTGGGCATTGCCGCCGCCGGTTTCGTGTCACCCCGACGCGACTCCGTGATGTTCGCGCCCAACATCGCGTGGCGGGACTATCCGCTGCGGGACCGCATCGCCGAGGCCGTCGACCTCCCGATCGTGGTGGAGAACGATGCGAATGCGGCCGGGTGGGCGGAGTTCCGGTTCGGTACCGGGCGCGAGGTCGACCACATGGTGATGGTGACCATCGGCACCGGGGTGGGTGGTGCGATCATCGTCGACGGGCACCTCCTTCGAGGGGCGTACGGAGTCGCGGCGGAGATCGGCCACCTCAAGATGGTGCCCCACGGCCACTACTGCGGATGCGGCCACGAGGGTTGCTGGGAGCGCTACGCCTCGGGACAGGCGCTCACGCTCGCCGCGCGGCACCGAGTCATCACCGACCCGGAGGGCAGTACGGCGATGCGGCGGATCGCGGGGGAGGGGCACCGGATCAAGGGGCCCCACGTGGCCAGGGCCGCGCTGGAGGGCGACCCCATGGCGTTGGAGCTCTTCGCCGATCTGGGCCGCTGGATCGGCATGGGATGTGCCAGCCTGGCCGCGGTGCTCGACCCGGAGCTCATCGTGATCGGCGGCGGTGTGGCGGAGGCCGGCGAACTGTTCCTCGACGACACCCGGCGGGGCTTCGTCGACCACCTCTCGGCCCGCGGCCACCGGCCGGAGGCACGCATCGAGTTGGCAGTCCTCGGCAACGACGCCGGGATCATCGGGGCCGGGGACCTCGCCCGTCTCTGAGGACTCAGACCTGGGCGCCGTCGTCGTCTCGGTCGACGTGCTCAGGCAGGCGGACGAACAGTGTGACGAGGCCTCCCACCGCCAGGATCACCCCGAGCGGTGCCACCCATCCGGGGGTGCTCGCGGCCACCCCGACGAACACCGCGAGTATCCCGACTCCGAGCGCGAGCCAGGCCAGGACGGTCGCAGGTTCGGCGTCCCCCAGCGGCGGGTCCGGCTGCTCGAATCCATCCTCGTCCTCGGTGACCTCGTAGTCGCGTGGTCCGGGGGTGACGCGCGCGTCGGGTGACGGCGAATCGGCCGTCCCGTCGTCGCGAGGTGGCCGCAGCGGTCCGAGCCGGGACGTAAGATCGTCCCACCGGGCATCGAGTTCGTCGGGATCGAAGTCGTCGGGAGTGCGTGCCATGGCACCGACTCTAGGCGGGTTGTGGGCGTCGGCGCCGTCCCGGCACGCAGTGACGAAACCGACGGAGGGAAGTGACGTGCTGTACGGCTTCATGAAGGCGACTCTCGGCAGCGCGTTGAAGGTGTTCTACCAGCCGTGGATCCGGGGAGTGCACAACATCCCGGACGAGGGTCCGGCGATCCTCGCGTCCAACCACCTCGCTGTCATCGACTCGCTCTTCCTGCCCCTGATGATCCGCCGCGAAGTGGTCTTCATGGGGAAGTCGGACTACTTCACCGGCACCGGAGTCAAGGGCAGGGCCGTGGCGGCCTTCATGCGCGGGGTGGGCACCATCCCCGTGGACAGGTCCGGCGGCAAGGCATCGGAGGCAGCACTGCGGACCGGGTTGAAGAGGTTGCAGCGGGGCGAGCTCTTCGGCATCTATCCAGAGGGAACCCGCAGCCCGGACGGTCGGCTCTACCGTGGCAAGACGGGGGTCGCGCGCCTCGCGCTCGAATCCGGAGCCCCCGTCATCCCCGTGGCCATGATCGGGACGAACATCGCCCAGCCGATCGGCAAGAAGATCCCGAAGCTGCACCGTATCGGGATCGTGGTGGGGGAACCCCTGGACTTCTCCCGCTACGAGGGCATGGCCAGCGACCGCTTCGTGCTCCGTTCCATCACGGACGAGATCATGTACGAGCTCCTGCGGCTGTCCGGCCAGGAGTACGTCGACATCTACGCCGCGACGATGAAGAACCGGTTGGCGGCAGCCCGGAAGGCCAAGGAGGAGACCCCGGAAGCGGTGGCGCCGGACCGGGTCGCTGCTCCAGGTGGCCGCCCCGTCCCGGAGGTGGGGGTTCCGGAGCCCACCGAGGAGGAGATCCGCGAGGGTCTCGAACGGCTCGAGGCCGCGCGGGCGGAGGCGGAGCGTTCCGCTGAAGAGGCCGGTTCCTCCGATGAGGACGAGCCCACGCAGTAGCATGGGCTCGTGCCCTCGGGCGTCTCTGTCCCCATCACGAGAGGTGTGACGATGATTCGTCGCGTTGCTTTGCTCACGGCCGGAGGCTTCGCCCCCTGCCTGTCCTCGGCCGTAGGTGGCCTGATCGAGCGCTACACGGAAGTCGCGCCCGACGTGGAGATCATCGCCTACCAGCACGGCTATCACGGCCTGCTGACCGGCAACTTCTTGGTGGTCGACGACGAGGCACGCCGGCGGGCCGGCATCCTGCACCGCTTCGGTGGCAGCCCCATCGGCAACTCCCGCGTGAAGCTCACCAATGCCGCCAACCTCGTGGAGCGGGGTCTCGTGCGCGAGGGTGAGGACCCGCTCGCCGTCGCTGCCGAGCAACTCCGGACAGACGGCGTGGACATCCTCCACACCATCGGCGGTGACGACACGAACACGACCGCTGCCGACCTGGCGGAGTTCCTCGAGAACAACGGGCACCACTTGACCGTGGTGGGATTGCCGAAGACGATCGACAACGACATCATCCCGATCCGGCAGTCGCTGGGCGCGGCCACCGCCGCGGAGGAGGCCGCCGAGTTCGCACAGAACATCATCGGCGAGCACCGCTCGAACCCGCGCATGCTGATCGTCCACGAGGTCATGGGTCGCAACTGCGGCTGGCTCACGGCCGCGGCGGCGCGCGACTACCGCGCCTGGCTCGACACGCAGGAGTGGGTCCCCTCCATCGGGCTGAGCCGGGAGCGCTGGGACGTCCACGCCGTGCTGGTCCCCGAACTGCGTCCGGACCTGGAATCCGAGGCCGCACGGCTCCGGTCGATCATCGACGAGATCGGCAATGTCAACATCTTCCTGTCGGAGGGTGCCGGGGTGCCGGAGATCATCGCCGAGATGGAGGCGGCCGGCGAGGAGGTCCAGCGCGACCCCTTCGGCCACGTCAAGCTCGACACCATCAACCCCGGGTCGTGGTTCGCCCGCCAGTTCGCGGAGCGCATTGGCGCGGAGAAGGTCATGGTGCAGAAGTCCGGCTACTTCTCCCGGTCCTCACGCGCCAACGCCGCCGATCTCGAGCTCATCAGGACGATGACCGACTACGCGGTGGAGTGCGCACTGCGCGGCGAGGCGGGCGTCATCGGGCACGACGACGAGAATGGCGGCGTGCTGACCGCCATCCCGTTCCCCCGGATCAAGGGCGGCAAGCCCTTCGACGTGTCCCAGCCCTGGTTCCGCCAGATGCTCGCCGACATCGGCCAGCTTCCCGCTGAGTGAGGACAGATCCGAGGGGCCTCGCACGGGGTGCGGGCCCCTCGGCGTCGGGACTCAAGGTCAGACGACCGTGATCGTGACCGTCGAGCCCTGTCGCGCCTGCTGGCCACCAGCCGGATCCTGGAACCTCACCACGCCGAGGGAGCCACCCCAGAGGGACTCGACCTTCACCGCGAACCCCGCCTCCTCCAGTGCCGAGGTCGCGCGTGCACGGCTCATGCCGAACACGGACGGGACGGTCGCGAAGGGTCGGCCCAGGGACACCGTGATGGTCACCGTGTCGCCACGGTAGAGCTGCCCCGGGCCCGGGGCCTGCGAGATCACCGCCCCGAGCGGGACGTCGTTCGAGTACTCCTCCGCTCGCTCCACGATCAGTCCGGCCTCCTCGAGGGCAGCGGTCGCCTCGTCCTCCGCGATGGAGGCCACCTCGGGGGCCGTGACGGGCTCGCGGCCGAGCGACACGAGCAACTCGATCACCGTGGTGTGTGGCAGGCTCGTCCCCGTGGCCTCCGAGGCGGAGATGACCGTTCCCGCCGGGACGGACTGGTGATACCCCTCGTCCACAACAGGTTCGGCGAAGCCCTCTGCCACGATCGCCTCCAACGCCTCGTCCTGAAGCAGCCCCTCCACCGCCGGGACGTCGAGCATGAGGATTCCCAGCGAGACCAGGACGGTGACGTCCCCGGCGCGGACGATGAGTTCCCCCTGGCCCGGGCTGGTCGAGATCACCTCGCCGGCGGGGACCTCGTCGTCGTTCCCACGTTCGACCACGGCGCCCAGTCCGTTCGCCTCGAGAGTCGCGACGGCGTCGCCCTCCGTCATTCCGACGACGGCGGGGGTCGGGACCGTCGACCCCGGCCCCGCGAGGAACCACCAGCCGGCGGTGCTGCCGCCGGCCAGGAGGATGAGGACCACAAGCCACGGGAGGACGCGCCTCCGGCGCCGCGGCTCCTTCGCGTGTGCCGGTGCATCCTCCACGCCCCCGACGGGGAGCGCGACCGTGCCCTGCGAGGAGCCGAGGTCCAAGGAGGCCGTCCCGACGCCGTCGTCCTCCTCGTCGTCCTCCACAACCGGCTCGGCCCTGCGGTGCAGCACGTCCCCGCTGAGGATGGCGATGACCCGGCGCGTCGCTGCGAGGGCGGCGGCGCCGTCGGTGAGGCGTTCCACCGGGTCCCGCGCTGTCAGGGCGGCGACGAGGTCGTCGACCTCGGTGGGGACCCATTCCAGTTCCTCCGACGGCACGGGGACGGACGAGTTGACGTGCTGGAACGCCACGTTGATGGGGACGTCCCCGGTGAAGGGCTGGTGGCCCGTCACCATCTCGTAGAGCATGATCCCGACCGCGTAGACGTCCGAGGCCTGCGTGGCCTGCCCGGTCGTGAGGAGCTCCGGCGCCAGGTAGGCGACGGTCCCGAGCACGGTCCCCGTGGACGCCGCCGTCGCCTCGCTCACCGCGCGTGCGAGGCCGAAGTCGGCGACCTTGACCACGCCGTCGTGGGTCACCATGACGTTCTCCGGCTTGATGTCCCGGTGGATCAGGTCGCGCCGGTGGGCCGCTGCGAGCGCGTCCAGGACCGACTGGGTCACCGTCAGTGCCCGCTCGAGGGTCAGCGCGCCCTCGACCCGCAGTTCCGACCGCAGGTCGTGGCCGTCGATGTACTCCATCGTGAGGTAGAAGGAGTCCTCCCACAAACCCTGGTCGTGCACCGCGACCACGTGGGGGTGGCTGAGGCGGGCCGCGGCCCGGGCCTCGCGCCGGAACCGGCTGATGAAATCCTCCGACTCCGCGAGGTGGGGGTGCATCACCTTGACGGCGACATCCCGGTCGAGTCGACGGTCGATCGCGCGGTACACCGTCGCCATGCCACCACGCGCGACGCGCTCGAGCACCTCGTAGCGGCCGTCGACGAGACGGCCGATGATGGTGTCGCGCGGCACAGTGGTCACATCGTGATCCTAGGCGGCGATGCAACCATTGCGGCCGAACGGCGGCGAGTGTCGCTCAGCCGCCGAACTGCGCCATGTAGGCCTTGACACCGGCCACGTAGGACCGGGTGTCCGAGTACATCCCGTTGCGCCTCACGGAGGCCGCACCCTGGTAGTAGGAGGCGATCGCGATGTCGAGCGAGCTCGAGCTCCGCACCAGCTGGCGGATGATCGCGACTCCGGCCGTCACGTTGTCCTGCGGATCGAGGAGGTTGAGCTTCCGCCCGACCAGGTCGGAGGCCCATACCCCGGAGGACGGGATCACCTGCATCGTGCCGATCGCGTTGGCCGGGGAGACGGAGGCGTGGTTGAACCCGGACTCCTTCATGGCGATCGCCAGGGCGAGCGCCGGATTCACGCCCATGTTCGTGGCGGTCGTTCGCACCATGGCGCGCATCTCCTCCCGGGACGGGACGCCGGCGGCGAGCAGTGCGGCCTTGTTCGCGTTTGCGGCGGACACCGTGGCCGCCGGATAGGTGTAGTGCAGGAACGTGTTCGGCACGAGTTGCGGCGTTCCGGCGGGCGTCGTGGGGGTGGCCGACACCCGGAGGACCTGGCCGGGGTGGATGAC
>JBNJCY010000125.1:0-6447 GCA_051744325.1 Actinomycetota bacterium
CCCCGTCGTCGGCGCAGCTGAACTCTGACCCGCTCTTGGGCCGCCCCCAGCCGACAGGGATGGCGGTTTCGTGTGGGGAGGGCATCCTTCTGCATCTCTTCGCCTCACGACGGTCGAACTGACGGCATGGACAGTATCATTGCGACGCAGTGTCGCAAACTGGGGGACAGGCCGTGGGGCTCCGGAGGTGCCGTCCATGGGGCGTGAGATCATTCCCGCATGGCGGCGGTGCTCGCGGGGATGTCGGTGGTCTGGGTGATCATTCTCCTCGGCTGGGCCCTCGGCCGGCTGGACGTCCTCGGGCCCGGTGCCGAGGAGGTGCTCAACCGTCTCGTGTACTGGGTGGCCACGCCGGCGCTGCTGTTCGCCACCCTGGCCACCACGGACATCCGCGCGCTCGTTGGGGCGCCGCTCGCGGTGGCCGCCCTCAGCGGGGTGTCCTCCGCCCTCACGTTCGCGCTGCTGTCCCGGTTCGTGTTCCGTGACCCGCGCGGCCACACGGTGGTGGGTACCATGGGTGCCTCGGTGGCGAACGCCGCGCACCTCGGCATCCCGCTGGCCGCCTATGTGCTCGGCTCGGCCACCCACAGCGTCCCGGTGCTGCTGTTCCAGCTCGGCTTCCTCACCCCGATGTTCTTCGTGCTCGCGGACCTGGTGTCCCAGGGGAGCACGTCACCCGGCCGGGTGGTGCGCGTGGTGACCGCCAATCCGCTCGTGCTGGCCGCCGTGGCCGGGATGGCGCTGGGCGCCACCGGCACCACGCCCCCGGACCTGGTCATGGAGCCCTTCCGCGTGGTGGGGGCCGCCGCGGTCCCGGCGGTGCTCATCGCGTTCGGGATGTCGCTGGCGGGGACCACGCTGCGCGTCCTGCCACTCGCCGGGCATTCGCCGGGCGACGACGACGGCCGTGCCGTCGCCACCGCACGGGGCGTGGTGGTCGCCAGTGCCCTGAAGCTCCTCGTGCAGCCGGTGTTCGCGTGGCTGGCCGCGACGCAGCTGTTCGCCCTCGACGGTCACGCGCTCTTCGCCGTCGTCGCGATGGCGGGGCTGCCGGCGGCGCAGAACACCTACGTGGCCGCGTTCCGGACCGGCACCGCCACGGGACTCGCCCGCGGGATCGTCCTGGCGACCACCCTCTTCGCGATCCCCTCCCTCGCGGGGATCGCGGCCCTGTTGGCGTAGAGCGGCGTTGCCGGCGTCGCGCGGCGCTGTCGGCGGGGTCACGCCAGTTCGGCCGCCAGCCCCGCGGCGAGCGTCGCCACGCACGTGATCGCGCCCACCCACGGCACCCAGCGCGGCACGGGGAACGGCGTGGCGGGCTGGAGACGGTGGACGCCGATGAGGGAGACGTTGACGACCGCGAACACTGCCAGCAGCACCCAGGTGGTGACCTCGGCGAGGGTGGCCACCGGCAGCGCGAGCGCGCCCCCGATCGTCAGGGCTCCGACCAGGACGGTGCCGAGCACAGGGGTGCCGAAGCGCGTGCTCGTGGCACGGAAGCGCTGGAGGCTGGGTGAACGCTTCCCCAGCCCGAACAGGACACGGCTGGACATCACGATCTGGGCGAGCACCCCGTTGAGGGCCGCGGCCACGGCGATGGCCGCGAGGAAGCCGGAACCGGAACCGGTACCCGCCTCCCACACCAGGGTCAGGGGTCTCTCCGAGGCACCGAGCACCTCACGAGGTACGGCACGCACGGCCGCGAGGGACACCAGGGCGTAGAGCGCCGCGGTGATGGCGAGAGCCAGCAGGATGGCCCGGGGCATGATCGAGTGCGGGTCCCTTGTCTCCTCCGCCATGTTCACCATGTCGTCGAAGCCGATGAAGGCGAAGAACCCGAAGATGGTGGCGGCGGCGATCCCTGACCACTCGGGTGCCGGCAGCGGTACCACCCAATCAGCCACGGGCACCGCGCGGAAACCTGCGACGACGACCAGCAGGAGCCCCGCCACCTCCACCAGCGTCAGCAGCCCGGCGAACAGGAGGCTCTCCAGCACCCCCACGACCGCGATGACGGTCAGGATCGCGCCCAGCGCGAGGATCCCCGATGCAGGGGGGATGTCGATGATGGCCGTCAGGTAACCGACCCCGCCGCGTAGGACGGCCGATCCGGTCAGCGTGCCGACGATGACGTTCACCCAGCCGACCAGGACGGCCAGCCAGTGGAGACCCAACCCGATCTCGATGTAGGAGGAGTCACCCGCAGCCTCGGGGATCCGGGCGGACAGTTCGGCGAAGGAGAGCGCGGTGGGGATCGCGACGACTCCCGCGAGCAGGAAGGCCACCGGCGCCCACATGCCCGCGGCTCCAGCCGCCGCCCCTGTGAGCACATAGATGCCGGCGCCGACCATGATGCCGACTCCGTACGCGGTGAGCAGGGGCAGCCCGATCCGCCGTCTCAGCCCACCGCCGGCCGTCGAGCTCGCCCGCACCATGGCGATGCCCCGGTCAGAGGCGCTTGACCACCGCCTCGACCACCGCGGCGGCGCGCTCGGAGACCTCCGCGACGGACATGGAGAAGTCGTCCCCGGCGTGCGGCCCGCACAGATCGGAGACAGCCCGGACCGATACGAACCGGAGTCCGAAGAGGTGGGCGACCTGGGCGAGGGCGGCGGATTCCATGTCCGCGGCGAGCGCATTGGGGAACGCGGCGCGGACGGCCTCGACGGTCCTGGAGTAGATGAAGGAGTTGCCGGAGACGATCTTCCCGGGCCGGACGCGCACGTTCTGGATGCGGGCGGAGAGCGCTTGGGAGACGAGGTCCTTGTCCCCCTCGTACCTCTCCGGCATGCCGGGGACCTGGCCGCGGGCGTAGCCGAAGTTGGTGGCGTCGGCGTCATGGAAGGCGTAGGCATTGCCGACCACGACATCGCCCACGAAGATCCCCTGTGCCAGGCCGCCGGCCGAGCCGGAGGAGATCAGTCCGTTCGGGGTGAAGCGCGTGAGCAGGGAGGTGACCGCCGCCACGGCGTTCACCAGGCCGATGCCGCTCACCAGCAGCACGGAGTCCTGTCCTCCGATCTCCAGGCGCCAGGCCCGCCCGACCGGGGTGTCCACCTCCTCTGCCTGGTGGAGGAGGTAGGGCCGCGCCTCCTCCTCCATCGCGGTGACCACGAACGCGGTGACCTGCTCACTCATGCCATGACCTCTGTCCATTCGTCGCGCTTCGCCAGAATGGCGCGGGCCGCCTCCTGTGCACCCGCGAGATCGTGGTTCGCTCCCCAGCCGCATTGCACCTCGTTGGCGGCAGGCACCTCGGTGGCGGCCAGGACGTCCTCCAGTGCTGCGGCCACGATGCGGCGGATCTCCGCGTCCGGGTGGTCGCCCGCCACGATCAGGTAGAAGCCCGTCTGGCAACCCATCGGGGAGAAGTCCACGATGTAATCCGCGTGGTTCCGGAGATTCTCCGCCATCGTGTGCTCAAGTGCGTGCACCACCGGCATCTCGAGGTGCTCCCGGTTGGGCTGGCAGAATCGCAGGTCGTACTTCATGAGCACGTCGCCGTGGGGCAGTTCCTTGCGGTCGGCCACCCGGAGGTAGGGGGCCTTCACGGCCCGGTGGTCCAGATTGAATGACTCGACGTTCATCTTCTGCATGGCTCCAACGCTAGTCGCCGGGGGCCCCGCGGTCACCCCCACCGGCAGGTGGAGGTCACTCGTAGCGGCGTGCGGAGGTCACCCATGGCGGCGTGCGGAGGTCACCCATAGCGGCGTGCGGCGGCGCGTTGGCCGAGCCATTGCCGCGTCGCGTCGAAAATGGTGCGGACGAGGAGGTACGCGGCCGCCACGAGGAGCAGGACGCCCACGGTGACGCGGAGGTTCACCACCGTCAGGGCCACGAGAACCCCCGCCGTGATGAGCACCGCCGCGGTCACGAGGACATGGGTCACCAGGGTGAACAGGCGGCCGCGCAGCACCGCCTCGAGCACGAACATCCCCGCGATCACGCCCGCGGACCACAGCAGCAGGTGCTCGGGATTGAGCACCAGCAGCACGCCCAGGGTCGCCATGAGGAGGGCCGCTGAGAGCGCGGCCCACACCCCGAGCACCGGCGAGCCCAGCACGGCGGCGAGCGGCAGGGCGCGGTGCTGCAGGTGGGAATGGGGGTGCGGGGTCGGCACGGACAGGCCCGCGAGTCGGTCCGCGTCCTCCAGTGCGTCGCTCAGGGCCGCGTGCTCCGCCCGCAGTTCCTCCACCCGACGGCTGGCGACGGCGGCCGCCGCCGCGGACGTCGTGTCCTGGCCGGCGACGCCGTCGGCGACCGAGGCACCCCGCAGCTCTGCGCGCGCCGTTTCCAGCGAAGTCTCGACCGCGGCGAGGCGGCGGTGGAGCTCCGCCGCCCGGCCCGCCCAGATCGCCTCCGCCGCGGAGTCCGACGGGGGGACGCGGTCCAGGTCAGCCCAGGCGATGGGCTGCCGCCACGACTGGCGCACTGTCCCGTCCCGCTCGTAGCGCGGCCCCGCGGGAGCGCGCTCGCCACCGAACCGGTCGCGGGTGTCCAGGCCCCAGAGTCCGCGGAAGTCGCGGACCCAGGGGGTGTCGTCGTCGATGAGGTGGGCGTCCCACTCCTGGTCCTGGCCCGGTCCGATGGCCAAGCCGTCCCCGCGCCGGTAGTCGATGTAGGGGATGCCGACTCCGAAGTCCGCCTGCTCCCGGCCGAGCAGCTGGGCGGTCTGGCGGCGCAGGTTCTCCAGCCAGTGCGGGATGTCCGGCCGGACCGTGACGAGGTACTCCCCGTGAAGGTACGCCCCCGAGTGGGAGCCGGCGCCGACGAACACCACCGGGTGCTCGCCGATCAGGGTCAGGTCCGGATCGTCCCAACGCCGTCGCAGGTCCGCGCCCTCCTCGTCATGGCTGGAGAACGCCACCCAGGCTGGCTCCGGTTCCGGAGTGTCGGTGAGGAAGACCGTGACCTGCTCCCAGTCCGCCTCGTGGTCGTTGACGCCGCCGTAGGAGGAGCGCCAGTCGTTCATGGGGTAGAGGAACCAGTACTGGAGGGCGATGTACCCGGCGTCGCGGGAGACCCGGCCGTAGTAGGTGCTGCGCCGGGTGGGATTCGCGGCGCGGGCCTGCTCCGCGGCAGCGGCGGTCCAGCCACCCGGCACCCGGCCCCGCACGAGGAGGCTCAGCTGCACGAGGACGGCGATCAGCCGCGAGATCAGGCCCACCGCCGCTGCTCGGGAGATCGGCTTGAACGCGTTCCGGCCCCCGCCGCGGAGCCATTCCCGGTGCTCCCGCCACCCCATCCCCCGTTCCACGTAGCACAGGGACAGGTCGACGCCCGGAAGATCCCTTGCGTGGGCGGCGAGACTATCCGGGGTGAGTTCCCCGCCCTCGGCGATCACCTGCGCGAAGGGGGTGCGGGCGTCCATGAGCAGCTTCGCCGGGTCGAGGTAGGCCTCCACCGAGGAGGGGACGAACATCTCGCCGGCCGTGAACCGCAGGATGGGTTCGAAGCGGCGCAGGAGGGCGATGTCCTCCGCGTCCCGGGGGGCGTCGGCAAGCTCCATGCACCCAGCATTCCGTGTAACCCGCCGATCCGTGAAGGTGGCGGAGTGGTTTCCGGGTGAGGGTGAGGTTGTCCGGTGGTGGCGCGGGGGTGGTGGAGTGGTTTCCGGGTGAGGGTGAGGTTGTCCGGTGGTGGCGCGGGGGTGGCGGAGTGGTTTCCGGGTGAGGGTGAGGTTGTCCGGTGGTGGAGCGATGTGGGAGGCGCTCCTCCGCCGGGAATCCTCTCCGTCACCGAGAACCCGCACTGCGGTGGGGGGCGCCCGGTCCGATCGGGACACCGACGCGGGCCCGTCCCACACCTTGCTGCGCGACAATGGGCGCATGTTCGCCCAGCACGCCCTCGTCCGCCGGCCGTCCTCCCGCCTCGCGGAAGGAATCCTCACGCACGGGGAACGCACCCCCGTGGACGCGGAGCGAGCCCGCGAGCAGTGGCAGGCCTACGTGGACGCCCTGCACGCCGCGGGGTGGGAGACCCACGAGGTGGTCCCGGCGGAGGACCACCCGGACTCCGTGTTCGTTGAGGACACCATGGTCGTGTACGGGGACCTCGCCGTGATCGCCCGCCTCGGTGCCGAGGAACGCCGGGGCGAGACTCGCGCGGCTGAGGAAGCGGTCAGGGCCCTCGGCTACCGCGTCACTCACATCGAGGCGCCCGGCACCCTCGACGGTGGGGACGTCCTCAAATGGGGCAACACCGTGTGGGTGGGAAGGAGTGGTCGCACCAACGAGGAGGGAGTCCGGCAACTCGCCACCCATCTGGAGCGGCTCGGCGCGAGGGTGGTCACTGTCCCCATCACCAAGGCCCTGCACCTGAAGTCCGCGGTCACCGCACTGCCGGACGGCACGATCATCGGGTACCCACCAGTCGTGGACGACCCGGCACTCTTCCCCCTGTTTCTCCCCGTCCCCGAGGAGTCGGGCTCCCACGTGGTCCTGCTCG
>JBNJCY010000126.1:0-6401 GCA_051744325.1 Actinomycetota bacterium
CGTCCCGGCGGGACCCTCCCGATGACCGAACCGGGCGGGCCTCGGCTCGCCGGACGTCCCTCGAAAGGACCTTCAGACCATGGCCAACTCATCCACACCAGTCCGGCTCGCGGGCATCATCTCGCTCGTCCTGGGTGCGATCTTCGTCCTCGCGGGCGCCACCACCTGGGCGCTCGTGACGAGCGAGCTCTCCGCCCAGCGCATCACCGTCTCCGACGACGCCCCCTTCCTGGCAGGCGACCACGTCAACGGCCCGTTCTCGGCCTACGCCGAGACGGAGGTCATCGACATGCACGCCTCGGACGCCACCGACGGGCGCACCTATGCCGAACTCGGCGGCCTGGTACGCCAGGCTGAGGCGGACGGTGACGAGGAACTCGCCGCCGAACTCCAGGGTCAGCGGACCACCGTTCAGAACGCCTCCTTCCTGCGCGCCTCGCTGTTCACCTCCGTGGTGGCCTACGGCGTGAGCGCCCTCGTGATCGGCCTCGGCGTGATCCTCATCCTCCAGGGACTGGCCTTCAACCGGCTCGCGAAGACCGCAGCGGTGCCGGCTGTCACGGAACCTGAGGCGCGACACGCAGGCTGACATGACGCGAGGGGCCGGGAGCGATTCCGGCCCCTTTCGCGTGCCCGCCGGTCCAGCCGGCATCGACCCGCATAATGGACCCCATGGAATTCCTGTCCTCCGTCCTCGTCCTGCTCCACTTCCTGTCGTGGGCGCTCGTCCTCGGACTCGCCGTTGGATTCCTCCGCAAGGGTGAGGTCCCCAAGGGCCTGATGCACTCGGCGATCAGCGCGCTGGTGACCGGACTGCTCATCGTGGGCGTGTATGAGATGAGGGACCTTGATGTCAATCACGTCAAGGTCGGGATCAAGCTGGTGCTTGCCGCCGTGATCGCCGTCCTGGCGGTGCGCGCGGAGCGGAAGGCTGGTGGGGAGAAGCTTCTCGCCCCGATCGCCGGCCTCACCGTTCTGAACATGGTCGTCGCGGTCTTCGTCTGACGTGCCGCCCTTCGACGAGTTCCTCGTCGGCGTCGTCATCCTCATCGGGGTCGTCGGTGCCGCCATCCAGATCTATCCCGGCTCCCTCATCGTGGCGGCCGCCGTGTTCTTCTGGGGTGCCATGACCGGCGGCGTCGTCGGGTGGACCGTCGCCGTCGTGGCCGTCGTGGCCATCGCGATCGCCGGCGTCGTCAAGTACGCCGTGGCGGGTGGGCACCTGAAGCGTGCCGGCGTGCCCGGGCGCACCATGCTGGTCGGAGGGCTCATGGGGGTCATCGGGATGTTCGTGATCCCCGTGATCGGGCTCCCGATCGGCTTCATCCTCGGCGTCTACCTCGCCGAGTACGCCCGGCTGCGCACCCCCGCGAGAGCATGGGCGGCCTCGAAGTCCGCGCTTCAGGCCACCGGCCTCACGATCCTGATCGAACTCATGGGGGTCGCGGTCGCTGTCGGGGCCTGGGTCGTGGGGTTGGGCCTGACCTGAGGGCGTCCGCGTCGTACCACTCGCCTACACTGGGGGGCGCCATGAGCCTCTTCGACCACCTGGAATTCGCAGCGACCACTGGGCGCGCCGGCACCCGCAGACATCCGGAGGCGGCGCTGCCGTCCCTCGCCCCGACGACCGTCACGCCGGACGTCGTGCGGGCCGACGTCGATCGCCTGCTGTCCGGCCTGAACCCCAACCAGCGCGCCGCCGTCGAGCACACCGGCGGACCCCTCCTGATCGTCGCGGGTGCCGGTTCCGGCAAGACTCGGGTCCTCACCCACCGCATCGCCCACCTCCTGGCGAACGGGCGCGCCCGGCCGGGCGAGGTGCTGGCCATCACCTTCACCAACAAGGCCGCCGCCGAGATGCGGGAACGGGTCGCGGCGCTCGTCGGCCCGGCGGGGCGGCACATGTGGGTGTCCACCTTCCACTCCGCGTGCGTCCGGATCCTGCGCGCGGAACACGCCCACCTCGGCCTGCGCTCCACCTTCTCGATCTACGATGCCGCGGACTCCCAGCGCCTCATGACGCTCGTCTGCCGGCAGCTCGACCTCGACCCCAAGAGGTTCAACCCCAAGGCACTGTCCCACAGGGTCTCGGACCTGAAGAACGACCTCGTCGACCCGGACTCCTACGCGCAGCGCGTGAACGAGCACGACCCGTTCCAGGTCGCCCTGAGGGACGCCTACCGGACCTATCAGCGCCGCCTCTCCGAGGCCAACGCCCTGGACTTCGACGACCTCATCATGACGACCGTCAACCTCCTGCAGGCCTTTCCCGGGGTCGCGGAGCACTACCACCGCCGGTTCCGCCACGTCCTCGTGGACGAGTACCAGGACACGAACCACGCCCAGTACGTGCTCGTGCGCGAACTGGTTGGCAACGGCGACGACGGCGTCCCACCTGCCGAGCTGACCGTGGTCGGCGACTCGGACCAGTCCATCTACGCGTTCCGGGGCGCCACGATCCGCAACATCGAGGAGTTCGAGGAGGACTACCCGCACGCGAGCACCATCCTGCTCGAGCAGAACTACCGCTCCACGCAGAACATCCTGGGCGCGGCCAATGCCGTCATCGCGCGCAACGAGGGCCGCCGCGCGAAGAACCTCTGGACAGACTCCGGCTCGGGGGAGCAGGTGGTGGGGTACGTCGCGGACTCCGAGCACGACGAGGCGCGCTTCATCGCGGAGGAGATCGACTCACTCAAGGACTCCGTCCGCGTGCGGCCCGGCGACGTGGCGGTGTTCTACCGGACCAACGCGCAGTCCCGTGCGCTGGAGGAGGTGTTCATCCGGGCTGGACTGCCGTACAAGGTGGTCGGCGGCACCCGTTTCTACGAGCGCCGCGAGATCAAGGACGCCATCGCCTACCTGCGCGCGATCGCGAACCCGGACGACGCCGTCAACCTGCGCCGCATCCTCAACGTCCCCAGGCGTGGCATCGGTGACCGCTCCGAGGCGGTGCTCTCCCAGTTCGCGGACCGGCAGGGCCTGTCGTTCGGGCAGGCGGTCGCCGCCACGCAGGACCCGGAGGTCCAGGTCATCGGCCTCACAGGGCGGGCCCGGCACCTCGTCTCCGGATTCGCTGCCTTCATGGACTCCCTCCGTGAGTTCGCGCGGACGGCGACGCCTGCAGAAGTCCTCGACGCCGCCCTCGACCGCTCCGGCTACCTCGCCGAACTCCGGGCCTCCGAGGACCCCCAGGACGCCACCCGGGTCGAGAACCTCGCGGAACTCCACGCCGTGGCCGCGGAGTTCTCCGAGCTCGATCCGGACGGCGACCTCGGTGACTTCCTCGAGCGCGTCTCCCTCGTCGCGGACTCGGACCAGCTCCCGGACGTCGTCGACGGCGACGGCCAGATCACCCTCATGACCGTCCACACCGCGAAGGGCCTCGAGTTCCCGGTCGTGTTCGTCACCGGGATGGAGGACGGCACCTTCCCCCACCAGCGGTCCCTCGCCGATCCGGCAGAACTCTCCGAGGAACGCCGTCTCGCCTACGTCGCGCTCACCCGTGCCCGGGAGCGGCTCTACCTCACCCGCGCCGCGGTGCGGACATCTTGGGGGACGCCCCAGCAGTTGCCGGGCTCTCGGTTCATCGCAGAGATCCCCGCCGAGGTCTTCGAGTGGCGGCGCGAGGCCTCCGCGATGGAATCCCTCTTCGACCGGCCCGGGGACGGCGGACGGTGGGGAGTGGGCCAGGGCTCGCGGGGGTTCCGCGGAGGTTCCGGGGCGCGGTCGTCCGCGGTCCGGACCACGAAGCCTGCCGCCTCGGCGCCGGACCTCGGGTCCGCCACTCCCCGTGCCGACGTTCCATCGCTCCAGACGGGTGACCGGGTCACCCACGACTCCTACGGGCTCGGCACCGTCGTGGCACTCGAGGGCGTGGGCTCCTCGGCGGTGGCGCGGATCGACTTCGGATCCTCCGGTATCAAGCGGCTCCTGTTGCGCTACTCCCCGGTCGAGAAGCTCTGAATCTCGACCTGAGCCTGAGCCTTCACGGCGCGCCGCCACGGATCGCACGCGTCACGCCCCTACGCTCCAGAGCATGGAGGCACGCAGGGAGGACCTGCGGGTGGCGGCCCGCCCGCGGGAGATCCGGGGACTGGACGGGCTGCGGGCCCTCGCGATCGTCGCCGTGCTCGTCTTCCACCTCCGGCCCGCGAGCCTCACGGGCGGCTTCCTGGGCGTGGATGTCTTCTTCGTCGTCTCGGGCTTCCTCATCACCACTCTCCTTCTGCGGGAGATCACGGCGCGGGGGCGCCTGAACCTGGCCGCCTTCTGGAAGCGGCGCGCTCGGCGGCTGGTTCCCGCGCTCGCCCTGGTCGTGGTCGCCTCCGTCTCGGCGGGGCTCGTCATCGGCCAGGACCTGCTGGTCGGGATCGGCCGGCAGGCCCTCGGCGCACTCACCTTCTCCTCGAACTGGTTGGAGATCGCCGCCGGCTCCTCGTACTTCGCGAACACCTCGCCGCAACTGTTCGCCAACTTCTGGTCGCTCGCGGTCGAGGAGCAGTTCTACCTGTTCTGGCCGGTGCTTTTCGCCCTGTTCCTCGCGCTGCTGCCCACCTGGCGGAAGCGGATCATGGTCGCGTTGGGGTTCGCCGTCGCCTCCGGCGTGGCCATGGCCGTTCTCGCCGTCCCGGGGGAGGACGCCACGCGGGTGTACTACGGAACGGACACCCACGCCTTCGGCCTCCTGCTGGGCGTGACCCTCGCCTTCCTCTGGGCGACGGAGTCCTTCCTCGATTCGAACGCGTGGCGGCGACTCGCCCCGCTCGCGGGACCGGCGTCGCTCGCCGGACTCGTCGCACTCATGGTGGTGCTCGACGAGAACCACGTCGCCACCTTCCGTGGGGGCCTGCTCGCCGGGTCGCTCCTCACCGCGGTCCTCATCGCCTCGCTCCTGCCCGGCACCTCGCCGCTCCTGCATCTCCTCGAGGTCCGGCCCGTGGCCTGGCTGGGGCAGCGGTCCTACGGCATCTACCTCTGGCACTGGCCACTCATCCTCATCGTCACCGCGCTCATGCCCGCGGCCGCACCGGACAGCGTGGGGGAGTGGACGAACCGGGGTCTCGCGCTCGGGCTGACGCTCGCCATCTCCGCCGCCTCCTTCCACCACCTCGAGACTCCCGTCCGCAAGCACGGCTTCCGCGGCTCCGCACGCCTTGCGCTGCGCGCCCTCGCCGGGCCCATCCTTGTGCCCAAGCTCGCGACCGGCCTCGTGGCCATCCTCGGCGTTCTGACGGTGGCCGGGATCGCGACGGCGCCCGAGAAGTCCGCCGCCCAGCAGGCCATCGAGACCGGCCAGGTGGCCATCGAGGTCCAGGCCGGCGGCAGACCCTCGCCGGTTGCCACCCCCACCGGCGCGGACGACGGCGTCGCCCCACCTGTTCAGGGGAACGCCGAGGATCCCGCGGAGGACCCCGCCGAGCCGCCGGCAACTGTCGATCCGGACCTCGACCTCACGATGCCCACCGGCGAGGAGATCTCGACCTTCGGTGACTCCCTCATCGTCACCTCCACTCACGCGCTGCAGGACCGATTCCCCGGAATCCATCTCGACGCGCTGTCCAACAGCCAGTGGAAGCACGCGGAGGGCACGCTCGGCGCGGCGCTCGAGGCTGGTACGGTGCGCCGCGCCGTCGTCCTCGACTACGGCACCAACGCGGGCGTCAGCGATCCGGACGTGGTGCGCCGCGTGCTGGACATGCTCGGACCCGAGCGGCTGGTCGTGGTCGTGAACCTGCACAGCCGGTCCACCTTCATCGAGTCCTCGAACCGGCTTCTGACCGAGGTGGTGGCGGAGTACCCGAACGCGATCATCGCGGACTGGAACACCGCGATCAGTGCCGAGCCGGAGCTGCTCCAGGCGGACCGGACCCACCCTGGCATCTTCGGTGCGCACCTGTTCGCGGACACCGTGAAGGCGGCGTTCGAGCGGCTCACCGGCGGCAACTGAGGGCTCCCATCCCGGATGCCGATCCGTGACCCATCCGTTACGATGGGCGAGATGTCTTGATGTCGAGGCATTTCGGACGGAAGGAAACCAGCGGCGTGGATCTCTACGAGTACCAGGCGCGCGACATCTTCGGGGCCTACGGCGTCCCAGTGCTGAACGGCATTGTGGCGACAACGCCCGACGAGGCTCGTGACGCGGCAACCAGGCTGGGAGATGGCCTGAAGGTCATCAAGGCCCAGGTGAAGACGGGTGGACGCGGGAAGGCCGGCGGCGTGAAGCTGGCCCGGACGGCCGACGAGACCGCGGAGAGGGCCGCGGAGATCCTCGGCATGGACATCAAGGGCCACACCGTTCACACGGTGCTGGTGACGGAAGGTGCGGACATCACCGAGGAGTACTACTTCTCCATCCTCCTGGACCGTTCCGAGCGCCGGTACCTCTCGATGGCCTC
>JBNJCY010000127.1:0-6335 GCA_051744325.1 Actinomycetota bacterium
CCGGCCACGACCACGAGATGCCCGACTTCTCCCCCGACGGCGAAGAGGCCCGTGCCGCGGCCCAGCGCGAGCTGCTGGCGGCGCTGGCGGCGCTGGAGCCGGCCGACGACGTCGACGCGGTCACGAAGGCGGCCATGGAGGAGCGGCACGGCCTGCACCTCGAGCTCCACGACGCCGGGGAGCACCTGCGCGACCTGAACGTGATCGCCTCTCCCGCCCAGTCGATGCGGGAGGTCTTCGACCTGATGGGCTCCGAGTCCACGGCGGACTGGGAGACGATCGCCACCCGGCTCTCCGGCATAACCGCCGCCATGGACGGCTACATGACGTCCCTCACCGAGGGCCGCCGGCGCGGGACCGTGCCGGCGCTGCGCCAGGTCAGGGCCGTCATCAAGCAGGCGGACGAGCTCGCCGACTCAGACTCCTCCTTCTTCACCACGTTCGTCGCCGGTGCGCGCCCGGACGGCCAGGAGCCCGACGGCGCACTGCGCGCGGTCCTCGAGCGCGGCGCGAGCGACGCGCGGCAGGCCTACGCCGACCTCGCGAAGTTCCTCGGCGACGAGATCGCCCCCGACGCTCCGGCGGCCGACGCCGTCGGCCGCGAGCGCTACCAGCGCTTCTCCCGTCTGTTCCTCGGCGCGACCATCGACCTGGATGAGACGTACGAATGGGGCCGCGAGGAGCTTGCCCGCATCGTCGCGGAGCAGGAGTCGGTCGCTGCCGAGCTCTACGGCCCGGGCACCACCCCCGAGGACGCGATGACTCGCCTGGACGCCGACACGGCCCGCCAGCTCCACGGCACCGACGAGCTCCGGCGCTGGATGCAGGAGACCGCGGACCACGCCGTCGCCACCCTGAAGGACGTCCACTTCGACATCCCCGAGCCGGTCCAGCGGATCGAGTGCATGATCGCCCCCACGCAGACCGGCGGCATCTACTACACCGGACCGACCGCGGACTTCTCCCGTCCCGGCCGGATGTGGTGGTCCGTGCCGCCGGGGGTGACGGAGTTCAGCACCTGGCGCGAGAAGACCACGGTCTACCACGAGGGCGTCCCTGGCCACCACCTGCAGATCGCGCAGACGGTGTACCGCAGCGGCCTGCTCAACATGTGGCGCCGGATGTACTCGTGGGTGTCCGGACACGGCGAGGGCTGGGCCCTGTACGCGGAGCGGCTCATGGACGAACTGGGGTACCTCTCCGACCCGGGCGACCGGATGGGCATGCTGGACGGGCAGCGGCTGCGCGCCGCGCGAGTCGTGCTCGACCTGGGCGTGCACCTCGGCAAGCCCGCGCCTGAGGAGCTCGGCGGCGGAACGTGGGACGCGGACAAGGCCTGGCCGTTCCTGAAGGGCAACGCCAACATGGCCGAGGGGTTCCTTCGCTTCGAGCTGGACCGCTACCTCGGCTGGCCGGGCCAGGCACCGTCCTACAAGGTCGGCCAGCGCCTCTGGGAGCAGATCCGCGACGAGGCGAGGGCCGCCGCCGGCGAGGACTTCTCGCTCAAGGACTTCCACCGCACGGCCCTCGACGTCGGTTCCGTTGGGTTGGACACCCTCCGCGACGCACTGCGCAGGTAGGCCGGTGGACAGTCCCCTCTCCCTCGTCCTGGCCTCTGCCTCCCCTGCCCGGCTCGCCACCCTGCGCTCCGCCGGGATCCACCCGGTCGTCGAGGTGGCCGAGGTCGATGAGGACGGGATCGTCACCTCCCTCATGGCGGCGGCACGGCACGGCGGAGCCCATCCGGCGGTGGAGGTGGTGCTCGAACTGGCACGCGCCAAGGCCACGCGGGTGGCGGACAGGCTGGTCGCGCGCGGGAACCCGCCGGACCTCGTCCTCGGGTGCGACTCGATGCTCGAGATCCATGGCGAGGTCGTCGGGAAGCCCGGCACCGCGGAGGTGGCGGCGGAGAGGTGGCGGCGGATGCGCGGCGGGGGCGGCCTCCTCCACACAGGGCACTGGCTCGTGGACCTGCGGGCGGACCCGGCCTGCGGAGCGGGACGGACCGCCACGACCGCCGTCCACTTCGCGGACCTCACCGACGGGGAGATCGAGGCCTACGTGGCCACGGGCGAGCCGCTGGTGGTGGCCGGTGGCTTCACCGTCGACGGACTGGGGGGCCCGTACGTCACGGCGATCGCCGGGGACCACCACAACGTGGTCGGACTCTCCCTGCCGCTGTTCCGGGAGCTGCTCGCCGGGTTCGGGATCGCCGTGCACGAGCTCTGGTCCGCCCTGTGAGACGACCGCGTGCCTTTGTCACCTCGCACCAACGGCCTCGAAGGGACGATGGTTGATTCCACCAACCACCGGGCGCGCCCCGCTTCGATACCGTAGGAAACCGACAGAACGATCGCAGTGCCGAGGCTTGGAGGAACTCACGTGACAGGAGCCGTCCGCAAGGTCCTCGTCGCCAACCGAGGCGAGATCGCGGTGCGGGTGATCCGCACCTGCCGGGACATGGGCGTGGAGTCCGTGGCCGTCTACGCGGACCAGGACCGGTCCGCCCTCCACGCGATCCTCGCGGACGAGGCCTACTCCCTGGGGGGCGTGACCGCCGTCGGGACCTACCTCGCGGCCGACAAGATCCTCGAGGTCGCCCGCCGCTCCGGCGCGGACTCCGTCCACCCCGGTTACGGCTTCCTCTCCGAGAACGCCGAGTTCGCCCAGTCCGTCATCGACGCCGGCCTCACCTGGATCGGGCCGCCCCCGGACGCGATCCGGGCGCTGGGGGACAAGGTCTCGGCACGCCACATCGCGCAGCGCGCGGGCGCTCCCCTCGTCCCCGGCACCGCGGACCCCGTGGACTCGGCCGACGACGTCGTCGCGTTCGCGGACGCCAACGGCCTCCCCGTCGCCATCAAGGCGGCCTTCGGCGGCGGCGGCCGCGGCCTGAAGGTCGCTCACGCGCGCGAGGAGATCCCCGAGCTGTTCGACTCCGCTGTCCGTGAGGCGAAGGCAGCCTTCGGGCGGGGGGAGTGCTTCGTCGAGCGGTTCATCGAGCGCCCCCGGCATGTCGAGACCCAGTGCCTCGCCGACGAGCACGGCACGGTGGTGGTGGTGTCCACCCGGGACTGCTCCCTGCAGCGCCGCCACCAGAAGCTCGTCGAGGAGGCCCCCGCGCCGTTCCTCACCGCTGAGCAGGAGGCGCGCCTGGAGGACTCCTCGCGCCGCATCCTCCGCGAGGCCGGCTACGTGGGAGCAGGCACCTGTGAGTTCCTCGTCGGGCAGGACGGCACGATCTCCTTCCTCGAGGTCAACACCCGCCTCCAGGTGGAGCACCCCGTCTCCGAGGAGATCACCGGACTGGACCTCGTCGCCGAGCAGATCCGGATCGCACGCGGACAGGCCCTCGGCTACGAGGTGGTCGAGCGGCGCGGCCACTCGATCGAGCTGCGCATCAACGGCGAGGATCCCGCCAACAACTTCCTCCCGGCACCGGGAACCATCACTCGGATCGTCTGGCCCGCGGGCCCCGGCGTCCGCCTCGACGCCGGAGTCCGGCCGGGCGCCACCATCTCGGGGGCGTTCGACTCGCTCATCGCGAAGGTCATCATCACCGGGCAGGACCGCCCGCAGGCGCTCGCCCGCGCGCGCCGCGCCCTGGACGAGCTCCGGATCGATGGGATGAAGACAGTCGTCCCGTTCCACCGGGCCGTGCTCGAGGCCCCCGACTTCACCGCCGAGGATGGCCACGGCTTCCGGGTCCACACGACGTGGATCGAGAACGACTTCGCCGCCGAGCTCGCAAGGCTGGACTCGCCCGGCGTGGTCGGCGACGTGGAGGGCGAGCCGGAGACCCAGCGCCTCGTCGTCGAAGTGGGCGGGAAGCGGCTCGAGGTGGTGCTGCCGGCCGGCATGGGGATCGCGAACACCCCATCGGGGAGCGGCCTCACCGGCGTCCGCGGCCCGTCGCGCGGGCCCCGCCGCCGCCGCACGGCCGCACCCGCCGTCACCACCGGTGCGCTGACCGCGCCGATGCAGGGCACGATCGTGAAGCTCGCCGTCGTGGACGGCCAGACCGTCGCCGAGGGCGAACTCGTCGTGGTCCTCGAGGCCATGAAGATGGAGCAGCCCCTCGTGGCGCACCGGGCGGGGGTCGTCTCCGGCCTCGGCGCCGCCGTCGGGACGACCGTCTCGGCGGGAACCGTGCTCTGCGAGATCCGGTGAGTCCCCGGCTGGGGCGGAAGGACGTGCGGGCCGTAGGCTGTCCCGCATGACACTCGCCTCCGGAATCGGCCTCGCCACCCTCGCCGGGGACACCGTGCTCGAGGTCTGGTACCCCGCACCCGTCCTCGGTGCCGACCCCGTCAACCCCGGTGGACTGCTGGAACGCGAGGACGAGGTGCGGGGCGTCCGCTCCCGGGTGGTCACGACCACGGTGGACCTGGACGAGTCGCCCACGTCCACCGCCGACGCCTACCTGCGCCTGCACCTGCTCTCCCACCGCCTCGTCCGGCCGAACGAGGCGAACCTGGACGGCCTCTTCGGCATCCTCCCGAGCGTCGTGTGGACCACCATGGGCCCGTGCCCACAGGAGGGCTTCGAGGTGGTCCGGGCACGGTTGCGCTCCCGCGGGCCCGTCTCCGTCCTGTCCGTGGACAAGTTCCCCAGCATGCTGGATTACGTCGCCCCCGAGGGGGTGCGCGTCGCGGACGCCGCCCGCGTCCGCCTCGGCGCCCACCTCGCCCCGGGGACCACGGTGATGCACGCGGGCTTCGTGAACTTCAACGCCGGGACCCTTGGCACCTCCATGGTGGAGGGCCGGGTGTCGCAGGGAGTCGTCGTGGGCGACGGCTCCGACATCGGTGGTGGTGCCTCCATCATGGGGACACTGTCCGGCGGCGGGCGCGAACGAGTGTCCATCGGGGAGTCCTGCCTGCTCGGCGCGAACGCCGGGCTCGGGATCGCTCTGGGTGACAACTGCGTGGTCGAAGCCGGCCTCTACCTCACGGCCGGGACCAAGGTGGCGCTCGCACCCGGCCCCGGCGGGATCCCGCGTGACCAGGCCCCCGAAGGACCGCGGATCGTCAGCGCGCGGGAGCTCTCCGGCCGCTCCAACCTGCTCTTCCGTCGCAACTCGCTCTCCGGGACCGTGGAGGCGCTGCCGCGCCGGGGCCGGGGCATCGAGCTCAACGCCGCCCTGCATGCCTGACAGGCCCAACTCCGCCCGGCGGGCGACCTCCGCCGTCGCTGTGTTCGCCCTCGTGCTCACCTTGGGGGTGGCCGCCGTCCTCGTGCTCCTCGGGGGGCGCCCCGTGGCCGCCTCCCAGCGCTGCACCGCGATCCTGCCCGATGGCAACGCCCACCTCCTCGACGCCTCCCAGGCCGACAACGCAGCCCTCATCGCCGCCGTCGCGGGCAGCCGCGGCCTGCCGGCACGGGCGGTGACGATCGCTTTGGCGACTGCGCTGCAGGAGTCCAAGCTGACGAACATCGACCATGGCGACCGGGACTCGGTCGGGATCTTCCAACAGCGCCCCTCGCAGGGCTGGGGTGCCCTGGAGGAACTCCTGGACCCCGTGTACTCCACGAACGCGTTCTACGACGGCCTCATGCGCGTGCCGGACTACGAGGACCTCCCCGTCACGGTCGCGGCGCAGGCGGTGCAGCGCTCCGCCTACCCCGAGGCGTACGCCCGCCACGAGACCCGCGCCCGCGCCTTCGCCTCCGCGCTCGCGGGGCACTCCCCCGGAGCCCTCACCTGCGACCTCGACCCACTCACCGAGCCGAGCGCCACCCTCGCCGACGGCGTGGCAGCCCGGCTCACCCGGGACTGGGCCGCGGCGCCGGTGACCAGCGACGACGGCGGGGCGGGCGCCGTCGTCGACGCCACAGCGGTCCTTCCCAGAGCTCCCGCCACCACGGCGGCATGGTCGGTAGGGCACTGGGCGGTGGCGACAGCGTCCGAGACCGGTGTCTCGTCCGTCGTGGTCGGCGACCGGGCATGGGAGCGCGGTGTGGACGGCTGGACGCAGGCCGGGGAAAGGGCGCAGCCCGAGGGACTGGTCCTCGTGGGCTGAGCCCGCGCGGGCGGCCGCGCGGGCGGACCCGAACCACGCGCGGATGGTGTGAGTTCGAACCCGAACCACGCACAGCTGGTAGGAGTTCGTGCGCGCGGTGCGGTGCATGAGGCACACCGCGCGCGCGAACCCACCACCGCGCACGCGCGGTAAGCCTTTCAACAACCACCGCGCACGCGCGGTAAGCCTTCCAACAACCACCGCGCACGCGCGGTAAGCCTTCCAACAACAAACCGGCTCTTGTGACGCTTCCGTGGGTGGTTTCCGGCCGGGGGAGGATCCAAGTGGGGCGCCCCTCCCAACTGCGTACGC
>JBNJCY010000128.1:0-6327 GCA_051744325.1 Actinomycetota bacterium
GCGTGCCGGCAATGCGGAATCGCCTTGGAGCGGATTCGAAGTCAGGCGGCCGTCGGACTTGTCTCGCGCGCGAATCGGCCGGCCCACAGCTTCCACTCCCACAGCGTGATCGCCATGAAGATCCCGGTGCCCGCCACCGCGCCGATCCTCCTGTGCTGATAGGCGGCCACCATGGCACCCACGAGCGACGCACTGGCCATGCCCGTCAGGGCCAGGACCATCGGCTCGGACCTGGGGTCCCGAGTCCACGACTCCTCGCCAAGAATGGCTCGTGTCGCAAACGATGACATGTCGTGAGCCGGCGGGGTCACCACTGGGTTGACCGCAAGCCAAGCGCCAATCGGCACGTACAACCACCAGCGCCGCGTCCACAGCGGCACCAACAGCAGCGGTGTGCTCAGGAGCCTCGACCACGCGCTGAACGGATGAGCGTGTCGCTGGAACATGCGAGCGTAGACGCTGTCCTCGGAAGCCACGAGTCCAGCCTGTCACTATGGTCGCCGCGGCGGTCACCGAACGCACTGATTTGCCGCTGCGAGTGGATCGATACCGACCATGACAGCGGTACTCGATGTCGGGAACCAGAGAACGAGCATCCTCTCGCGGGGTCGAGCGCCGTCATCGAAGTGCCAGCAAGGCCTCCCGGAGGTCAGGTGTCGGTGACGGCCAGGGCGACTGACGCGGCGCCTCCTCGGGAGAGCTGCCGCAGTCCGGCGATGCTGAGGCCCACGATGAGCCACGCGATGGCCGCAGCAAGCGCAGCGAGCGTCAGATGCGCGTGCCACGCACCCTCCGCCAGTTCACTGATGATCGCGAACAGCCCGAACGCCCCGAGCGGCACGCCCACCACCAGACTGGTGATGGCGCCGGCGCGGACCGGCACGAACAGCACGATCGCCGCAAGGGCCAGCGGCAGCGCGGCCATCGCCGCCATCAGGAGTGCATTGCCCGTGGTCACCGGGTCGCCCTCCATCACACCGGCGACGCCCTCCTCGAGCACACCGGGCTCGTAGAAGAACACCGTCATCGTCCCGACCAACGCGCCTGCGACGACCAGCCAGAGCACCGCGAACCGAATCCTTCCGAGTGTGGAGTCCATGTGGATCCCCTCTCTCTCGACTGCACACGGATAGACAAACCGACGCACCGCGTGACCGCGCCAGTGTCGGGCCTCCTCCGTCCCCATCTCCTCGATTACTGGATGACCAGGCCAAGCCCTCGTCCACTCCGACGATCCCACTGTTCTACGCCTGTTCAAGAGTACAAAGTCCCATGACAGCGCCGGAATTCCCGCTGAGCCCCCGTCACAGCTGGAACACGCCAGCACGCAGGGTGCCGTCCTGCCGGCCGTGGGCTCCGGAAGATCCACCGAGAGCCGTCCGGACTTGGCCAGACCCAGCACGCGGACAGGCCGCTCACGAACATCCGGTCATGCCGCGGACAGCGCAGTCGATCCTGCGAACGTTGCACAACGGCGCCACGGCTCACCCCAGCCGGTCACGGTGGCCGAACGGCTACCGGAGCACTGGCTCACCACAAGGCGGAACATCGGCTCTCACCCAGCGCAATATGCACGTGCCCGGGTGGCCTTTGGCCAGGTCGGCGTTGGCGTGGACGAGGTTGTGGGTGGCTGGGCAAGAATGTCAGCACCGACCGGGCCTGCTGGGGGACGGGTGGGCACGTGTTGCCTTTCCAGCGCCTGGCCGCGACCCCAGTGCATCACAGCGTGGAGGTCGAGGTCGAAGATCGCCTCGGATCCGGTCGCGAGCCCACCGTCGATCATCCTCGCGTCCAGCCCGGCCACGTGGGAGACCCCCTGGGTGCGGGTCAGCTTCAACGCCAGCAGCGACAACGGACCGACCGCAGCAACAACCACCCCTGCAAGATCACCCGTCAGAACCCCGTACAGCCCGCATCCACGCGAACCCTGGACCCCAAGTCCCCAAGTCCCCAGGTCCCGAAAAAGGTTGCGGCGAACCTACTGCGTGGAAATCCGCGCTAGAGTCCGCGTGGCTTGAGGTACCGCTCGGCGACAGCTCCGAGCCAGTCGAAGCTGAGCGCCACGATCGCCACCAGCAGCGCTCCGACGAGGAGCACAGGGTCCTGCTGGAGCGCCAAGCCGGAGTTGATGGTGATTCCGAGCCCGCCGCCGCCGATCAGGAACGCCAGGGTGGCCATTCCGATGTTGATGATCATTGCCGTGCGGACCCCCGCGATGATGACCGGCACCGCCAGCGGGAGCTCGATGCGCACGAGGGCCTGCCACTTGGACATGCCCATACCGCGACCGGCTTCGATCGTCGACCGGTCGACGCCGTCCAGTCCGACCATGGTGTTTCGGAGCACCGGCAGTAGCGCGTACAGCACGAGTGCCCAGATAACCGTGGTGATTCCCTGACCGAGGATGACGAGGAAGATGATGAGGAGTCCGTAGGCGGGCAGTGCCTGTCCGGAGTTGGCCACGCTCAGCACGGCTGGGCCGTACCTGCGCAGCCCCGGTCTGGTGAGTGCAATGCCCGCGGGGACGGCGAGGAGCACCACGACGACTGTTGACCAGAAGGCGATGGTGATTTGCTCAACCGTCTGCGGCCAGAGTTTGGTGGACCAGTCCAGCGCACTGGCCTGTTGGAAGCTGTCCGCCGAACCGAGGTCCAGAGAGCGGTAATAGACGAATAGTGCCAGGCCGAGAGCGAGGATCCCGAACGGGGCGATCAGGAGGCCGAGTGGTCGTTTGGGGGCACTGCCCGAAGCGACTGCCGAAACGGCGAGATCGCTGCTGTCGTCATCCGTTGAACGCGGCCGATCGACCCGAACCCGTGTTGGTGTGTCTTCGAGGCCGTCCGCGCTCATGAGGACGCTCCGAGGGATTGATAGTGCTCCTGCGCCTCGACCCGAAGCCTGCGGATGACCTCGGTGAGATGTCCGATCTCCACGACGCCCTGGAATCGCCCATGGGAATCGACCACGCACGCCATCCCGGTGGAGGACTTCAGCATCTCCTCCAGCGTGTCGTGCAGTGTCGCGTTGTGCTCGACCCGGCTGCGGATCTTCTGACCACGGGAGATCAGGTCGCCGCCCGGGCGCAGGTCGGCCCTCCGCAACCACCGCGACGGGCGACGCTCCTCGTCGAGCAGCAGCAGCCACTCCCGTCCGGAGGTGGACAGCGCGGTCTGACCGACCTCAACCGGGTCACGCACCGTCATCGTGGGGTACGGCTTGAGGCTCAGCCCGTTGACTCGCTCGAAGTGCAGGCCCTTCAGTGTGGAACCTGAGCCGATGAAGTCGTCGACGAAGTCGTCGACAGGAAGTGCCAGGATCCGCTCTGGAGTGTCGATCTGGCGGACCACGCTTCGATCACCCAGGATGGCGATCCGGTCCCCCATCTTGATCGCCTCGTCGATGTCGTGCGTGACGAAGACGATGGTCTTGCGCAGCTCAACCTGCACGCGCAGGAACTCGTTCTGGAGCCGGTCCCGGGTGATCGGGTCGATGGCTCCGAACGGTTCGTCCATGAGCATGACCGCAGGATCGGCGCCGAGGGCACGGGCAACACCGATGCGCTGGGCCTGGCCACCGGAGAGTTCCTTCGGATAGCGGCTGCGGTACTCAGCGGGCTCGAGCCCCACCAGTTCGAGGAGCTCGTCGACACGGTCATCGATCTTTGCCTTGTTCCAGCCGAGCATCCGGGGTACCGTCGCGATGTTCTGTGCGATGGTCTGGTGCGGGAACAGGCCGATCTGCTGGATCACGTAGCCGATCCGGCGGCGCAAATTGTCGGCGTCGACATCGGTGACGTCCTCACCCTCGAAGAAGATGCGCCCACCGGAGGGCTCGATCATGCGGTTGATGAGGCGCAACGTCGTGCTCTTGCCACACCCGGATGGGCCGACCAGGATGAGGATCTCACCCTCCATCACGTCGAGGTTGAGCTCTTCGACGGCCGGTATCTCGGAACCGGGATAGACCTTGGTGACACGTTCGAGCTTGATCATCGAGCTTCCGCTCATGGAGGTCTCCTTCAGTTCCGTAATCCGGGTGAGGTCGTCAGGCGCTGCACGAAGGCGAACGCCAGGTCAAGCAGCAGGCCGAGCACGACCGTGAACACGGTGCCGACCCAGACCGCCTCCACGCTGCCGGGCAGGCCCAGTCGAGTGAGTCCCCCCTGGATGAACGACCCGAGGCCGTCACCGCCGACCAGCACCGCGATCGCGGCGACACCGACAACCAACAGGCTGGACACTCGGACACCCGCCATGATCACCGGCCACGCAAGCGGTAGGCGGATACGCAGTAGCTGCTGACGCTTGCTCATCCCCATCCCCTTGGCGGACTCGACCACCGCCGAGCTGACCTCCTCCAGGCCCGTGACGGTGTTCCGCAGGATCGGCAGGATCGCGTACAGGAAGAGAGCGACCATCGCCGGAGGGTTCCCGATTCCCACGATCGGGATGAAGATGGCGAACAGCGCGAGAGACGGGATGGTGAGGAAGATCCCGGCGATACTGAGCGACACGGCCCGGGCCGTCGCGTTGTGCTCGACCGCGATGCCGAGGATCACGGAGAACACCGTCGCCACCAGGACGACGATGAGTACCAGGCGCGCATGCTGCCAGGATGCCTCAGCGACGCCGCCGGCATTCTCGACGATGAAGCTCAGCCAACTCGTGATGCCGTCCATCGACAAGCCCTTCCGTCGAAACCATCGGTCTGGGATCAGCTCGCCACCTCGAGTGGGAGGCAGCATGACCTCTGCTTATATTTGTCACCTTAGTCACTCGGCGCCAACAATTGGCAAGAAACGCCACAATTTGGAAGGCCGCGATCACTTCCGTGCCCCTGAGCTGCGACGACGCGAACGAGCACGACGGCGAACCGCCCTGCAACACCGCCCGCTATGAGACCGGGCGGGCGAAGGCCGCGTCGAGAAAGGTCACCACCCGCTCCCGCCACTCCCCGCCGGCGGCGGCCAGCGCCCCCGTGTGCCGGGCGCCCTCCACCACCCAGGTCCGCACCGATCCGGGCGACCCGGCCCGGATGTGGCCCGCCGCGTAGCGCTCGTCGGGCACCGTCCCCGCCACGATGAGGAGCACCGGTCGCGGCGAGGCGACGGCCGCGGCTGACCGGAGTGAGGCGGGTTCCGGCGCCTCGGTCAGGAGATCCACGAACTGGTACCGGACGCCGTCGATCCACTCCTGCAAGCGGCCCCGCGTACCGTACACGTCGGAGTACCAGGCGTTGTCCGCGGCCGTCCTGCCCGTGGCCCCCTCGGCGACCACCACGCGGATGCGCGGGTCCACGGCGAGTGCCCCGATCGCCTGCTCGCCGCCCATCGAGAGCCCGACGACGCCGATCCGCGTCGCGTCCACCTCCTCCCGGGCGGCGAGGAACGTCACCGCGGCCGGGACGTCCACCTCGCCCCACCACCCGAAGTCCATGGCGCGCCCCTCGCTGAGCCCGTGGCCGCGGGCGTCGAGGAGGAGGACGCCGTAGTCCTGCCGGTTCAGCACGGTGGCGTGCTCGAGCACGGCGGACCTCGTCGACCCGGCGCCGTGGAGGAGGACCACCGCTGCGCCGTTCGTGGACGGCAGGTACCAGCCCGAGAGCAGGACGCCCTCGGCCGAGCGGAACCGGACGTCCTCGTGGGCGAGCCCCCGGTGCGTAGGAGTGAGGGCGGCGAGTGACGCGCGCGGCACCGTGGTCGCCGCGACGGCCGGGCCGAGGCTGAGCAGCATGACGAGGGTGCCGGCGAGGACGGCGAGGACCACGGGGATCCTGCCCCACCACCTGAGCCGGACGGCGAGGGTGTGGGTGCCGGCGGCGAGAAGCGCGAGGCCGGTGAGGAGCGCGAGGGTGCCCCACGCCGTCGTCGAGTTCATGCCGGCCCTGGTGAGGTGCGGGACGGCGATCCCGGCGCCGGCGGCGAGCACGAGCGCGCCGAGAGTGACCGCGACCAGGCCGCCGACGACCCACGTCACCCGTCGCCAGCTCACGGGACACTCCGGAGGAACGCCTCAAGGATCGGACCGGCGGTCGCGGTGCCGAAGTCCCCGTCCTCCACGAACACGGCCACCGCGAGGTCCCCCCGGAACGCGATCATCCACGCGTGGACCTGTTCGCCTGTGCCCCACTGCGCCGTCCCGCTCTTGGCGGCCACCGGCTCGCCGGGGATGTCCTGGAGGAACGTGGACGTCCCGGTCTCGACGACGCCGCGCATCAACTCCCGGAGGGTCGCCGCCTCGTCCTCGGTGAGCGGGGTGGCGGGGGCGGCGACGTCGGCCGACTCCCCCACCACCAGCACCGGGGTGACCGTCTCGCCGGCCGCCACGG
>JBNJCY010000129.1:0-6315 GCA_051744325.1 Actinomycetota bacterium
CGCCTGCTCGACCAGCAGGCCGACGTCGAGGCCACGGTCCGCGAGAACGTGGAGGCGCGCGTCGCCGACGACGTGACCGTGCGGATCGAGGAGCTGCTCGAGGCCCTCGAGGCAGGATTACCGGTCGACGGACCAGCCGCCCAGAGCGAACAGGCCGCCCAGCTCGCGCCACGGATCGAGGCGATCAGTGTCACCGCGCGCGATCTCCTGGCGGCACCGGACGCCGAACTGATCAGCGGGGCGTCGGAGCTCTTCGCCGACGTGGAACAGCTGCAGGTCGACCTGAGCCGCGCCGGCATGGACCTGGGCGTGCTCCCCGCTCCCGAGGACGGGATGACGGACCCCGCGGCCGCCGTCGACGCCGCGACGGCGACGGCGACAGCCGACGCACTGGGGCGGCTGGATTCCCTGCTGGGTGGCACGTCGCCCCGCGGCACCGAGCTCGTCACCTCCGACGGCGTGCGCCCGTCCGTGCTGGTCTCCGACGACGGCACCGCCGCGATCGCCTCGGTCCAGCTCGCCGAGCAGGTCTCCGACCTTCCTGCCGGGAGCCTGGACGACCTGATGGCGTCGATCGACACGATGGTGGCCGACGAAGGGCTCATCGTTGTCGCAAGCAGTTCCCTGCAGCCCCTCGAGGCACCGATCGGCGGACACGAGGCCATCGGCCTGGCCATCGCAGCGGTGGTCCTGGTCGTCACGCTCGGCTCGCTCGTGCTGGCCGGACTGCCCATCCTCCTGGCGCTGGTGGGGGTGTTCATCGGCGTCGGTGGCGCCTACGCCCTCTCGGCGAACTTCGAGATGACCACGTCCACCCCCGCCCTCGGGCTGATGCTGGGCCTTGCCGTCGGGATCGACTACGCCCTGTTCATCGTGCACAAGCAGCGCTCCCTGCAGGTCCGGTTCGGACTCGACACCATCGAGTCCACCGCCCGCGCGGTCGCCACCGCGGGTGGTGCGGTCCTCTTCGCGGGCGGCACCGTCGTCATCGCCCTGCTGGGCCTGCTGACCCTGGGGATGGGCTTCGTCTCGACGATGGCGGTCACGGCCGCGGTCACCGTGACGCTCGCCGTCGCACTGGCACTGACCGCGCTGCCCGCCCTCCTCGGGCTGCTCGGACGCAGGCGGCGACGTGCGGCACACAAGCATCAGGCCCGGGCCGAGCCGCGGGACGAGCACTCGCGCTTCGGTCGGGCAGCCCAACGGTGGATCACCGCCATCACGGCCCGGCCGATCCTGACCATCGTGCTCGTCACGCTGGGGCTCGGTGCCCTGGCAATCCCGGCCGGCCAGATGGAACTCGGCATGCCGTCCGGCGCCGTCGCCGCTCCCGGGTCGGAGCAACGGACGGCCTACGATGCGGTGAGTGATGCCCTCGGCGAGGGTGCCAACGCACCCTTGGTCGTCGCGCTGACGCCGGCGGATTCCGACGCCGTGGACCAGGACCGCCTCGAGGCGTGGCAGACCGAACTCGCCGACCACGACAGTGCCGACAACGTCCGCCTCATGGGAACCTCGGAGGACAGGTCCCTGGTCCTCTACACCGTCGTCCCCGCCGCCGGGCCGACCGACCCCGGCACCGCCGACCTCGTCCACGCCATTCGCGGTAGCGAGATCGCCGACGTCGAGGAGATCGGCGTGACCGGGCTGACCGCCATCAACATCGACCTCTCCGAGTCGCTGCGGGACGCCATTCCTGTCTACCTGGCGCTGGTGGCGCTCCTGTCGCTCGCCATCCTGCTCCTGGTGTTCCGCTCCCTGCTGGTCCCCCTGGCCGCGACGGGCGGCTTCCTCCTGTCCATCGGCGCCACCCTGGGGCTCGTGGTGACCGCCTTCGGCAATCCAGACTTCACCTGGCTCGTGGGCATGGACCGGGAAGGACCCGTGCTGAGCTTCCTGCCAATCATGGCCACCGGCATCCTCTACGGGCTGGCCATGGACTACCAGGTCTTCCTCGGCACCTCGATCCGCGAGGTCCACGTCCACGGCGAGTCCGCCCGGAAGGCCGTGGTCGAGGGGTTCCACCACGCCAGCCGAGTCGTGGTGGCGGCCGCGATCATCATGGTCTCCGTCTTCGCCGGCTTCGTACTCAGCGACGACGCCATGATCCGCCAGTTCGGCTTCGCCCTGTCCGCCGGAATCCTCATCGACGCGTTCCTCATCCGCATGACGCTCATCCCTGCGGTCCTCCACCTCGCGGGCGACAAGGCGTGGTGGCTACCCAAGTGGCTGGACCGCATCCTGCCCGACCTGGACCTGGAGGGCGCCCGGCTCGAGATCGCGCCCGCTCCCACCGAGCCCAGGGCGGCCACGCCGGCTCCTTCGCCGCTTCATGAAACACTGGTGCGGTGACTTCCGGACTGCGAGACGCGAAGCGGGCCGCGGTCGCACGACGGCTCGCCCGGATCACGTTCGAGCAGGTCCGCGACCGTGGGCTGGGTGAGGTCACCGTGGAGGACATCGTCGCCGAGGCGGAGGTGTCCCGGCGCACGTTCTCGAACTACTACCCGTGCAAGGAAGCCGCCGTCGCGGCGGTCGTGGTGCAGAGCGTTGAAACGGCCCTCGCCGAATGGGACCCGCCGGAAGCCGTGGACGTGCTCGACCTCGCCCGACACCTTGTGGAGCACCAGCTCAGGACCGGGGCGCTCAGGCTGCTCACCGAGGTGGCCACCCTGGCAGCGGAGCATCCGCAACTCTTGCCGTATGTACGGGAGGCACAGTGGCAGGTGTGGTCCGCCGTCGGGGACAAGATCCTCGAGGCGGTCCCCGCGCCGGACGGCGACGACGTCGAGACCGTGCGGCTGGTCGTCGGCGCGCTCTTCGGGATCGTCAGTTCCGGCCTGAGCTCCACCGCCCTACGCGACGGCGACGCGGCCCGGCAGCTGCACGGCTCAGTTCAGCGGGGTCTCGCGCGCCTTGAGGGAGGGCTCGGCCGTCGGGGCTGACCACGGGTGGAGAGGCACATACTTGCTGGTGTCCGGGGAATGGCCCTGGGCATGACACAGAACCGAAGTGAGACTCATGGCAGACCTTCTGAACACCACTCAGGCCCAGGATCGCGAACTCGCAGATGAGTTGCTGGCCCATCACGCCGTAATGGTCGACCAATTGGACCGGTTGACCACCGACCTGCTGGCAGCAACCGGAGATGCTGCGGCAGCCAAGGAGCCACTCATCGAATGGGTGCACGAGGTGTTGTTGCCGCACGCCGCCGAGGAAGAGTCCACGACGTACGCGGCTGCGGCAGGCCTGTCCGAGGGGGCTGCGCTAATCGACGTACTGACCCGCGAACACGGCACCATCACCCAGTTGGCGGGTGCGTTCCACGCCTCTGACGATCTGGCGCTGGCCGCCGGGTATGCCCGCTCGCTGTTCCACGTCTTCCAGGCGCACCAAGCCAAGGAGAACGAGATCGTGATCCCGATGCTGCTCGCTGCCCCAACCGTCTCGCTGAGCGCCGTCGTGGCGGCCGGCCCCGCAGAACACCATCACCACCACTGAGTCCCTCAGCTCCCGCGTTCTCAGCCGACCACCAGGTCGGTCCCGCGAACGATCACGCCCCGGCCGACCGCGGGTGGAGCCCTTCGCCGTGCGGCCCTGTCAGTCCCGGGTAGAGGTCGCGCAGCAGTCCAGCCGACGCAGTGCCTCCTCGGCGCTGGTGGGGTATGCGTAGGTGCGGTAGTCGTGCGGCGCGCCGCCGAAGTGGCTGGCGATCCTGAGCCCCAGCACACCCACCAGGATGTGGCTGAGGCGCCAGGCGATGGTCGTGACCGGTGCGGGCTGCGGCTCCGGCCAGGCGAAGTCGATCAGGAAGTCGCCCCCTCCCACCTGCATGTGGCCGGGATCCTGACGCTGCGACGACGAGGGAGCAGGTCGCACGCTCCATCCGGGGACCGGCTCCCAGAAGTACTCCCCGTCGCTGAGCCCGTCCAGGCGTCGCCGCATCTGGTTGTCCCAGTGCCATTCGAGTTGCTCCACGAGCTTGGTGCCCAACGCACGATGCCCCCTCGGTCGACTGATCACCACTCCAGGAACGTCAGCGGTCCCGCCTGAGCCGACACACCACAACCGAGCTGCAGTCATCGGAGTTGGGAAATCTCGTCCGTCGACCTGCTGGATGCCGTCCACCCCCTGATGCCGGCTCGGTTGCGATGCATCTGGGATCTGCCCGGAACAGCAAGAACCATCACGCGCACGTACCTGATGAACCCAGGCGTGGACGTCATGGCCCCCACCGCCGCGATTGTGTCGCCGCCCTGTTCATCAATCTGTGCGCTGACCCCATGAGCAAATTGGCAATCGCACCAGAGGTCAAACGGCGGCAATGTCCACGAGGTTCTCCAGCCCGGCAAAGTCGTTGATGTCGCGGGTGTACAGGCGCGCACCGTGGGCGTGAGCGGTAGCAGCGATGAGCAGGTCCATCGCTCGTCGCCTTGGTTGGCGGCCAGCATCGACCACGGCGGCCGCGAGTTGGCCGTAGCTGACCGCTACCGCCTCGTCGACGGGCAACGCGTCGAAATGCTTCTGCAGGACGCTGAGCCGGCGCAGTCGTTCCGCGCGGACCGCCGCAGTCCTCGCGACCAGTACCCCGAACTGGAGTTCAGCCAAGGTGATCACACTGATCGCGAGCACACCGGGGAGCGGCGCGACATCGCTGGCGATGATCACGCTGGTGTCGAGGATGGCCCGCTCAGGACGCTCGGAAGCGCTGTTCACTGTTCAACCCAGGGGTCGCGCAAGTCGTGGTCGAGGAACTGTCGGTCCTGCTCCCACTCGCGGTCATCAGGGCCTCGGAACAGGTCGGCGATCTCGGCCCAGGATCGCCACTGAGTCGCGTGTGCCGGGACGAGTCGTGCGCTCGGTCGACCGGAGACGGTGATTGTGATCTCCTCCCCGGCCTGGACGCGGCGTACCAGGTCGGAGGCGTCTTGGCGGAGTTCTCTCAAACCGACACTCTTCACGGCATCATGGTAGCACTTGTGCTACCACACGCACTCATTTGTCGCGAAGCGCGCACTCTACGGCTCCGGTGAGCGGGTTCTGCCACCGCCGAAGGTTACCTTCGCCGGATAACACTTCGCCGGATCACCCCTGCGAGACACCATCGCCAGCAATCGCCGTGCTGCAGGGAATCCGACAGGCCAGCCAGCTCGTAGAGGTCGGACGGGAGGGAAAGTATCCGTCTGGCGTCAATTCTGATGTCACATCTCTTCCTGACGCAGCCGTTTGTGGCTGGTGCCGCAACATCCCCCGCGTCGTCGTCGAAGGGGTCGCTCACAGCCATCCCCGGGATGGTGATCTGGGCGGGTGCTCCCAGGGGTGCGTGCCCCAGCGGGACGCGCGTACCGTGAAGGAAGGAGGTCCGGGATGCGCGTGCTGATCGTCGACGGAGCGAATGTCGTCGGCAGCAGGCCTGACGGCTGGTGGCATAACCGTGCAGGAGCGGCCGCGCAACTGCACGCAACGCTCGCCAGGGCTGACCTGGATCACGACGCTGTCGTGCTCGTCCTTGAGGGAGCCGCCCGACGCGGGCAGCCACCGGGTGAGGCCGATGGGATCCTGTGTGTCCACGCCCACGGCGAGGGGGATGACGCGATCGTGGAAGAGGTGCGGGCATGGCGTGCGACGGGCGCCGCCGTCGAGGTGGTCACTGCGGATCGCCGTCTTCGCCAACGTGTCACGGCGGCGGGAGGGGAATCGATCGGTCCGTCCTGGCTCTGGGGCCGGCTCACCCGACCGTGACCCGGCGTGCTGCGTCCTCGCGATGCTCAGTAGATCTCGCTGCGATGGCCGACGGTCAGGGCCACAACGATGAGTGCCTTGTCGTCGATCACTGCAAGAATCCGGAAGTCGCCCACATGGTAGCGCCACTGACCACCACGGTTCCCGGTGTCCATGGCCACCGTGACCTCCTTGTAGATCTTGCACAAGTGCGCTGAGGCACACCCAAACGCAACATGCCCGTAGATGGTGTGTTCCAGCAAGTCCAACTCCAGGCTTCTGCAGCACCACATGCACGGCTTCGGACATCACTCACACTCACGTGGGCGTTGTCTGCGTCCTCACGAGCGCAGCACAGCTTGAAGTCGTTGACGATCTCTCTTCCTGACAAGGTGGCAGTTGTCCGCGCGGTGGAACGTGTCGGCGACAGCTACGGCGCCGTCGGTTCTCAACGGAACAGTGCCGGAGATGACATGTCCGACGGCTGGTTTCCGAATGAGTCGCGTATCCACTCGATCACCGGGTAGTGCTTGGCATCTGGCGTCTGAGTGCTCAAGTAGGTCGTGACCGATGTCCGAATGGTTCCTGCGATGT